>CAYTVN010000157.1:0-7970 GCA_964441655.1 uncultured Verrucomicrobiota bacterium | reverse complement strand
GGATGCGCCCTTTTTCGTCGAGGGCGTAGGTTTCCACCGCGTTGTGGGCGCCCTTCTCAAACGGGGTCAGAATGCCACCCAGCACATACCAGTCGCCCATAAACCGCTCCAGTTCCACCCTGGGCACGGTGGGCGGCGGCGGGATGGAAGCACAGCCTGTCAGCCCGAGTACGGCAAGCGCGCATATTGCCTCACCGCAGAGACGCAGAGTCCGCGGAGAAGAATGCCGGATGGGGTGAGGCAAAACGCCCGATTTGCCACGTTGCACAACCAAGTAGTCCCGGTGGCTGGGGTGCTCCCTAAGCGACAAACGCCCATGTTTAAAGCGATTCTCTGCGTCCTCCGCGTCTCCGCGGTGAAATATCCGGGCGGACGCGAACAAGTTCTGGCGAAGAAGGTTCATGCCCATTACTTCAGGGCCGACGCCTCATCCCTTACGGGAAATCAGTCCAGTTGCGCGCCCTGGCTGATCCAGAGGCCCAGCAGGGCCCGTTCTTCGGGCGTGATGTTGGTCTTGTTGGCCAGCGGCATGGTTTGCTGGATGACCGCCCGCTCCTTGATGCGGGGCGCGTAGTGTTGAACTTGTTGCGGCGAATCGAAGTGAACGCCGCCGGTGGCCGCCGCGAATACGGGGTCGGTCGGTGTGGCCGAGTGACAGGGGGTGCAGCGGTGGTGGATGACTTCCCAAACCCGCGCGAAGGGCACGCGCTCCACGCCATCCTCGCCCACGGACGGGTGGATGTATTCCGGCGGTGTGTAGGGCACGCCCCGGCCGGCGGGTGCGTCGGTGTTGAAGATAAAGACCAGGATGGCGGCCGCGACCGCGAAGGTGCCGGCGAAACATTCGCGCCAGTGTTCAAAGTGGAAGCGGATGTTCATGAAGTGGCGCAGCAGGGCGCTGGCCGTAAACACCACCAGCAGAATGACCCAGTTCAGGTGGTGCGCGTAGAGTCCGCCGTAATGGTTGCTCAACATCGCGAAGATGACCGGGAAGGTGAAATAGTTGTTGTGGATGGAGCGCTGCTTGGCCCGGTCGGCCAGCCGCATGTCCTGGTCGTGCCCGGCCTCAATGGCTTCCACCATTTCCTTCTGCGACGGGATGATGTGGAAGAACACGTTGCCCGCCATGAAGGTGCCCAGCAGGGCGCCCATCAGCAGGTAGGCCGCGCGTCCGCTCAGTTGATGGCATAGCAGCCAGGCGGCAAAGACGATGAGGGCCAGGGTCAGCACATTCTTAACGACCACGGGAATACCGGGCACCCGCCATAACAGGTCGTACATCATCCAGCCCCCGGCCAGCACTGCGATGGCCAGTCCGGCGGCATCGCCAAAGCCCAGGCTGGAGACCGTGGGATCCATCAGGTAGGCGCCTTTGCCGGAGAAATAAATCAGGATGAGCAGGCAGGTGCCGCTGATCCAGGTGGTGTAGGATTGCCATTTGAACCAGTGCAGCAGCTTGGGCAGGGTGTCGGCCGAGGCCTTGAATTTTTCCACCCGGTAAAAGCCGCCGCTGTGCAGCAGCCAGGTCTCGCCGAATTTTGCCGGATGGGTGCTGTCCGCATCGCGCAGGTTGCGATCCAGCCAGTTGAACAGCATGGAATTGCCCACCCACATGATGCCCGCGATCACGTGGATCCAGCGGGCCAACAGATTCAGCCACTCTAAAACATGCGCGTTAATTTCCATGCAGGCACCGCGTGCACTATACGCAAGCCTGCAAAAAATCCAAATTGGAATTGCGGGGAATTCCCGCGGGCTTGCCTTCGCCCGGACCCGAGGTATGGTTAGGCCACCTATGGACAGCCCCATCAAAATTACCGGCGAACTTACCCCCGATCCCGCCCAGTGCCAGTTCCATGTGGAGCAGCCGGTGCTGGAGGATTGGACCGTTTCCTTCAACCAACCGGAAGACAGCCAGGGCTCCGCGCTGGCCGATTTTCTTTTCGAGGTGGAAGGCGTGGTGCGGGTGACCGTGTCCGGCTCCACCATCACGGTGACCAAGCACACCCCGGAACCGTGGCAGCAGTTTGCCCCCGCCATCGGCAAGGCCATTCGCGCCGCCTACGCCAGCGGCGGCGCGCTGGTGGCCGACGCCGTGGTGGATGCGCTGAAGAGCCAGCCGATCGACGATCTTGAAGGCATCATCGCAGAGTTGTTTGAAGAGCAGATCAACCCCGCGCTGGCCTCCCACGGCGGATTTGTCCGGCTGGTGAAAGTGGACGGCCGCGACGTGCATGTGGAGATGGGCGGCGGCTGCCAGGGTTGCGCCTCCTCCAAGGCCACCCTCAAGCTGGGCATAGAATCCGCCATCCGCCGCGTGGCCCCGCAGGTCCGCCATATCGTGGACGCCACCGACCACACGGCAGGCGTGAATCCGTACTACAAGTAGTGGAGACGGGACGCCCGCGTCCCGTTGCGGCGTGAGGGTGCGCCGTCTTCATGCGCATGTGTTGCGCGCCGCGCTTTCCGCTTGACCCTCCCCGCGCTCTGCCGGACGGTACGGGTCCTTTAACTCATCAGGTGAATCCTATGCAGAAACGTCTGTTTTTCGCGGTTGTGTTGTTGGTGGTTGGACTGGCTGGATGGGCCCCGGCCAAGGTGGCCACGGTGGCGCGTGATCCGTATCTGGGCGCCATTGTTCTGGATGCCGACACCGGGCAGGTCATCTTCGAGGACAACGCCGATGCGGTGGGTTATCCGGCCAGCGTGCTCAAGCTGATGGACCTGCTCATCGTTATGGAAAAAGTGCAGCAGGGCGTGCTGCGCCTCGAAGACGCGGTGCCGGTGACCGCGGAGGCATCCAAAATCGGCGGCTCCCAGGTCTATCTGGCCGAGAAGGAAGTCTTCTCGATAGATGAGATGTTGTACGCGCTGATGATTCAGTCGGCCAACGATGCCGCCACCGCGCTGGCCATCAAGATTGCGGGCTCCAAGGAAGCCTTCGTGCAGTTGATGAACGAGAAGGCCAAGGCGCTGGGCATGACCCGCACGAAGTTCACGTCCGTTCATGGTCTGCCGCCGTCGCCCACCACCGGGGGCGATCCCGATACCACCACGGCGCGCGACCTCAGCCTGCTGGCCCGCGAGCTGGCCAAGTATCCGGATGTCTTCCGCTACACCTCCACCCAGGTGCGCTGGTTCCGCAACAACACGTTCGAAATGCGCAACCACAACAAATTGCTGGGCACGGTGGATGGCGTGGATGGATTCAAAACCGGCTATTTCGGCGCCGCGGGTTTCTCCATCGTGGCCACGGCCAAGCGCGAAGGCGTGCGCATTATTACCGTGGTGATGGGCAGCGCGAGCCGCCAGGTACGCGATGCCAAGGCGGCGGAATTGCTGGCCAAGGGTTTTCTTGCCGTGCCCCGCCGTGCGCAGGCGCCGGTCGCGCCCGCGGTGACCGCGCCGACAGTCACCTCCACCTCGGTGTTGGATGTTGCGGACACCGAGGGTGGTATTTCAGAAGAGGAAGCGGCCGAGAATACCGAGGCCGGCGTGGAGGATTATCCCGCGTCCTCCGGCGGCTGGCTCAAGATGGTCCTGGGTGTAGTGATCGGTGTGGGCGTGACCTTCGCCGGCATGGCCTTCCTCAACCGCCGCCGCTCCAGCGACAAATCCGACCTGCTGCGTTGACCGCGCGCGGAACGAATCACGACTACGCCTCGTTGTAGGCTCTCTCGAGCTCTGCCACGTCGAGTTTCACCATGGACATCATGGCGTCCATCACAGCTTTCACCTTCCTGGGGTCCCTATCGCCAATCAGCTCGGTGAATCGTCTCGGTACGATTTGCCACGAGAGACCGAAGGGGTCTTTGATCCAACCGCAGGCCGTTGGCTTCGCTCCTGCCATCACGAGCTTGTCCCAGTATTCATCGACTTCAGCTTGATCCGCGCAGTCCACGTAGAGCGAGACCCCTTCCGAGAAGCTGAAGTACGCACCTCCGTTGTAGCCCATGAAAAGTTGACCACCCACGACGAACTCGGCGGAACGGATGGGACCATCCTCCCCGGTGCGGGCAACGTTGCGTACTTCGGAATTCGGAAACGTCGCGGTGTAGAACGCGATCGCCGCTTCGAGCTGATCGTTGAACATGAGGAAGGGCGTTACTTTGTTCATGGATGTGCTTTCTCTGTGTGGACGACGTCTTGTTCTCCGGTCAGCCCCGCTTCACGGGGCAATGGCCAGGGGCGGGGTGGGGATGGGCAGGGCGGAGGTTTCCGCGGATTGTGTTTCCGCGGGCGAGTGGCTGATGGTGGCCAGCACCGCCACCTGGCCCGCTTCCAGCATCACGGTGGTGTTGCCGTTCCGGTTGGGCTCGAAGGTCTCACGCTCCAGCACGTTGCGCCAGCTGCCGCCGTGGGGCAGCCGTACCGTAACTTTCTGTGAACGCCGTCCGAAGTTGGCGGTCACCACCACGACGGCTTCCCCGTCGCGCCGCTCGTACACCGCTACACTGTCCGGCGCCTCCTCCTGCGTCATCACAAACTCGCCCGATTGCAAGGCGGGGTGTGAAGCGCGCAACTGCACCAGTTCGCGGGTGTTGTCCAGCAGACGGCGGTTGCGCCGGTTGAACCAGCCCTGGGTTCGGTTCCAGTTGATGGGGTTGGAACCGACCACCTTCGGGGTGTCCTCACCGAATTCCTGGCCCGCATAAATCATGGCCGGACCGGGCGCGGTCAGGGTCAGGGCCAGGGCCAGTTCGGCCCGGCGCCGGGCCTCGTCCGGCGTGAAGCCGCGCTTCTCGAGCTCGAACATCACGCGCTCTTCGTCGTGGCTTTCCGTGTACGCAACCCGTTCCAGGGCGTTGGTGAATCCCACCTGACGCGGGTCCATGATGCGCGCAAACTCGTTTCGATCCAGGCGGGCTTCCTCGATCATGCCCCGGATGCCCCAGCGGAAGTAGTCGTGCCACGTGCTGTCCATCTCGGTCACGTTGATGAACTCCGGGTCGGAGGGCATGTGTTCGGCAATCATGTAGCTCGCGGGATCCGCCTGCCGGCCCACATAGGCGAACCAGCTGGCGCCCCAGTCGTTGTAGCCCTGCCACTCCACGAAGCGGGTGGCGTCGAAGCGCAGCCCGTCCACCCGGTACTCCTTGAGCCAGTAGGTGATGGCGTCCTCGAAGTAGCGTTTGACCGCGCGCGATGGCTGGTCCAGGTCGGGGAAGCCCCAGTTTTCCCCTTTGAATTCGCGGAAATACGGGCTGCTCCGGTAGTCGTGACCGTAGAGCTGGAACAGCGGCGAGCTGCGGTCCATGTGGTTGAACACCGCGTCCATGATCACGGCCAGCCCGCGCTGGTGGGCCGCGTTGATCAGCTGCTTCAGGTCGTCCGGCGTGCCGTAGGCGGATTCCGGTGCGAAGTGGAAGGCCGGGTTGTAGCCCCAGCTGTGGCCGTGCGCGAACTCCGTCCACGGCATGGGCCCGAGGGCGGTGAAGCCCAGGCTCTTGATGTAGTCGAGCTTGCTGATGATGCCGGTGAAGCCGCCGCCCGGCGCCAGATCGTCCAGATGAAATTCGTAGATGAGCAGATTGCTCAGCGCGGGCCGGACGTAGTTGGTGGCCGTCCACACGAAGGCGGGCTGGCCCACCCGAAGGACGGTGCGCGCGTGTTCGGGCTGATAGCCCTCTTCGCCGGTTTCGGGGATGATCCAGCTCACGTCGCGCGAGTAGGGATCGGCCAGGAAGCGCCGGCCCTCGATGCAGTACTGGTATTTCGAGACTCCGTTGGAGACCGGGCGGGTGATCCACCACGTGCCGTCAGGCGAGGCGTTCATCATGTCGGCAAACGGGTCCCAGTTATTGAAGTCGCCGACCAGCGACACAAAGCGCTTCTCCGGCGCATGCAGCGCGAAGGTCACGGTGCCATCGCCGTTTTCGGTGGCGCCCCACGGGGTGCCGGGGGGCAGGGATTCCACCCGGTGGGGCGGGAGTTTCCAGAAATTGACCTGCTGCATGCCCACCCGCCCGTCGCGCTCCGCGCGGGCCGTCAGCTGATGGCGCCCGAACCGGAGTTGCTTGAACGGGATGCGCAGTTCAAACGGAGTCTCCGCCACGGAGGCGATGGTGCGGCCGTTCAACCACATTTCCACCTGGTCCGCGCCCTCGGCATTGAGCTCCACCTGCGGGTTGTCCACCACCGCCTCGTTGTTGAGCGGAGAAAGGATGGCCACCCGAGGCGCGTCGTCGCCCGTGTTGAACGAGATGTCCACGTTGTAGTTGCGCCCGGCATCGGTATCCCAGTTGGAGCCCCAGTGGACCGCCATGTGCAGGGTGTGGATCACCTGGTCGGCGCGATTGAACGGGCCCAGCACCACGGTGGAAACGCCATTGCTGTCCGGTTTGCTGATGGGGGTATCCACGGCCAGGCCGTCCCGGGTGGCGGCGGTGCCGGTCGGCCAGTAGGCCTTCTGGGGCGGCTGCCACAAATCGTTTTCCGCGTTGACGCCCCAGCGCAGCTGGCCGCCCGCGCCCGGACTGCGGTTCACCCGTACCGTGATGCGGTCGTTGATGGTGGGCTGCTCGGGCTCCACCGTGATGCGGCCGAAGGAAACCGGGATGTTGTAGTTGAGCTCGTCCTTGTTGGACCACTGGCCGTCCTTCCAGTTGATGGCGAAGTTCAGCGCGCGCACCAGCTGGTTGGTATTGTTGAAAGGACCGAGTTTGATCCGCAGCACGCCGTTCTCGTCCGGGCCCTCCATTTCGGTCCGCGTGGCAGAACCCTCCTCGGTGGACCCCGCGGGCCGGTATTCGGGCAGGGCCTGTTCCCACTGCGAGCCCACCGCGTTCACGCCCCAGTGCAGGGTGGCGCCCTGTTGGACCCCGCGGATTTCAATCGTGATCACATCATCTAGCGAGGGATAGAGCGGGCGATACCGCACCTCGAAAGCCGAAGCGCTGCCCGCGAGCGCCAGAACCAAGCCCATAATGGCTGTAAAGCGTTGTAACATCATCCACCTCAAGCGTTTCAGTTTTCTTCCTGTTACCGACACCGGCTCAAGACGTTGCGTAATTTTGAATCCGACCCGGTTCGTTGGACCGTGGGGTCGATGATTCGTTCAGCGGCGGTCGGAACCCAACATCCCGGACGCGCGGCAAGCATACGCCCGGGCCGGGTGCTTCTGCAACCCGGGAAGCATAAAATCCGGAGTGTGGACGCAATGGGCGATCTTCACTTGCCAAGACCCGAAACGTCCTATACTGTCACCCGTTCTGTTTGAAGGTTTTGAAGGGGAGTACGACATGAAGGCAGATATCCATCCCGAATACGTTGAAGCGACGATCCGCTGTTCCTGCGGTTACGTCCTGAAGACCCGTTCCACGCGCAAGGAGTTGCACGTCAACTCGTGCTCCAGCTGCCACCCGTTTTATACCGGCACGGCCAAGCTGCTCGACACCGAAGGCCGCGTGCAGCGCTTCCAGAAGAAGTACGCCAAAGCCGCCAAGTAGCGCTTTTCCATCGCGGGCCAGTTGCTTCCTCCAACGGAACGGCTGGCCCGCTTTGTTTTTTCCGGCGGCGCAATCAGGAAGTCACCGCAGAGACGCGGAGTACGCAGAGTGAAGCACGGAAGAAGCGGATCGCTCTCAGCGCCCTCAGCGTCTCTGCGGTGAAGCCTCCAAAGAACACTCGCCATGTTGGATCCCTCCTACATCGATAAACTGACCGCGCGCCTGACCGTGCTGGAGGCGGAGCTGTCCGATCCCGGCACCGCGGCCAACCAGAAGAAGTACCGCGCCCTGGTGGCCGAGCATTTGAACCTGCGCCACGTCACCAACGTGGCCGAACGATACTTCCGTCTGGTGCGCGACCGCGAAGAGGGCAAGGTTATTGCGGACGGCGATGACCCCGAGATGCGGGAGATGGGGAAGGCGGAACTGGCCCGGGTGGACGCCGAGCTGCCCGCCGCCGAGCAGGAGCGCGAGGTCGCCCTGCTGCCCCCCGACCCCGACGACAGCCGCAACACCATCGTG
>CAYTVN010000156.1:0-8107 GCA_964441655.1 uncultured Verrucomicrobiota bacterium | reverse complement strand
CAGCAGCAGCCAAACCCGGTTTTCAGTAATCAACATCGTTTAACCTCATGCATCTGTGCAGACCCGCGGCCCATGCGAATGATCGCTCACGCTCGTTATTTGACCAATCGCAGGGGGATGACAGACGTCGACAATCCCCCGTCCGCCAGGTCGGACACCTTGACCTGCAACTCGTAGTCGCCGGGTTCGATGTTCCCGGGAATTCGCAACACCTGCCCAAGGAAGAAGTCCCGGCGCGGGGTGCGTGACAAGTCCGTAATCTGCACCGGCTGTTCGGTCCAAACCGCACGCCGCTCGCCCGACCCCGGCTTGAGGAGACTCAATTCCTGTACCAGCTTGACCGCGGACTGGCCATCCGGCTGGCGTTGCGTCTTGAAGTTGGCCAACTCCGTATAAATCAGGATGCGGGGGAGCGCAGCCAGGCTGAACTCGTTCTTGGGAAAGGTCTCATATCCGCCAAAACCTGCGATATTTTTGCACAACAGCGCCCGGGTCACACTGACCTTTTCTTGCGCACCCAAGGCCGTGGATAGCGATTGAGCGGAGGCCAGCAGGGCGGCCCGGTCGGTTTTACGATCCGCCCCACCCAACTGCTGCCCGAGCTGCGAGAACAGCAAGCGATACTCTTCCACCACCGCACGGTCATCCGCGCTGAGCAGGGCCAGGTCTTCGTCCTTGAGGCGGCAATCGGAGTCCAGCAGGCAGAGGCTGGCCTTGGCCAGATAGGGCTTAAGTCCGCTGCGACGACCGGATATGTCCGAGGCCAGGCTGTCCTCGATTTTCTTCAACATGGCGGCCGGAGTCATGGGTTTCTCGACCACCTTCTCCACAATTTTCTCCACCGGTTTTTCCACAATTTTTTCGACCACGACTTCCTTCTCAACGATTCTATCCACCGGCTTCTCGACAATTTTTTCCACCACCCGGTCCACCGGTTTCTCCACGATCTTCTCGACGATCACCTCGACCGGCTTTTCCACAATTTTTTCAACTTCGACGACGCGCTCCACCACCTCGGTTTTGGCGGTCACCGCCACCGAAACCTTGCGCACCATCTCCAGCAGATCCTTGATGTCCGTGGACAAACCTTCCGCCTGTGCCGTGGCCATAAACGACTGGGTATTGGCAAAGACAATAGGTTGGGCAACCGCCGCGGGCTTCTCCGACTCGACGGCCGGCGCGGCCGCGGTATTGGCAACAACGATCGCGGGGGCGGCATTGGAGGGCGCAGTTTTTTGGGATTCGGGCGCCGAGGTCTTCGCCTCTTCGGGCTTGGGTGCCTGCACTTTGACGGGAACTTTGGCCACCGGACTCTTCCCGGGAACGGGATCCGAGGCACACCCCATCAAAACGGCCACCATAGATGCCGCCACCAACGAAACACAAATCCGACTTGTCATAATGCCCATTCTCCTTGTGGATCAGCCACTCTACCGCATCGAAACAAACTGTGTGGCTATCATACGGTCTGTATAAAATCTCGCAACATCCATTGTGATTGACCGTTGTACACCCTGTGGTCTTGACTTGAGTTGCGGTCACGGGTGACTCAAAGTTAGGCAGGATTAGAGAGGTTGAACCACCTTGGATGCAGTTTCAGAAAAGGAACTACCGTGAAGAAAGCAGTCTCGATCGCCTTGTTGTACGGGGTGTGTGTTTCCATGATGACCACCGGATGCAGCACCGTCAGCACCCGCCAGGCCTATGATGGGCCCGAACGTCCGCCCCAGGAGGTAGCCACCATCGTGGGCACCACGAATGACACGTTCAGCCTGTTCTCTCCGGCCACTGAGCGGATTTCGCTGATGACCATCAATGACGAAAACATGAGCCCGTGGTATTCGATGTCGCCCTACCCCACAGCCGTCCATGTGTTACCCGGCCGGACCAAGGTGGAGGTGCAGTATGAACATATTCACGGGGTGGCGCGCGGTCCGGTCTGGGTCGAGGCACAATCCAACCGGGTCTACCGCATCAAGGTCATGAATCCCCAAAGCCGCACCCAGCGCATCTATTTTGTGGTGGAAGACATCACCGGGCAAAGCCTGGTGGGCGGGACGAGCGATTCCACACCTTGATCAGACGCCCTGTCTTAGCGGGCGGCCACTTCCAGCGGGCGGGCGGAGTTCTTGGCGAGATACTTCTCAACGTCGGTCTGCGTCAACCGCATGACCCACATCTTGTTTGCCTTGCAGGAAAGCATGCGGGCCACCCGGGCGCGCACTTCGTCTTCGGACTTCACCTCTTCATACGAACCGTTGCTGGAAAACCACATTTTCCCGTTCCACTCCCCCACCAGCACGGCGTGACCCTCGCGGCCGCCCGCGGGGAAATAAAGATGAACGCGGGCGGACATTCCGCTCTGACGGCACAATTCCTGGATGCAGATGGCGAAATCCTCGCAATCGCCACGGCCCCGGGCCCACGTGTCCTGCGCGGTTGACCACTGATCGGCCTTCTCTTCCGTGTAGCGAACACTGCGCTCAATCATGTGGCAAATTTCGCGGGGCGTCTCATAGGCCTTCGCTACGGTGGACCAGTCCTCGCGACCAAAGGTCCGCTGCATCCAGGATTTGGAAGGGGCGCTCGCTACAGTGGCCAGCGTTTGGGCAGAAGCGGATTCGGCGAAGGACCAACCGATAACCAACACGATGAGCGCGGCCAAAACCTTCTTGCTTCCGCTCATCCACCCGCTTTTTTGTCCTGCCTTCATCGTTCTGTCTCCCGTGCGATTCCCTCGCGCGACAGACACACTTGCAGGACATGTGCCAAAGCATGGCGAATATCTTAATTACATAACCATCAACGATTTATAAAATATACGGCCGGGTGCTTCAGCCTCATATTGAGACGGGCATTCTCAATATGAGAACGGGATTGAGAATGCAGGCTGGAATCCGGCCTGTGCTACTGGAATGACACCACCTAGCGCAACGTGGCCGGGCGTCAGGTCTTTTTCGACTCAGCCAGGCGCCGGTAGAGGGTGGCGCGTGAAATGCCGAGGGCATCGGCGGCCTTGCGGGTATCACCATCAAAGCGGGTCATGGCTTCCTGGATACGCGTCCACTCGCTATCCGCCAGATTGAGGCCGTTGGCCTCGGGGCCTCGTGCAAACGACAGGGTCGGCTCCGAGAGCACTTGAAAATGCTCCGGGGCCAGTTGGCCGGAACTCAACACCAGGGCCCGCTCCAGAACATTCCGCAATTCGCGCACATTGCCCGGCCACGCATACTTGGTCAGCACATCCAAAACCGCCGGGTCCAGTTCGATTTCACGCGACGACAGGTAGCGCAACAAACTGCGGGACAATCCGGACATGTTCTCCGGGATCTGTCGCAGAGGCGGGACCGTTATGGGGAACACATTCACCCGGAAAAAAAGATCGCGGCGGAAGGCCCCGGCCTGCACCCGGTCTTCCAGACGCTGGTTGGTCGCGCAGATCAAGCGGAACTCGCTGGTGCGCATGCGTACTTCGCCCAGCCGCCGGTAGCGCTTCTCTTCAATGACCTTCAAGAATTGGGCCTGCACCCCGATATCCATGTCCCCGATTTCGTCCAGGAAAAGCGTGCCCCCATCCGCGACCTCGATCAGGCCCTGCCGGTCTTCCACCGCGGACGTAAAGGCGCCGCGTGTGTGTCCGAAAAGTTCGCTGGAAAGCAATTCGCCGCGCAGGCTCGAACAATTCACTTCGACAAAAGGCGCCGACGCCCGCTCGGAGTGTTCATGAATCCACCGCGCCAGGACGCCTTTGCCCGCACCGGTTTCGCCATAGATCACCACCGTGGAGTTGTTGCGGGTGGCCGTGGTTGCCAGGTCGTGCACCCGGCGCATGGCCGGGGCGTCACCGAAATACGGCTCAATCATTTTCACCGTGCGCCGACGTGTCATCTGGCCGCGCCGCATGCTGCCGATTTCCAGCGCCTTGGCCAGGAACACCTGGAGCGCGTCCAGATCCACCGGCTTGACCAAAAAGTTATCAGCGCCGCGCCGCATGGCATCCACCGCCACTGTGACATCCCCGTGCCCCGTCATGACCACAATGGCCACGGCCCGGTTGGCCTGCCGCACCTCGTCCACAAAATCGAGGCCGCTGCCGTCGGGCAGATTCAAATCCAGCAGGATCGCATCAAACCGGCGCTCGCCCGTGGCCTCATGGGCCTGCGCCACCGTGGCCGCCGTGACCACCTCGTAGCCGGCCAGGAGCAGATGGCGTCGGTAGAGCTGAAGGATTTTCTCGTTATCGTCAACGATGAGGACGTTGGGTTTCATGTCCGCGTTGTATGTACCATGCAGACGGCCACTTGACCACCGCAACCCTATCCCGAGAACGATTCGGAGAGCCGGGCGCGCACCTCCGCGGCCAGCCGTTCGGCCTGCGCGCGGGTGGATGCCTCAGCGGTGATCCGGATGACCGGTTCGGTATTGGATCGCCGGGCGTGCACCCAGGCATCCTCCAGATCGATGAATACGCCATCAAGAAAATTCAGGCGCTGCCCGGCATAGTGCCGTCGCAGATGCCGCAACAGGCCGGGGGCCTGCTCGGGTCGCACTTCCATCTTGTCGCGCACGACAAAGAACTCCGGAATCTCGGCGCGCAGGGCGGACAGGGTCTGGCCGGAAGTCGCCATGAGTTCCAACACAATGGCCATGCCGGCGAAACTGTCACGACAGGGATGGATGCGGGGAATGATGACCCCTCCGTTATTTTCGCCCCCCACCACGGCCCCCATTTCCAGCATGGTGCCCGACACGTGCGTTTCGCCCACCCGCGTCCGCACCACATCAGCCCCGCGCTGACGCGCTACTACTTCCACTGCTTTGCTGGTGATCAGGTTGATGGCCACCGGCCCACTCTCGTGTTTCTCCAGCACCTGCCAGACGGCCAGGGCCAGGGTAAGGTCCTCCCCGATCGGCACACCTTTTTCGTTCACGATGGCCAGGCGGTCGCCGTCCGGATCCTGGGCGAAGCCGAGATCACACCCCTCGCGCACCACGGCGGCGGAGAGGGCGCCCAGATGACCCGGCAACGGTTCCGGATTTCGTTCAAAGATGCCGGAGGGCGTGTCGAATACCGGCACCACCTCACATCCGAGCAGCGTACTCAGGAAGAACGGGCTGTGCAGCGCACCCACCCCGTTGCAGCAATCCACCGCCACCTTGAACCGGCGACGCCGGATCAGCGCCTGGTCCACATACTGCATGATGGCCTTGAAGTGCGGTTCCATGGGATAGGCTTCGCGGGCCACCGTCGGCAGATCGGCTTCCGCCACCAGCGGAAAATCCTGCTGGTGATAAATGTCGAGCAACTCCTGCGCGCGCCCCTCGTCGAGAAACAGCCCGTTGCGATCCACAAATTTCAGGGCATTCCATTCCGCGGGATTGTGGCTGGCCGTTATGGCAATGCCCCCGCGACAGCCCAGGTGCCGGGTCAGCATCAACACGGTCGGGGTGGGCACCACGCCGGCCAGGATGGGCTTGCAGCCGACACTTTGCAGCCCGGCGACCACGGCATTCTTCAACATGAAGCCGGACGGGCGGGTATCCCGGCCCACCAGCACCGGGCCCTGCCCGACAAACGTGCCAAAGGCTTGGGCAAACCCTGCGGCCAGCTGCGGGGTGAAGGATTCGCCCACCACGCCGCGCACGCCGGACACGCCTACTTTGAGAGCTTCCTTCATGCTCACGTCACCTGTCCAATCAGCCGCAGGGCTTCTTCCGCCCGCTGTTCAGCCGTAGCCTTCAGTTCGGATTCCGAAATCACGCGGATCATTTGTTCCGTGTGCGAAGCGCGGGCATGCAGCCAGCCATCCTCCCAGTCGATGCGCACGCCATCCGTCAAGCTGATGGCGCGCGGGTTCAGGGCGGCCGCCCGCTCCCGATAGACCTCCAGGGCGCGGTAGGCCTGGCGCGAGCTGCACACCACCCGACGCTTGACCATGTGATAGCGCGGCAAGGACCGCACCAGCTCCGAGGCGTGGGCGCCGTTCTCGGCCATGCTCTCCAGAATCAGCGCCATCATCAGGAAACCGTCAAAGGCGGGACTGAATTCCGGCAGGGCCGCGCTGCCGCTGCCTTCCCCGCCCACCCGGCCCTGCTCATCCGCCAGCCGGGCCATGACAAAGGCCTGGCCCACCGGCGTTTTCTCCACGCCCACGTGATAGCGCTGGGCCAGGTCATCAATCATGCGGGTGGTGCAACAGTTGGTGACCACCACGCCCGGCCGCTTCAGCAGCAGATGACGGGCGATCAGCGGAAACGTGTACTCCTCGCTGGCCGGCTCCCCCCGTTCCGTCACAATGGATAGCCGCCCCAAATCACTGCTCAACACAAAGCCAATATGCCCCTGCACGTGCTGGATAAAGGACGCCATCTGCAGGGCACTGCGCGGACGCGGCTCCGGCTCGCGGGCCAGATAGCCCGAGGGCTGGGCGTTGATGGCCACCAGGCGGAAGCCAAGGGCACGGGCGAAATCCTCCAGGAACGGGCAGCCCGCTCCGCCCACCGGATCAATGAGCACGGTGAAACCCGCCTTGCGGATGGCCTCCACATTGACCACCCCGGCCAGGGCCTTCACATACGCGCCGAAATAATCCGGCACGGTGTGAATGGAGCCCAGATGGAGATGATCCCGCTTCAGGAAATCGCCGGCATGAAACCGGTCCAGCACGGTTTCACCGCCCCCCGGCTCCAGGAAGGCGCCCTCCTGGCCGATCAAGGTAATGGCGTTCCAGCCCATGCCATTGTGGCCACCCGAAATGGATACGGCGCCGGCGGCCTGATGACGCCGCACGGAAAATTGCAACACCGGGGTCGGGCAAATGCCGAAGTCCAGAATCTCGCAGCCGCAACTGATCAGGCTGGAGGTCACCGCGGCGTGGATCATGGGGCTGGAGTAGCGGGTGTCGCGACCCAGCAGCACGCGCTGCCCGTCCACCAAGGTGCCGAACGCGGAGGCAAAATCCATGACCACGCGCGGGGTCAGGGACTGCCCCACAAAACCGCGCACACCATAACTGGCCAGTCGAAGGGTCATGTCGGGGCATCCGGCGTCACGGCGGACGCGGCTTCCCGGCGCGCCGAGCGCTCCCAGGCCCAGACCGTCCACACGCAGCCTTCATAAAGAAGAATGAGCGGAATCGCGAGAATACATTGGGAAAAAATATCCGGCGGAGTAAGTACCGCGCCCACCACCAGCGCGGCGATGATGGCGTGCCGACGATACGTCCGCAAGGCCTGCGAGGACACAATACCCAGGCGGCCCAGGATCAGCAGCACGACCGGGATTTCAAAGGCCAGCCCGAAGGCCACCAGGGTCTGGGTGGTAAACGTCACGTAGCTGGTCAGCGTCCATTGGGCCTGAACGCCCAGCCAGTTGTTCAGGGCGAACATGGCGGACAGGGCAAAGGGAAGGGTGAAGCGGTAGCCCATCCACACACCGCCGACAAAAAGGACCACGCTTAAAACGCCCACGCCGCCCATGGCCTGGCGCTCGCGATCGGTCAATACGGGCAGCAGATAGCTGCCGATGATCAACACCATGAGCGGGGCGGCCAGAATCAAGCCGCTCCACATGGCGATGCTCATGGTCGAGGTGAAGGCGCCCGCCACATCCATGGACACCAGGAAGGTCTCCGGATTGTCCACCAGACCGCGCAAGGGGGCGCGCAGCATGCCAAGAATCCACGGGGTCAACGGCAAGGCCACGGCCATGCCTAACGCGATGGCCAGAGCCAGCCGGATCAGCAGACGGCGCAAATCTTCAAGATGCGCCATGAAGGGCTTCAATTCGCCCTCGTCAGAAGGATCACCCGGCCGCCGGTTCATCGGGTTTCCCCTGGTTCGATTCCGCCTTCTGCTCCAAATGCGCGGCCGGCTTGAGGGCCGGCAGCGGTGTGGGCGGCGGCGGCGCGTCCACATCCGCACGCATAATTTCGGCTTTGACCTCCTGCACCGCCTTGCGCATTTGTTCGGTGGTGCGGCCAAAACTGCGGGCAATCTTGGGCAGGTTCTTGGACCCGAAAAGCATGAGGGCCACGACCATGACGAGCAGCAGCTCGCCACCGCAGACCCCCTCGATAAAGGCCATGTGCATCATGCTGTTCATCGT
>CAYTVN010000155.1:0-8180 GCA_964441655.1 uncultured Verrucomicrobiota bacterium | reverse complement strand
GAAACATATCAACTTGGTAATGTGGATAAAGCTAAACAGATCATTAACGAAGCACTTGATAAAAGTAGAAAGTCAAGCAAAATCGAAGCAGGTACTCAGGCATTAGCAATGATTTCACAAACTCTTGTTAAAATGGGTGAAGATAGTAAAGCAAAAGAGATAGCTTATGAGGCAAATAGCTCTATGTCTTTAGCGCCAGATCCAACAATTCGATTCAATCTTCTTATTCTCCTCGCAAAGACGTTTATTAAAATTGGAGATATAAACGAAGCAAATAATTTCATTGATGATGCTGTTAGTGTTGCTCGTCTTCTAGAAAGGGCAGATTTACGAGCAAACCAGTTTATTTTTTTAGCCCAAACTGTATTCAAGGTTCGGCGAATAAAGGAAGCTAATTTATTTTTGAACGAAGCATTAAATTCTGCCAAACAAATTCCTGGAGACGCTTTGAGATCGAGTATCATACTTAATGTAATCAGAGCAAAAGCTAAATTTGGTTTATTTACCGCGGCTCATGAAATCGTAAACCTTTGCTCCTCGTCCGATCACAAGCTTGCTGCCTTCGTTTCTATCGCGCGTGAATCTTTAGTCCAAAATAATCTTATTCCGGCAAAGTTTTTTGACAAAGATGAGGATGAAAAGGATTGGCCGTTTGAATTGGATTTTATCTGCGCCCCACAAACCAATTAGAAAAAAAGATAAATTAAGGATATCGAACAAAAACAGCTTGGCTGTTTCTTATATCAATCTCGGCTTGATATATGAAGAAGAGAAAAACCTAACACAAGCCGTCGAATATTACAAACAAGCTACCGAGTTTTGGTCGCAACCGGTGCAGAGCTTCCCGCGCTATGTGGAATTCAAAAAGAACTTGAGTTGGGTGCCGCGCCCGTAGAGGATGCCGTTTTTCACCACCGGCGTAAACGGGTCGGTCTTCCACTGCTTGAGATCGCCCACGTCCACCGTGTCCACATGTCCATCAATGGCAATGACCCGCTTGCCGCGGCCAATGCGACCGATGATGTTGCCCATGGGGTCCACCCGCACTTCATCGTAGCCGAGTTTCTTCATCTCGGTCTGAATGCGTTTGATGACCTTGCCTTCCTGGCTGCTCAGGGATTGGGTGGCGATCAGGTCTTTCATAAAGGCCAGCAACTGGGGTTCGTGCTGGCGTGCGAGATCAAGGTACTTGCTCATGTTTGGTTCTCCAGAATGCGATGCTGGAAGCTTACCAAAACAGGGCCATGGGAAAACCCTATTACCCTATCGGGGAGACCCTGATGCCGCGCCGGGGGAGCACTACGCGCGCTGCCATACCGTGGCTTCCGCCACGATGTACTCGAACTTGCGGGCGTGCTCGCGGATGAGCAGGGTCAGGTCGGAGCGGCGCACCAGGGCAAAATCCGGGGACAGTATTTCCATCAGGCCATCGAGCGTGCGAACGGCTTTCCCGTCCCGGGTGAAACCACCCAGCCAGTTTGCGCGCGGAGTATGGATGTGTTTCCAGGTGGAGGGCGTGGTGATGACCAGCTGACCGCCCGGCGTGATCCGCGCCGCCAGTTGCTCCAGGCAGCGCCGGGGCTCGGGCAGTCGGCAGAGAAGGTTGGCCAGCAGCACGACATCAAAGGCGCCCAACTCCGAGCCCAGGGCCTGGGCATCGCCCTGCTCAAAGCGCACCCGGCGAAGCTCCACGCCCGCAGGTGCACGGGCCGTGAACTGCTCTTTTAGTTCGCCCTGCTCCACCAGTTCATAGGCCAGTTCCCGCCCGGCCTGCAGGTGGCGGGCCGCTTCGATAAACCGATGGGAGTTGTCCACACCCACCACCTCCTCGCACCAGCGCGCGAGTTCAAAGGCGGATCGTCCCACCGCACAACCCAGGTCCAGGGCGCGAGCCCGGGCGGGCAGGCGGGCCCGGTCCAGGGTGTGGGTGACACAGCGCACGGGAAACGGCGCGCTATCACCGGTTCCGCCATAGTGAAGCCACAGATATTGGGCCAGCGCGTCGTCGGATTCGTAGTAGGGACTGCTCATGATACTGGACGGACGGCGGCGGCGCGCCGGCCCTACCCTCGCGCGGACGCCAACAAGCCGGTCACATAGGCTGACGGCTTAAAATCCTTGATGATCACGGTGGAGGTTCCGTGGCGCAACATGCGCAGCTCACACGACGTGATCTCCGGGACTTTGTGCGGCGCAAAAAGAATGTCGTCGTGGGTGGCGTTCTGTTTCTCGGCAAACATGTCGGGCGTCAGGTGCCCGCCCAGATGGTCGCTGCGACCGGTGGCCACGTGGAAGGTGCCCAGTATTTTTTCGTCCTGAATATCGCTGCCCGACACCGGCAGTTCCTGCGTGCCCAGCCCAAGTTCGCCCAGCTCGCCGGTCACCGGATCGCGTTTCAGTTTCGCGTTGTGATCCGCCACGGTTTGCGGATTTCCCGCCAGCAGATCCGCGCGGTGGATGCGCCCGTCCTTCACCTGCATCACCGCAAGGGTGCCGTCCTCGTATTTGTGCGGGAACTGACCCTCCGCGCCGGTGGGCACGAAGTAGACTTCGCCCGCGGGCAGGTTGGCGATGTCAGGTTTCTGCTCGCGGCACAGGCCGTGGCTTTTCTGCGCCTCCTGTCCATCCAGGCGTAAGTTGAGGCGGTAGGTTTTCCCGCCGAGTCCGAAATCAATTTCGACCGCATCCGCCCTGGTCATGCCCAGGCGATAGGCCTCCGCCTCGCGGCTGACCTCGAAGTAATCCACGGCCAGGCCACTTTCGAGAATGATGCGATTCATGCCGTGCATGGTGGCGCCACGGAATCCGTATTGCTTGGCGAACGCGGTCAGAGGCGCGGTGGCCGAGTAGGTGGAGATGCACAGGATCAGTTTGTAGTGGGGATAAATATCCTTCTCGAAACTCAGCTCCCGCCCGTCGCTGGAAACCACACGATCGGGCAGATCCAGATTGCTGCCGCCGGTCATTTGATACGCGAACATTTCGCCACCGGTAAGCGCCAGTTCCCGGGCCACGCCCGCGCGCAGGCCCTGATAGAACACGTCGTGCGCGTGCCGCTGAATCGTGTAGCGGGAATTTTGCAGAAAGCGGAAATTGGTCACATCCACGGGATCATCGAGGTCAATCAGGATCGCCACCCGCTCGCCCGGGGTGGGATCAAATACTGTGCGCAACAGGCGGGTCAGGCTGAAGGGGGGATAGGTTTTGTTGGCCATAGTCAGTCTCCGTATTACCGTGAGTTCGCGGCAGGGACGATAACCTTACAAGGTTCCGGTCTCCATGTCGGGCGACGACTTGGAACTTGAAACATGTAACGTGGAACTTAGTTTCCGATGCGCCCACCACAGCGTGAACAGGGCGGCTGACCAGGTCACCAGCCCCACCCCGATCCACAAGCCCAGCAGGCCCATCGCGCTGCCCAGGAGCGGATAGAGCATCACCGGCGCCACCAACTGGCGGTAAATTCCGATCCAGATGGCATAGAGGGGCTGCCGCACGGCTTGGAGCAACGAGGTGGTGATGAACAGGAACACATAGGCAAATGAGATCAGGGCGGCGATGCGCAGATAAGGTACGCCCGCGGCCAGCACCCCGGGATCCCGCGTAAACAGACGCATGGCGCTATCGGCAAACAACAGGATCAGGAGTCCGCCGACGCTCATGATCAGACACCCTTCGCGCAGCGCGGCGTGCCAGACTTCGCGCACGCGCGAGGGCAGGCCGGCCCCGTTGCTTTGTCCCGCGATGGCCAGCGTGGCGGAGGTCAGCCCCAGCACCGGAAGCAGCGCAACCTGTTCAAGGCGCGTGGCGATGCCATAGGCGGCCACCGCGGCGTCGCCGTGATGGCTGACATAAAACGTGATCACAAAAATCCCGATGGCAATGGTCAGATGATTCACCGCGGCGGGCGCGCCTTGTTTGAAGAGAGCCCAAAACACGCGGGGTTGTGGAATCAAATGAAACCAGGAGTCGCGGCCCAGAATGCCGGCACGCACGGAACGCCACAGCATGTAGGCCAGCGTCAGGCTTTGCACCAGAATCGTGGCACACGCGATACCGGCCAGGCCCATCGCCGGCAGCCCGAGTCCGCCATACATAAACCAGGGGTCCAAGCCCGCGTTCAACAGCGCGCCCCCGGCCAGCACGTTGCGAAACGTCACGGTGTCTCCGGTGGCCACCAGTCCGGCGTTGACGCTGTAGCTCCCGAGAAAAAATACGGACCCGAAGAAAATCACGCGGATATACGTCAGCGCGGTGGCCAGATAGTCGCCCTCCGCGCCCATCAGCCGGAACAGCGGTTCGGCGCCCCACAGGCCGAGAGCGGTGAGCAGGATGGAGGCGAGCAGACCAAAGGATATGGATTGGGCCGCCAGCAGTCGCGCTTCATCGCGTTGCCGGGCTCCGAGCGCATTTGCGATCAGCGCCGTGGTGCCCGTGCCCAGTCCCGCGCCCGCGGACAGAATGAGAAAAAAGACCGGAAACGAAATGGACATGCCGGCGACGGCTGCGGTGGACAGGCGCCCGGCAAAAAAGGTGTCGGTCAGGTTGAACAGCGTGTTGCAGAACATGCCGATCCCGGCCGGCAGCGCGATACTGCGCAACAGGGGGCGGACGGGGGCCTGGGTGAGGTCGGCAGGGTACATGCTACGCCCGGTAATCGGTGACCGGTTACCGATTACTGGTCACCGATCACCATCCTCAACCCAGCCATTCGGTGTGGAAGAACTGGCCGCGAGGTTTGTCCACGCGCTCGTAGGTGTGCGCGCCAAAGAAATCCCGCTGGGCTTGCAACAGGTTGGCCGGCAGCTCGGCCGCGCGGTAGCTGTCGTAGTAGGCCAGGGCGGCCCCGAAACACGGCACGGGAATGCCCAGCTTGGCTGCATTCATCACCACTTTGCGCAGGCTGGTCTGACCCTTGGTCACGATCTTCTTGAAGTACGGGTCCAGCATCAGGTTGGCCGGCTTGGTGCGGCGCGCATAGGCTTCCTTGATCTTCTGCAGGAAGCTGGCGCGAATGATGCACCCGCCGCGCCACAGCAGGGCCAGCTGGCCGTAATCGAGATTCCATTTATTCGCATCGGAGGCCGCCTTGAGCAGGGCAAACCCCTGGGCGTAGGAGCAAATCTTGGCCACATACAATGCCTGCCGCACCTGCTCCACATACTTGGCCCGGTCGCCCTTGAAGGCGCCTTTGGGCCCGCGCAGCTTGGCCGAAGCAGCCACCCGCTCCTCCTTGTGCGACGACATGATGCGGGCGAATACGGATTCGGTGATCAGGGTCACCGGCACGCCCAGCTCCAGGGCCAGGTTGCTGGTCCATTTTCCGGTGCCCTTCTGGCCCGCCGCGTCCAGGATGACATCCACCATGGGCCGACCGGTTTCCTGGTCGGTCCGGGTGAAGATCTTGGAGGTGATCTCGATCAGGTAGGAATCGAGCTCGCCCTCGTTCCAGATGGAAAACACGTCGTGCAGTTCGTGGGCGCTCATGCCCAGGCCGCGCTTGAGCAGGTCGTAGGCTTCGCAGATGAGCTGCATGTCGCCGTACTCGATGCCGTTGTGCACCATCTTCACGAAGTGCCCGGCCCCGTCCGCGCCCACCCAGTCACAGCAGGGCACTTCATCCACCTTGGCCGCGATGTCCTGGAAGATGGCCTTCACGTACGGCCAGGCGGCGGGCGAGCCGCCGGGCATGATGCTGGGACCCAGCAGGGCGCCCTCTTCGCCGCCCGACACGCCGGTGCCGATGTAGAGCAATCCCCGGGCCTCCACCTCTTTCTGGCGGCGCTGGGTGTCCTGGAACCACGAGTTGCCGCCGTCGATCAGGATATCGCCCGGCTCCAACAGCGGGAACAACTGCTCCATCAACTGGTCCACCGCGGGCCCGGCCTTGACCATCATCATGATCCGGCGCGGCTTCTTGAGCAGGTCCACCAACTCGGGCAGGGAACGCGCGCCCACGATGCTTTTGCCCTTGGCGCGGCCGGCCAGGAACTCATCCACCTTGGCCGTGGTGCGGTTGTAGGCGGCCACGGTATGCCCGTGGTTGGCCATGTTCAGCACCAGGTTTTCGCCCATGACAGCGAGCCCGATCAATCCGATATCCGCCTGCGGTGTGGTCATAAATTAGCCTCCCGGCTGCGCGAGAAGAGCGCAGACACGGGGGCGTGTATAGCACACCGGGCCGCGGGGCCGCAATGACCCCCTCGCGGAGATCCCGCCGACCGTTCAAAACGTGTGCTGGGCGGACGCGTAGACGAAATCGATGTCCTCGTCCGCGCCGGACTGGGCAATGAAGTCGCCGGCAAAAAAGTGGCTGTACCCGGCCTGCACCGCGAGGTGGATATCCACCTTGTACTCCGCCACCACGTCCACTTCCTGGCCGATGTCGTGCGACGAGCCCGCGTCGCCCGCCCGCACCACATTGCCGCCCGCATCATAGAGGGCGTCGGTGTTCTCCGCCCGGGCGAACTGATGGCCTTCCACGCGCACGGACAGCTTGTCCAGGGGCGCCGCAGAAACGCCGCAACTGAAATCCTGGATGTTCTGGCGGCCCACGATATCAATGCCGCCGAAGTAGGCGTGGCCCAGCGGAAAAAGCTGATTGAAGGTGCCGACCTCCCCGTCCGCCGGATCATCATCCCCGCTGGCCTGGTCAAAGCCGATGAACCAGCGCGTTTTGACCGGACAATCCGGGACGGTATAGCCCAGCTGGCTCGCCACAAACCAGGCCGACACATCCGCGCGGCCGACGTCGCCAAACTGGTAGCCACCTTCCACGTCGTAATCCAGGCCGCCCGCCCACGCGCCGCCCAGGCGGGAACCGATCGTGTAGCGCTCTTCGGCCCCGCTCACCGGCCCGAATTTGGCCAGATCGCGCTCCAGGCCCAGGACATAGGCATCCAGGGTGGCCTTCCACGGGGTCACCGGCCGCGTGGCGTAGACCCCGTAGAAATCGCGACCGGAATCGCCGTCATTAAAATCGTGTTGCTCCACCTGCACCCAGCGGGTGACGAAGGCGTCCACCTTCCAGTCGCCGGTGCGGGTCAGCAATCGCGCGCCGTCAAAGGTGCGGCGGGTATTGGCCCAATCGAGCGGACTGATCAAGCGCTGTTTGCCGTACGACAGTTCCTGGCGCCCGGCGCGCAGGGTCAGACCCCCATCCCCGAGGTCCGTGGATACATCCACAAAGGCATTGAGCAGGTCCGCCGAGTCTTCGTCCAGGGGACGCCGCCCGCCGGGCAGATCGCGTTCGGTAGCCAGCGCGCTGATGCCTTCCACGTAGACGCGAAAGCCCGGACCGAGCCGGAGATCGCTGTGCAGGCGCACGCGGGACAGCAGGAAGTTGTCGTCATTCGCCGCGGTGAACGCAAAATTGTTCCAGTCTTCCAGCCGCAACCGCACCTGCCCGCCCATGGTCAGGGAGGCCTGCTCGCCGAGATCGAGTGGTTGATGGATCAGCGCCGCCTCCCGGGTGGCCGCATCATCGGTATAACGGAGGTTTTGGAAAGCCGGCGCGGGTGCTTCACCGGCCCATACGTGCACCGCCAGCAACAACGCAACTCCAGCAACTTTCTTCATTGCGTTTCTCCTTGTTTACGCTTCACCACGGACGCCCGCGCACCAGCATGACCCCGCATACGACCACGACCAGGGCCAGCACCAGGTTGAGCCGCCCCATCCATGTCGCCAGGGCGCGCAGGCGCAGCGCCTCCGGATCATCGGGTTGACGGCGCAGGGCTTCGGACGCCCGCGGGCCCACATAAAAATCATGGACGCTGCTCAGGATCAGGATGGTCAGCACGACGCCCAGCTTGAAGGCCAGCACCGAACCGAACGGCGAGCGCCAGAAGTCCGGGGAAACGAGCATTGCCGTGCTGATTCCGCGGGCCAGCAGGTTGGTGGTACCGGTGGTGACCAACACCGCGAGGGTGGCCCAGCCAACAGAACGAAAGCGACGTCCGGTTTCGCGGATGAGCAACACCGCCAGCGCCTGATCCGGCAGCCGCCGCAGGGCGGGCACCAGGACCAGCACCAGAAACAGCATGCCGCCCACCCACAGGCACGCGGCCGTGATGTGCAGCGCTATGGAAACTATGTACCAGCCGTGCGACACGAAGGCTCCCGTTCGGTTGACATCATCCTGAAAGATGCTATCGTTTTATTCAAGACATTATAGTCTT
>CAYTVN010000154.1:0-8202 GCA_964441655.1 uncultured Verrucomicrobiota bacterium | reverse complement strand
CCGGGCCGCGACGGAAAACATGCAGCGGCGCGTGGATCAGGAGTACGACGCGCTGATGAATGCCGCGGGTACCACCGGCATGGCCGATGGCTCATCCATGCTGATGTTGCTGGAGTTGCTGGATCGCAGCACCGACCTGGCCATGCAGGCCCTCGAAGCGGAAACCGAAGCGCGCATGGCCCGGGCCGGGTTGTGGCGGTACCAAAGCATCGTAAACGGTGAATCCCATGAATAAAAACTACATCATCTTTGTCGCTGCATTCGCTGCCAGCGCGCTGCTTACCCTGGCCGTCCGCACCGCCCGCCACGATCCCTACGCAAGCCCGCCGGCCCCATCCGCCGCTCCGCCATCCGCAGCGGCCACGCCGGTGAATTCCCTTTGCGCCATTTGCGGCATGAAGGTGAACCCGAAGCTGGGCACTGCGCTCTACCAGGGCAAGGTTATCGGTTTCGGCTGCAAGACCTGCCCGGCCAAATTTGCCGCCGATCCGGATCGGTACGGCCCGGCGGCCATCGCAGGGCAGGTGGTGGAGGAGCCGTGAATAGTTACCTCAAGGCTGCTCTTCTCGGCGCGGGGATCGGCGCCCTGCTGGTCCTTGTGCTGCCCGCGCGCGTGCTCTTCGTCGAACCCGCCGCCGCCAACGCGAACACCGGTATGGAGGGCGTGCGCTACGCCTGCCCCATGATGGATTTTGTCGGCAACGCGCCCGGGCCGTGTCCGGTCTGCGGCATGGAGATGCACCCGGTCCACGCGGGCGAACTACAACGCGAGCAGCAACGCCGCATGGGCCTGGAACTGGCCACGGTTACAGAAGGCCCGGCGGTGGTCACGGTACGCGCCTACGGCGCGGCGGACTACGATCATCGGTACACCCGGGTGGTCATCCCGCGCGTGGGCGGCCGCATCGTACATCGTCACACCGCCACGTTTGGGTGCTGCACCCTCGTGGAGGCAGGCGCGCCTATTGTGGATATCTACAGCCCGGAGGTCATCGCGGCACAAGGCGAACTGGCGGCGGCGGTTAAACTTGGCGACACCAACCTCGTCCGTAATCTGCGCCAGCGGTTTGAGCGCTGGAATCTGGCCGACGTGGCCGACCACGTGGTCGCGGGCAATGCCCCGCAGGAAATCATCACCATCCGCTCCTCCGCCGCAGGTCAGGTGCTGTTATCCGACATGTCGGCCCTGGACGAGGCGCTCGAAGTCGGCCGCGAAGTGATGCCGGACACCCAACTCTTGCGACTGGTCGACCCGAACCGGCTGGTGCTGATTGTCCACGTGCCGGAATCGCGGGCTCGCTTCCTGCGCGAAGGCCAGAGCGCGCAGATCGACAGCGACGACCTGGGCCCGCTGCCCGGGCTCACAGCCACCCTCGGACGGCTGGCCGCCGAAATTGATCCCGTCACCCGTACCCGCGAGGTTCGCATCTGGCTGGAAGGGGCACGCGACATCTTGCAGCCGGGCTCGCTGGTTTCAGCGCGCCTGCGCGGAGCACTCGGTCCCGACCTGAAGCCCGCCGACCCGAACGATGAATCCACCTGGGGCCATTTCCCTCTGATTCCCAAGGAGGCCGTCCTCTCCACCGGCGTGCGGCATGTGGCCTGGAAACTGTCGGGCCGCGACCGCAGCGGCCAGATGCGCTTCGACATCGCCCCGCTGGCCCTCGGGCCGCGCCTGGAAGATGAAAACGGACGCGATCTGTTTGTGGTGCGCGCAGGCCTGCAAGCAGGGGATGAAGTAGCGGCTCAGGGCGCGTTCCTGCTGGATAGCCAAGCTCAGCTCGCCGGCACCCCCAGCCTGCTCTATCCGCAAGGCGCAGTCACCGAAGCCACACATCAGCACTGATTGTTAACCACGGATAAACACAGATGAACACGGATCGCTGATGAAGAATTCTGAAACATCCGTGTCTATCCGTGTCCATCCGTGGTTGCTTCTCTTCCCATGATTGCTTTCGCCATACGCAATACCTTCATCACGCTCGCCGTCGCGCTGGGTCTCGCCGTGGCCGGGCTGTGGGCGTGGCGGCAGGTGCCGGTGGATGCCATCCCTGACCTGAGCGACAACCAGGTCATCGTGTGGGCTTCGTGGCCGGGCCAGAATCCGCAGGACATGGACCAGCAGGTCACGGCACGACTGGCCCGCGAACTACAGGGCCTGCCCGGGGTGCAAACCGTGCGCGGCATGTCCCTCTACGGGGCCGGCTACGTCTACCTCATCTTTGCGGAAAACCGCGACCTGTACGACTGCCGCACCCGCGTGCTGGAGCGGCTGGCCCAGCTGCAGGGCGTGTTACCCGCGGGTGTGACGCCGCGCCTTGGCCCCGACGCCACCGCGATGGGTCAGGTCTTCGCCTTCGCGTTACAAGGCCCGCGTGACGTGGAGAGCAAACGCTTTGTGCTCGATCAACTGGTGGTGCCCGCGCTGCAAGGGGTGCCCGGCGTGGCCGAAGTCGCACCCGTGGGCGGGATGGTCCGCGAATACCAGATTGATGTGGATCCCACCCGCATCGAGGAACAGGGCCTGACCCTGGACATGCTGATGATGGCGGTGCAGAAGGCCGGGCGCGATGTGGGCGCGATGAGCGTCGAGCAGTCAGGGGTGGAAACCATGATTCGCGGCGCGGGCTTTATCCGCTCGGTAGATGATGTGGAAAACATCGTGTTGCGCGGCAACGAAACGCGGCGGGCCGGACTGCGGCTGGGCGATGTCGCGGAGGTGCAGCTGGGCGGGCAGTTCCGGCAGGGCGTATTGGCCGATGCCCAAGGCGAACACGTGGGGGCCATCATCGGCATGCGCGTGGGCGAAGACCCCAACACGGTGATTCAGGCGATCAAACATCGGCTCGCCGACCTGGCCCCGGCCCTGAGCGCGGAGCAGCTCACCGCCATCCCATTCTACGATCGTTCCCAGCTCATCCATGAAACCACGGAGACCCTCACCAGCACCCTGAGGGAAGCGGTCTTCACCACCATCCTCGTGGTGGCGGTATTTCTGCTTCACGCGCGGGCCAGCTTCGCGGTGGCCGTGAGCCTGCCGCTGGCCATGCTGTTTTCGTTCCTCGTCATGCATCTGTTCGGGGTGAGTGCCAACATCATGAGCCTGGCCGGCATCGCCATCGCCATCGGCGTGATGGTGGATTTCGGCATCATCATGACCGAGAACATCACCCAGCATCTGGTGGATTTGCAGGAAAAATGCCGGCGCGAAAAACGGGACATGCCGGTCTCGCCGTTCAACCCCGAGATCATCGAAACCGTGGTGCAGGCGGCCCGCGAAGTGACCCGGCCGCTGGTCACGTCGGCGGCCACCACCATCATCGGATTTCTGCCCATCTTCGCGCTGACCGATCAGGCCGGGCGCCTCTTCGAGCCGCTGGCCCTCACCAAGTCACTGGCCATCGGCGGCGCGGTGATGTTCGGCACGCTGCTGGTTCCCCTGCTCTGCCGCTTTCTGCTTCCGCCGTGGCACATCCGAAAACCCATCCTGCTCGGGCTGGCGGGCACGGCTGCCGGCTGCGCCTTTGGCTGGTTCTTGCGCGATGGCTGGTCGCTGCCGCTGGATCACGAGCGCTGGGCGCTGACCGTGCCGGGCTGGCTTTTCGCCCCCGCCTTCGCGGCCCTGTGCGGAGGCGCGGTGTGGCGTATCGGTCGCGAGAAGCTGATTAATTACGAAGAGAACCCGGTCAGCTACACCATCCACGTGGCCTACGAATGGGCCTACAACCACATCCAGCGGCATCGCGTGGCCTTCACCGTGATCATCTCGCTCATGGCCGGCACGGGCTATCTGCTGGGCGCGGGCTGGACCACGCTGAGCTGGCCGCTACGCAAGGCGTTTGATCTGGCGGGCGGCGACTTCACCCAGACGCGCCTGCATCATACGCTCGCGAAGGCGTTCCCCGGCGTAGGCTCCAGCTTTCTCCCCCCGCTCGACGAAGGCAGCCTGCTGTTTATGCCCTCCCTGCCCGCGCACGCCGGCCTGGGGGAAACATTGCGCGTGATGAAAATACAGAACCGGCTGATTGCTGCCGTGCCCGAGGTGGCCTCGGTGATGGGCAAACTGGGACGCGCGGAAACGGCACTCGATCCCGCCCCGCTGGGCATGATCGAAACCGTGGTGCTGCTGAAGCCCTACCGCGAGTGGCCGGTGCACGAACTGTTACGAAAGGACGGGCGTACCGTCCAACGCCCGCGCACCCTGGACGAAGTGCGCGCCTTGCTAGCCGCGGAGTCCGACCTGCCGGGCGTGGCGCCCAGCTGGCTGCAGCCCATTGAGACCCGCGTGGTCATGCTGTCCACCGGCATCCGCAGCCTGCTCGCGCTGCAGATTCTCGGCGACGACTCGGCGGCGCTGGAATCCTTTGCCGAGCGCGCGGAAAAAATCATCCAGGGCACGCCCGGTGCGGTGGACGTGCAGATGCAGCGCGAGGGCGGCAAACCCTATGCGGAAATCCGCCTCGACCCCGCGCGCCTGGCCCGCTTCGGACTTTCCCAGGAACAGGTCATGCAGACGATGGAGACCGCCCTCGGCGGCATGGCCCTCACCTATTCCGTGGAAGGCACCCTGCGCTATCCGGTGCGCATTCGTTATCTGCGCGAACGCCGCGACGATACCGACGAACTCCCGCTGGTGCAGGTCCCGGTGACGGAGGGACATGGCGCCATTCCACTGGCCCAACTACTGGCCACGCCCACCGTGTACACCCTGGACTTCAGCAACTCGCCCACCGATGCCCACGCCCTGCTCGGTCAACTCAGCCTCACCGACCAGCGCAACTTCACCCTCCTCGATCACCAGCACGCGGAGCTCACCATGGCTGCGGGCGATCCCGTGCCATCCATCGCCCAACCCTTTGTGCGCGCGGAGCGTCCCTCGGAAGCCGGCCTTACCTACACCGTCGGGCCCATGGCCATCCGCTCCGAAGGAGGCAAGCGCACGCAGTACGTGATGCTGAACACGCGCGGCGGCGAGGTGGACGTGGTGCGCGCCGCGGACGCGCGTCTGCGGACAGCGCTGGCCGATGGTCGACTGGAGCTCCCGGCAGGCGCGACTTATCGCTGGGTCGGGCGCTACGAGCAGAAAATGAAGGCGGACGAAATCCTGCGCGTGGTCATCGCCGCCTCCATGATCATCATGGTGGTGCTGATCTATCTGGGCACCCGCTCCTGGCTCATCACGACCATCATCATCCTGTGCAATGCCCTGGTCACAACCGCAGGCGGTTTCTTCTTTGTGTGGTGGTGGGGTGCCGAGATGACCACGGCCGTGGTGGTCGGCTTCCTGGTGCTACTGGGCGTAATGTTCAACGACGGCATCCTGCTCGGCTCTTATATCCAGGAGCAATTCAAGATACCGCCCTCCACGATGGACGAGGTGCATCGCCGCGTTTTCTTCGCCGGGTTGCGCCGACGCCGGCCCGCCATCATGACCAACGCCACGTCCATGCTGGCCCTGGTCCCGGTACTGTGGGCCACCGGTCGCGGTTCGGAACTCATGCAACCCATGGTGCTGCCCGTGGTGGGCGGCATGATCTTCGATGTGGTCTCCCTGTTTTCGGTGCCGGTGTTCTTCACCTGGTATTGGGAACACAAGCTGGCTCGACAGGCCCGCGCCGCTTGAGTATCAACGCGGCCCCATGCATCAGCCCAGCCGACTGCGACTCCACGATTATTATGTCACCGAAGGTTTTAATGCCTTCGCGTGCACCATCCTGGGATCGTGCATCTACTTCTGGACCCGCGCCCGCTACGGCTATGCCGACACCACCAACCTCTGGCTGGGCTGCCTGCAGGGTATATTCTATGTGCTGGTGCCTCCGCTGGGCGGGCGGCTCGGTGATCGCTTCGGACACGCCCGCGTTGTGCTGGCCGGCACCCTCGGCATGATCCTGGCTTCCGTGCTGCTGCTGGCTGTGCACCGGGCCTGGATGCCCTTCCTCGCCCTGCCGGTTTTTATCGCCTCCATGTCGCTGACCTGGCCCAGCCTTGAGGCCTCGGTGGTGCTGTATCCCGGTTCGCTCTCCACGCCGGATCGGCTCGGGATCTACAACGTGGTGTGGGCCTGCATCGGTTCCCTCAGCTTTTTCTCAGCGGGCGCGCTGTTTCGCATCACACCCGACGCCATCCTGCTGGCCGCCCTGCTGGTCCACGTGATGCAGGCCGCCTGGCTGCTGGTTCCGCGCCGTCCGGCCAAGGTGTATACGGGGGACCGCAAGGCGCATCGCGGGGATCAGGTTCCGCAGATCACCAAGCGCCGCTTCAAACAACTAGGCTGGCTAGGCAACGGCACCGGCTACCTGTTGCAGGGCGGCCTGATGACGCTGGCTCCATCGATCGGGGAGCGGCTGGGCCTGCCGCCCGGCTCCGCCATCTGGATGATCTGCACCTTTTTCGCCGCGCGCGCGATTTCCTTTGCCCTGTTGTGGCGCCTCCCGGGCTGGCATTACCGCCTGCCCTTGATGCTGGCCGCCTTGGTCGCCGCCCCCGCTGCGCTGGCCATCATTTTCTTTGCCACCAGCCTGGCCCTCCTGCTGCCCGCCCTGATGCTGTTCGGCGCCTGTATCGGCCTGAGCTATTACAGCTCCATCTACTACTCCCTCGATTACGGGGATGAAAAAGGCGAACACGGCGGCTGGCATGAATCCATCATCGGAATGGGTGGTTTAATCGGTCCGTTGGCCGGGGTCGTCGGCGCCGCCCTGTTGGGCTCCGGGCACGGCGCGCCGCTGTTTATCGTCAGCACCGCCGCTGTAATCATCGTCAGCAGCTGGACCCTCATCATGTGGTCCACGCATGTCCCGCGACGTGAGGGCACGCCGTCTCCATCAGCAAACTGAAACTGGAGACGGGACGCCCCCGTCCCGCCATCAGTAGCAATGTTCCGGGCCGGGAAATTGTCCTCCTTCCACCTCGGCCTTGTAGCCCGCGATGGCCTTCTGCATGGCCCCGCGCACATCCGTGTAGGCTTTGGCAAATTTGGGCGGCTTCTCGGTCAGGCCGAGCAGATCGTTGATCACCAGCACCTGGCCGTCGCAGTGCGGTCCGGCGCCGATGCCGATGGTAGGCATGGTGACCGCTTCCGTAATTTGTTTGGCCACGTCGGCCGGCATGCCTTCCAGCACCAGGGCAAACACGCCCGCTTCATCCAGCGCGCGCGCGTCCTCGATCAGACGCGCCGCATCTTCCGCGCTGCGGCCCTGCACGCGAAATCCACCCATGGCATGCACGCTCTGCGGCAGCAGCCCGATGTGGCCCAGCACGGGAATACCGTTCTCCACCAGCGCACGCACCACGGGGGCGCGGAAGGCGCCGCCCTCGATTTTCACCGCGGCCGCGCCCGCTTCCTTCAGGCAACGACCCGCACTTTCCAACGCGCGCTCCAGCGAAACCTGATAGGTCAGAAAAGGCAGATCAGTGATCACCATGGCGGATTTCACCCCGCGCACCACGGCCGCGGTGTGATGCAGTATTTGCTCCAGGGTCACCGGCAGCGTGTTGGCGTAACCCAGCGCGGTCATGCCCAGCGAATCGCCCACCAGGATCATGGGCAGTCCGGCCTCATCCATCAGGCGGGCGGTGGTGGCATCGTACGCGGTCAACATGGCCAGCCGCTGTTTGCCTTTGGCAGCGCGAATCCGGGGTGCGGTCCAAGTGGTGCTCATGGGGGCATCTTACCACAACACGCGCTCACCAATCGCGGGAAAACAGCGTCAGCCCTTCCCCGTCGGGCAGGCGGGCCAGCACCGCGCGCACGGTTTCTTCCGTGCCGGGGACCACGAAATCGGGGCGCACATCGCACAGGGGCTGTACCACAAAACGACGCTGGGCCCAGCGGGGATGCGGAATGGACAGTTGCGCGGTGTCGCGCCGGGTGTCACCCGCAAACAGAATATCAATGTCCAGGGTGCGCGGCGCAAAACGATCCTCGCCGCGCATACGGCCGGCCGCGGCTTCGATGCGGGCCAGTTCGCGATGCAGATTCTCCACCGGACGCGCGGTTTCCACCACCAGTACGGTGTTGAGATAGTTCAGGTGTGCATACTCCGGCTTCACGCCCACCGGCGTAGTTTCATACACCGGGGCCTGGGCCACCACGCGCACGTCGTCCAGACGCGCGATACGATCCCGGGCCAACTGAAGATAGGCCAGCCGGTCCCCGAGGTTGGACCCCAGGCTGAGGGCCAGTTCCATGGCTATAGG
>CAYTVN010000153.1:0-8231 GCA_964441655.1 uncultured Verrucomicrobiota bacterium | reverse complement strand
AAAGCCTCCACCAGCAGGGCGATCTGGTTGCTGGGGACCAGGCGGGCGGCGATAACACAGTATAGTTTCGGCTTCAGCCCGAATTCCACCAGACGGGCCGGATTGCGCGGGGTTACGAGCTCGGCCCCGTATTCGATGATGGTGGAGGGCCGCTGGTGGCGTTCCATGTAGAGGTCGTACATGCCCTGGGCGTCGGTGATGATTTCCCGGCTGACCCGCAGGGCGGCGCGCGCGGCCAGGCCGAAGTACGCCTCGCGCGGGCGCTTGGGCCACTTGGGATTCTCCCATTCCTGCCCGTCCACATTGACGATGACCCGTTTGCCGAACAGCCATGGGATGACGGCCTGGATGGCATTGGTCAGGCATTGCACATGGATCACATCGTAGGGCTGTCCGATGGCGTGGAAACCGGACAGGCTGGAATGCAGCAACTGGCCGAATATTTTGTGCTCGTTGGTGGGCAGAAAAATTCGCCGGACCCCGCGATACTCCGGCTGCCGGTCCGCGTAGAGATGTTTGCGGCAGTAGACGGTGAAGGTATGCCCGCGCTGGACCAGGCGCGTGCCCACGTTCAGGGCGATCTGTTCCGTGCTGCTATAGCCGTGCGGAATGCCGCGGGCGCCAATGAAGCCGATGTTCATGCGCGGTCAGGTGGACGGTTGGGTGAGCTTGGCCCAGGAGGGTGGCAGGTTGCGAAGCACTTCAATGCCCTCAAACGGTTGGCCGACCCGTGCCCCGTGCTGCCGGACCCAGGCCGACATCCGCGCGAGGCCGTCCCGGAGCGACACATTCTTGATCAGGTCCCCGAATACCGCCTGCGCCTTCGCGTGGGAGGAAAAGGCGTGCACTACCTCGTGGCGTGCGGGCAGGTGTTGGAGGCGGGCTTCGGTGCCCAGGCAAGCCGCGACTTCGCGGGCCAGTTCGTTCACCGAATAGGGCTGGTCGGCGCCCACGTTGAAGGTCTGGTTGTAGGCCGCCGGACGGGTCACTGACGCGGCGATCAGGGGGGCCACATCTGAAATGTAGCTGAAGGCGCGGGTTTGCTGGCCATCGCCAAAAACGGTCAGCGGCTTGTCCTGCAAAATCTGGTTCATGAAGATGCCGATCACATTGCGGTAGGGGTCCCCGATATTCTGCCGCTCGCCATACACATTGTGGGGCCGGAAGACGATGGAGTTCAGGCCGAACATCCGGTGTGCTTCCTGCAGGTCCAGTTCCACCGCGTATTTGGCGATGCCGTAGGGATCTTCCGGGGTCGGCGTCATATCCTCGGTCATGGGGGATTGGCCGGGTCCATAGACCGCGATGGAGGAGGTAAAGACAAAGCAGTCCACCGTGCCGGCATTCACCGCGGCATTGATCAGGTTGATGCTGCCGATGACGTTGTTGGTGTAATTGAACCGTTTGATGAAATGGCTCAGGCCCTCGGCGGCATAGGCCGCGAGATGAAACACGTAGCGGAACGATTCCTGCTTGAACAGCGCGTCGACGAATTCGTGGTCGACGACGGAGCAGGCGTGGAAGCGGGCCTTGGGGTGGACGTTTTCCCGGAAGCCGCCCGACAAATCGTCCATCGCGACCACGTCGAAGCCAAGGCCGATCAGGGCATCCACCACGTGTGAACCGATGAAGCCGGCCGCGCCGGTTACCAATACTTTTGTGCTCATGCCACGCGTTCTCTCCTTTAAAAGCAATCGATTCGAGATTAGCGGCTCTCCCCGCGCTGTCCACGGTTTCGTGCAACTATTTCCGCGTTTACGTCGCGCACGGCCTGTCGGGCTTCGGGTTCCAGATCCGGGTCGTGGCAGATCAGGCGGGGCTGCAGGCAGAGGCCGAGGCAGGGCGACAGGGGGCAGGCTTTGCTTGTGACCGTGCGCGCGCCAGGGCCCCACGGCCCGAACCAATGGGGGTTGCTGGCGAAGAACAGCGTGACCACGTGTTTACCCAGGGCGGCGGCGAGATGCGAAACCCCGGTGTCGTTGCACAGCAGGGCGTCCCCGGCGGAAAGCAGGGAGAGCAGATCCTGCAGGGTGTCGAGGCGCGCCACGGGGAACTCGCCCCGGATGGCGTCCGGCCATGCGGCTTCGGGGGCATCCAGTAAAATGCAGGCGGCTCCGGCGGGCTTCAATTCGCCCCGGATCACGGACAGGAAACGTTCCCTGGGCCAGCGTTGCGCCTGCACCCGCGCTCCCGGGTGAATCAGCCAGACCGGCTGACCCGCCTGACGGGCGCGCTGGATGGCCTGTTCAATGTCGGCGGGCAGTGGTGTGCGGGAAATGGTCAGCCAGGGTGAACGGTCATCCCAGGGCAGCTGGAGTTCCCGCGCGATTTGTTTCCAGGTCTCCACGTGGTGTTGCTCGTAGTGGTGACGCTGCAGGGGCTGGGTGAGCAGGGGCCCCCGGTTCAGCAGGTGCGCGACCCTGTCCAGCCACTGGCCGTAGCGCAGTTGCCGCCGCCGCCAGGGCAGGTGATGGGCATAGTAGTTGCCCTCGTTCATGGGAAAACCCACGCGCACGGGCGCCCCGGTCAAGGCCATCAAGCTGTGTACGCGGGTGTCGGCCCAGACGGAGACCGCCACCTGTGGGTTCAAACGGCGCAGACTGCGGATAAAGGTCGGGACCCTGCTGCGCAGCCACCGTGTGGGCTGGTATTTTTTGCCCAGATCCTCCAGCCAGGGGGGATGCCAGGGCAGGATGCGTTCGGGCGGCAGCAGGGCTGCGAAGATCGGCACGGACCACGGCGCGCAGGTGACGAACACCTCGTAGCGCGGCATGGCCGCGCGCACGAAGAGCAGACTCATGACCGCGTCGCCCAGCATTCGTTGCTCAACGATCAAGAGGGTCGGCTTCATGGGCGGGGCGGGCTCTCGCTACGAAAAGCGGTGGGGCAGCGAAGGACGTTTCGCGCCCGGCGGCACGACGGGCGGGGGCGGTTGTGCCAGGTTGGCGAGCTGGCGTCGGTGATCGTAATGCACGGCAAAGGCGAGGACCGACCACATCAATTCCTGGCCGGGGAAGCTGCCATGGATGGGGCTGAAGCAAAACCAGATGGTGGTGGTGGCAAAGCCGATGAAATAGACCACATGGCGGAATTCGGCGATCCCATCCCGCCACAAGTCCCGCACCGGACCCCGCAACAGTATATAAAATGTCATCACATAGAGGAGACCTCCCACCAGGCCCAGCGTGGCGAGCACGGTCCAAAGACTGCGCTCGTAACGCGCCGTATCGGCGGCCACTTCCAGGCGATGATAGAAGTCAACGCGTGCGGAATAGAAGGTTTCGTCAAAGGGTTTTACGGTGTAGCCCACCAGGAAATGCACCGGGGAAGCCAGCCACCGTTCCCGCCCCATGCGAAACAGGTTGGCGTGCCAGTCGTTGCTGCCTTGCTGCTTGGCCTGGATGTCCAAGCGGTCGCCGATGATCAGGATGGAAAGGGCTCGCTGGGTGGGCAGGGGCAGTTCATCGAGGATGCGCGGATTGGTGTTCAAGGCGATCATGCCCGAGAAAAACAATGTCAGCAGGATGCCGAGCAGAAAGAAGCGGCGTTGTACAATCATCCACAGCACGGGAACGACCACCATGATGGCCACGCTGACGCGCGATCCACCCAACAGGAGAAGCCAGGCGCATACGACCACGGCCAGCAGGTGCAGGGATTTGGGGACGAAGCGGCGGTTCGCTGAGAAATAGCCCAGGGACAGGATGATCAGTTGCAGCGGCGGGCCGCGCAAATCCACAGAGCCTGTTTCTGAAAGCACAAAAAATACGCTGAAGGCAGGCACAAAAAGAAGACCGGGGAAGAAGTAGGAGTACACCCCGACAAGGACCCGGACGGCGAGGGCGGCATAGATCAGACCGGTGGTGAGCCGAACCAGTTTGCTGGATCCAAATTTATGGTAGGCGATTACAAAAATAACCGCCCATAGTGCCCCCATATAGGTGCGAAGAATGTTGCCCATTTTGGACAGTCCGCCTTCGTCGTTGTATTGCATGACCAGGCTGGTGCCCAGGTGGATGATAAGATAACAGCATAAGGTTACCACCGGCCATTTGAGGGGCGGCCGATGCTGGTCGAACAGTCGATAGTTGAGCGCCATAGCAGGCAGCAAGGTGGCCGCCGCCATGAGCAGGGAGAGCTCGTGGGTGTAAATGCGGAATCCCACCCAAATCAGCCCGCCCATGGCGGCCGAAATGGGGATGGGAAGCCACCAGACTTTTCGTCCCCCCACCACCCAGATCAGGCCCAGGATGACGGCTCCATAGGTCACCGCGGAGGACACGCCGCGCTGCATGGCCTGGACCACGATATAGAGGGCGACGAATACGCAGAAAATGCAGGTGGCCGGCAACCACAGGCGACTCAAATCTGAAGAGGAATTGTTCTGCACGGCTCAGAGCTTTCGTTTTGCGTTCGTGTGTAGCTGACGGTCAATTTCTTCGGCAACCAGGCGGGCATTTTTTGTCCAACTGAACTGACTCGCCTGGTCGCGTCCGGCCACGGACAAGTGAGTTCGAAGCGGGGCATCTTTCCACAACCGGGTGATCGCGTCCACCAGGGTGGAAGCTGATTTTGGATCAAACAAAAGCGCGGCCCCGCCCGCCGTTTCGGGGAGGCAGGTGGTGTTTGAGCAGGCGACGGGCAATCCACAGGACATGGCTTCCAGAATGGGCATGCCACAGCCTTCGGCAAAGGAAGGCTGCACATAGCCGAGTGCGTGATGATAAGCCCACGCGAGTTCGGCATCGGGGGCAAACCCGGGCAACAGCACTTCGTGGCTTCGGGGCAGGGCGGCCATCAGGGGATCCAGCACCTCGCGCCGGTACGCAGCCGGGGTCGGTCCGATCAGTACCAGCGCCGGGGCATCGGCGAACTGCTCCTGCAGCATCCGCCACGCCGCCAGCAGGGTGCGCTGGTTCTTGTTGTCCGAGAAGGAGCCGACAAAAAGAAAATAGGGTTTCTTCAAGTCGCTTGCCCAAGCGGGGGGGTGGGCCGGGGCGAGTCCCGGCGCCGTGAATCCACAGGGCGTCACATGGATTTTATGTTCGTGGCGTGGAAACAAGCTGGACAGTCGTTCGTGACCGTAGTTGGACAAAATGAACAAGGCTTTGGCACGGTGCAAGGTGTGGCGAACCAGCAGGTTGGTCCAGAGATGGCGAACCGCCCGGCGGCGGCGATGCCAGGCATCGATCGGTTCATAGGAGTTGGCGTCAAAATAGTTGGCCACCACGGGCGGTCCGGTAAGAGGACTGAAATAGGCGGTGGCAAAGCCGAGGTCGCATCCCGCTTGTTGCCAGATGGGGCCGAGGTCAAACGTCGTGTGCAGCGAGAATTTGCGACCGCGACCGAGGCGGGGCTGCAGCTGGGCCACCTCGTCGAACAGGGGATTCGCCTTGCGCGCAAACACCGGGACCCACTGCCAGGGCACGTCCAGCTTGAACAGTGCCCGGGCCTGTTCCTTTACCAGTCGTGCGGTGCCCGGCGACCGTTCGGTCAACTCGGCCGGGGTCAGGTCAATGCCGACTTTAAATATTCGTGAATCGTTCATACGTCCCGTAAAGGCACCGCTCCTTTACACGGAGGCGGCCATGTCCTCAAGGCTGCGGAAGTACAACTCCATGGCACGGCGTTCGTCGTGTTGCGTCGGGGCAAAGGATGGATTCAGGGGAAGCGGCCGGTGGGCCGCCTGTACCAGGAGGTCCGTCAGTTCCTCTGTCGTCGCGGTCGCAAAACGATGGGTGCGGTCGGTGACCACTTCCCGCAGGCTGGTGTTGTCCGCCACCAGGGCCGGGCATCCGCACCCCATGGCCTCCAGGGGGGGCAGTCCGTAGCCCTCAAAAAGTGACGGATAGATCATCAATTCAGCGCCCGCGTAAAGGCCCGGCATGTCATCGTCGGGGATAAAACCGGGTTCCACAAGGGCGGGTGCGGAAAGTTGGAGCGCGCGCCGCCGGCCTCTTACGTCGCAATAGGTGGGGGCGGGTTGACCGGGAATGCGTCCGGCCAGCACCAGGGGCGGGCATTCGGTGCGGGCTCGGGCTTGGGCATAAGCATCCAGCAGGAATTCCACATTTTTGCGGATGTCGTAACCGCCCACGTACAACCAATAACGCTCCGGCAGTGCGTGGCGAAGGCGCACCTGTTCCCGCGTGGACCGAGCGGTCACGACATTAAACGCCGGCGGAAGCCAGGCTGGGATGACCTGGATGCGGGAGATGGGAAGACCCGTTTGGTCGGCGATGTCGGCGCGCGCGTGTTCGGATTCCGTGAACACGATTTTGGCCCGGTGCAAATAGCGCTCGGTCATGGAAGCCGACCATTTGCGGATGAAGCGACGCCCGAGATAAACCGGGTAGTGGCGATAGATGCAGTCGTGGTGGGTGAGGGCCAGGTTGCGCGGCGCGCGCCAGCCCCAGCAGGGACCTGGACTGAAGAAAAGGACGTCGGGATCGAAGAGATTGCGCTGGGCCAGCAGGCGTTGATTCCAGGCCATGGTATCCAGCAGAGGATGTGCTGGCCTCGGACTTTTCAAGACCATCCAGTTCGCGTGCGATGGCATCGCTTCAATCGGGTCCGTCGAATGATGTGGAACCAGAATGGTGATGCGGAATTTCTGGCTGTTTACATGACGTAAAAGGCCTTCGATCAAGCGCCGGGCATAAACGCCCTGGCCGACGCCATGCATGGCCAGGTGGCCACCGTTGAGAATTAAGTGCGGCACGGGATGTTTGTGACCATGCGGTTAAACTGCTCAACGAGAACGTCCACAACACGCTCGGGCGAAATTCCGGTCATGCAGGGGTGGCCGGGTACAGAGCAGGCGGTTAATGCACAGGGCGAGCAAGGAACCGTATTGGTCAGTAACTGGCAATCGCCCCGTGCGCCCCATCGTTGCGGTTCATTGGCAGATGAAAAAATGACGACACATGGGGTCGAGGTCAACCAGGCCACATGTGCCGCCGCGCTATCCAGGGCCACCAACATCCGCGCGCTGGCGATAAGATTGATCATTTCCGGGATTGTCTTTGTGCATACGATGGACCCTGTTGGGTCAATTGACTGCAGAAGTTCCCGATCCTGGGGTCCGCCCGTGAGCAGAATTTCCGTTGTGGGAAGGCGTTCGCGAATCAGGTTCAGGAGCCGTTGCCAATGCGCCACGGGCCATTTCTTGGACGGGAAACCCGCCCCCGGGTGGATCAAAATTCGCCGTTCGATTCGTTGGGTTCCTGCCTGCAACCGCAGCCATGGTTGCGTTGATTCAAGAAGGTTTTCGGAAATGGAAAACTCAACGCGTTGTTGCAGCCGGTTCGACTCATGCCCTGTCTCATTGCCGCGTACAAGTGTCAGGAAGCGAGACCCTGTGCCCACTCCGCCGACTCGGCGGAGGGCGCCCGAAAGCCGACAGACCAGCTTCCCGCGCCAGTCGTCGGGTTGAATGCGCAGATCGACGGCGATCTCCACCCGGCGTCGGCGTAGGCGATACCCCAGTCGGGCCAGATCGCGAAGAAGCCGGAGCTTGCGGGTGAGGTTGGAGGGCTTCCGCTCGTAACCGGGAAAGTCGATGGTTTCCCAGAAGCCCACTTCGGGCAAAACCTCGCGCCATTGCTGGTTGAGTGAGTTGGTGACCACACCGATTTGATCTTTGCCGTACGTCTTCAACAGGCCAAGCAGGGTTGGAACCAGAAGCGCAAAGTCCCCGATGTGATCGGGTTTCACCAATAGAAGTTTTCCCTTCATGAGGATTTCTGCTGACGGCGTGCCGGGGGGCGATGTCGGTTCTTTGCTCGGATTAATTCCACATTGCGAACAGGCGGTCACAGAAGTTGGCCGCCCCGTGAAAGTCCCGCCATGCGCTGCCGTGTGTTCGTGCGGCCTGGGCGAGTTGGGACGCTTCGCGGGTATAGCGCCGCAATCCTTCCAGCAGGGCGGGCGCGGAATAGTCGGTCAACACGATGCCGCTGGCGTGACCGGCCGCGATTTCGTCGGCCATCCAGGTGTCGGGGCTGGTGATGACCGGTTTTTCCAGCGCGACGGATTCGGCAAAGACACCCGAACTACCTCCACCATACGCGGCCGGATCATAGACGGTCAGCACGGCATCTGCGGTCACCAGTTCGCGGTAGTAGGTGGAGCTGTCCAGATTTCCTTCCAGCACGGTCACGGCGTCGCACGAACGAAGACGCGCCAGGCCGGTCTGGAGAAAGTGTGCGTTCCCATAGGGGTGGGAGCTG
>CAYTVN010000152.1:0-8255 GCA_964441655.1 uncultured Verrucomicrobiota bacterium | reverse complement strand
TCTCCGCCGTAAAGACGTCTTGGGTGGGGCCGGCCGCGATGATGCGGGCGTTGATCATGATGACGTGATCAAAATATTCCGGCACGGTTTGCAGGTCGTGATGCACCACCAGCACGGTTTTCCCGGCGGCCTGCAGATCCTGCAGCAGGAGTACGATGGCTTTTTCCGTGGCCGCATCCACCCCCGCGAACGGCTCGTCCATCAGGTAGAGCCGCGCGTCCTGCACCAGGGCCCGGGCCAGGAAAACGCGCTGCTGCTGCCCGCCCGACAGCTGACTGATCTGGCGGTGGGCGAAATCCTGCATACCCACGCGGGCAAGGGCGGCCAGCGAACGCTCGCGCTCCGGCTGCCCCACGGGACGAAACCAGCCGAGCTGGCGGTAGAGGCCCATGGCCACCACATCCAGTGCGGATACGGGAAAATCCCAGTCCACACTCTCGCGCTGCGGAACATAGCCCACGAGGCTGCGTTGCTTGCGGTAGGGCTGTCCGTAGATCAAGACCCGGCCGGTGGCGCGGGGCACCAGATCCAGCACCGCCTTGATGAGGGTGCTTTTCCCGGCGCCATTCGGACCGATGAGCCCGATGAGCCGGCCTTCCGGCAGGTCGAGATCCACGTCCCACAACACCGGCTTGCGGTGATAGGCCACCGTCATGTCGTGGATGCTGACCGGGGCCAGCAGGGAATGTTCGGAGCCGGGCAACTGGGTTGGCATTTAGGGACCCTCGCTCAACCGGCCCTGATATCCGCGCTCGGGAACCTCGCCGCCCAACGCGCGCGCAATGACGGTGGCATTGTGGTCCAGCATGCCGATGTAGGTGCCTTCGTACGTCCCGGCCGGCCCCATGGCATCGGAGAACAACGTGCCGCCGATGGACAGGGTATGCCCGCGGGACCGGGTGCCTTCCACCAGCGCCCGCACATTTTTCTCCGCCACGCTGGTTTCCACGAACACCGCCGGAATGGCGCGCGAAACGATGGTATCCACCAGACGATTTAAATCCTCGAGCCCCGCCTCCGATTCCGTGGACACACCCTGGATGCCCCGCACCTCCACGCCATAGGCCCGCCCGAAATAGCAAAACGCGTCGTGCGCCGTGATCAAGATGCGGTGCTCCTTGGGAATGGAGGCCATCACGCGGGTGACGTAGGCGTGCAGCCCATCCAGTTCCGAGCGATAACGCGCCGCCCGCCCGGCAAAGTCCACCGCGTGCGCGGGGTCCGCCTTGCTCAACGCCTGCTCCACCACGGCCACCGTCTGCCGCCACGCCGATACATCCATCCACACGTGCGGGTCGAAATGACCGGGCCGCGCGGGAAACGAGAGCAGGCGGGACTGATCCAGCGCCTCGGTGACCGCCACCACCGGCTTGCCGCCCCGCCCCACCTTGGCCAGCACATCACCCATGCGTCCCTCCAGCAACAAGCCGGAATAGAAAACCATATCCGCCGCCAGCAGCGACGCCACATCGCCCCGGGTCGGCTTGTACAGATGCGGATCCACCCCCGCCCCCATCAACGCCTGCACCTGCACGCGGTCCCCGCCCACCTCGCGCACAACATCCGCCACCATACCCACGGTGGCCACCACCTGGATGGGCGCAGAATTCTGCTGGGCGCACGCTTGACCCACCCCGACCCAAGCGGCCACCAGAGCCACGCCAACAGTGATCCATGATTTCATAGGCATATAATTTTTAATGTACGAATTTATTACTTTGACTGGTCAAAGTACGGTAGGATGGGCGGGTGGTCAATGCGCTATATGCGATTTTTTGATATGCAGAACTGATGTGAAGTTGGATGCTGCGGCATCGTGCTAGGATACCCCCGTGAATAAATCATTATGTGTCATTCATGAACTTGCCGAGGCGCTGGCCAGGGACGAGAGCGTACGTGCGGTCCTGCTGGATGCCCGCCAACACCGTGTTTCCTTCGCCTGCATGCCGGGCTGCGATCAGAAGGCCAAGCAGGCGGAACTGGAAAAAGTGCTGCAGCCCTTTTTGCCCGACGAAATGCCGGCGTGTGCGGATGCACCGTGGCGCATCGATTGCCAACTCTGCGAACGCGGGCGCCATCAGGCCCTGCCCTCCGGAATCCGACTGGTCACCCTGCCCGGCTCCGGCGTAATGCTGGAACGGGTGAGTTGTGATACCGCGACCCGTTTATGGAAATGGCGGCAGTTCCCTTGGCTCCAGGTCAAACCCATCGTGGTGCCGGAAGCCGACCATCACGACTGGAAGCTGCCCCTGGCCCTGGCCGTCCTCTGCGGCCTCGGCACCCTGGCCGGCTTCATCACCGAGAAGGTGGTGGGCCAGCTCACCCCCCTGGCTTTGTCCGCCTATGTACTGGCCTATCTGACCGGCTCCTGGCATGCCGCGGAAGAAACCTGGGAACTGATGCGGAAACGCATCCTGGACATCCATTTCTTGATGCTGTGCGTGGCCGTGGGTGCGGCCGTCATCGGTCACTGGTGGGAAGGCGCCGTCCTGATGTTCCTCTTCTCGCTCAGCGGCGCCCTGGAAGATTTCGCCATGCAGCGCACCGAGCGCGAGATCAACAGCCTGTTCAAGGCCGCCCCCAAGCAAGCCACCCTGCTGGAGACGTCCGGCGAGGAGCGCCTGGTTCCGGTGGACGACCTGCAGCCGGGTTCCGTGTTGCTGGTGCGACCGGGCGAACAATTCCCGGTGGATGCCGAAGTGATCAAGGGCTCCTCCGCCGCCGATGAATCCAATCTGACCGGCGAAGCGGTGCCGGTGGACAAAGGGCCCGGTGAACGTGTACTGGCGGGCACCTTGAACCTGTGGGGCCGCCTGGATTGCCGGGTGTTGCGACCGGCCTCCGAAAGCTCGCTGAGCAAGATCATCCGTCTCATTCACGAAGCCCAGGAGTCCAAGGCTCCCGCCCAGCGGTTCACGGACAAATTCGGTTCCGCCTACACCTATGCCATTCTCGGCGTAAGCATCGCCATGTTCTTCGTATGGTGGAAAATATGGCCCGCCTATACGCCGGATCCCAGCGCGGCCAGGAACGCTTTCTACCGCACCATGACCCTGCTGGTGGTGGCCTCGCCGTGTGCGCTGGTGCTCTCGATTCCGTCCGCGATTCTGGCCGGCATCGCGGCGGCGGCCCGGCGCGGTATTTTGTTCCGCGGCGGCGTGGCCATCGAAAAGCTGGCCGAAATCAAGCGGGTCGCGCTGGACAAGACCGGCACCATCACCACCGGCCATTTGCAGGTGGGTTCCGTGCAGAGCTTGCCCGCGGGCCGGGAGGATCAGCTGCTGGCCCGGGCGGCGGCCCTGGCCAACAACTCCACCCACCCCGTTTCCCAGGCCGTGCTGCGCACCGCGCGCGAACGCAAGCTGGAGCTGCCCGCGATCAGCGATTTCCGGTCCCTCACCGGCAGCGGAGTACAGGCCACACTGGCCCGGCGCACCGCGCAACTGGGACGCCGCTCCCTGATCGGCCCGGCCGACTGGCTCGCTGCGCTACCCGTACCCGCGCCGGGCATTACCGAAGTCATCTATTCCGACGGCGAGTTGCACGGCCGCCTGCTGCTGGAGGACGAAGTGCGCGCGAGCAGCCGGCCCCTGCTGGCCAAGCTCTATGCGGTCGGGCTGCGCCTGACCATGCTGAGCGGCGATCGCAAGGAGGCGGTGCAAACGGTGGCCGAACAGGTCGGCCTGCGCGAATACGAGTTCGGCCTGTCCCCGGATGAAAAAGTCAGCCGCATCAAGCAGTGGTCGGAGGCCGGGGAAAAGCCCGCCATGGTGGGCGACGGGGTTAACGATGCGCCCAGCCTGGCCGCCGCGTACGTCGGCGTGGCCATGGGCATGCGCGGCTCCGATGCCGCACTGGAGCAGGCCGATGTGGTGCTGATGAAGGACCGGCTCGATCGCTTCTTCATCGCCTACGAGTTGAGCCGGCGGGCCCGGCGCATCATCCGGCAAAACCTCGCCGTGTCACTGGGCTCGGTGGTGGTGCTGGTGACGGGCGCCTTTGCGGGCCTCATCCCGCTCACCATCGGCGTCATCGGTCACGAGGGCAGTACGGTCATCGTGGTGCTGAACAGCCTGCGCCTGCTCTTGATGCGATTTGAGGAAGATCACACCGCGGGGGAATAACTCCATGCCGAGCAGCACGGTCGAAGACTACATCAAGCAGCTTTATCTGGAGCAGCAACGGGCGCCGGGTGCACTGGTGCCCATGGGCCAGCTGGCCGAAGCCATGGGCGTGGTGCCGGGTACGGTGACCACCATGATGAAGACCCTGGCCGACTCCGGTCTGGTGGACTATGAGCCGCGTACCGGCGTCCGCCTGAACCGCGGCGGCGAGCAACTGGCCCTGCATGTGCTGCGTCGGCACCGCCTGGTGGAACTGTTCCTGGTGAAGACCCTGGGCCTGAACTGGTCGGAGGTGCATGCCGAAGCAGAGGAATTGGAGCACGCCATATCGGACAAGGTCTTGGAACGCATTGATGCCCTGCTGGGGAATCCAGACACCGATCCGCACGGCGATCCCATTCCCAGTGCCCACGGCCAGGTGGCCTTCCCCGACGTGCAAAGCCTGCTCCAGTGCGACACCGGCCGGCCATTGAAAGTGGCGCGCGTGGTGGATCAGGATGCCGGTTTCCTTCAGTTTGCCGAGCGCTGCGGTATGGTTCCGGGGGCCACCTTGACGGTGCTTTCCCGGGACAGTCGCGCCGATGCCGTGGTGGTAAAAGGCGACGGCCGCGGCACCCACACCTTGGGCACCGCGGCCGCGGCGAAAATCCTCGTGGCCCGCGTGGGCCGCTGAGTTCGCTTACTTGGTCAGTTCAGCCTCGCCGGGAGTGGCCGCCGGAGCCGCCCCATTCACCGGCTGGGCATTGTCCACGTTCAGGGCATCGCCGCTGGTGGTGTGCACTTCGGCCTGTCCGCTGGGACGAATGTAAATTTCGGTCCGGCGGTTCTTCTGCATGTTGGCTTCGGTGTCATTGGGAGCCACCGGGCGGCTGAACCCATAACCAACCGACGTCAGGCGGGAGCGTTCGATGCCACCCACGGTCGCCAGGTACTCCATGACGGCCCGGGCGCGGCGCTCGGAGAGGCGCTGGTTGTAGGCGGCCTGGGACTTCTTCCGCTTGTCGGCATGGCCTTCCACGCGGGCAGTGGCACCGGGATCGCGCTGCAGCACCTTCACGATCACGTCCAGATCCTTGTGGTACTGGGGACGCAGATCGGCTTTGTCGTAATCGAATTCGATATTCAGGGTGAACAACTGCAGGTCATCCGCCGGATTCAGGGGATCCGTGTTGTCTTCAATCACTTCGTGACCGTCCGTCACGCCACCCTTGTCCGTGTCCGGATCCAGCGGGTTGGTGGTATAGGTCAGAACTTCCGCGCCGTCCTTCAACCCATCCCAATCCGTGTCCGGATTGAGGGGGTTGGTCTTGTGCTGGCGCACTTCCTCGCCGTCGGACAAGCCGTCGCCGTCCGTGTCGGGATTAAAGGGATCGGTTCCAATCTGGGCCTCCTCGGAATCCAGCAGGCCATCGCCATCGCTGTCCATCTCGCCGCCGCCCACGCTGTAGACGGGCTTCACGACGGCGCCCCAGCGGTAGTTCACACCGGCGAACAGGATCTGGTTAAATTCCGTGTCGGAGCCGGCCACGGCGGAGCGGTAATCAAAGCGGGCCGCCCACACGTCGTTGAAGTGATAAAACAGACCGGCGCCCACCTGAATCATGCCTTCGGGGTTGCTGCCTTCGAGGTCTTCCTCGTAGTACTTCACAGCCACGCCGGCGGAGAGATAGGGATCCCAGTGCAGGTTCTTGGCATTGCGCAGGTGAAGCAGGCCGTCCAGGCTTGCGCCCACGCCCCAGATGTCTTTATCGAGTATATCGCGGTTCGGATCCTTGAACTTGCCGTCACGCAACTGGGGTGCGATATCCAGGCCCAGTTCCACCGAGAAGAATTCGTTGAAGTCGTGACCCAGACGGGCCCCGATGAAGGCGCTCGGGTCCAACTGCTCGTCGCCCTCAAAGTGGTAATAACCCACCCCGCCCCCCACGTACCACGGCGCTTCATCAAACAGATTGCGCTCGTCCTCGGCTCGCGCGCCTGCGGTCATCAAGGAACCAGCGGCCACCAGGGCCATCATACTGCGAAGTACCAACTTCATGCTCATATCCTCCGGATAAAACGACTTCTACAAAAACAGATCACGATATAAGCACAGCAAGTGACGAAAGCAAATGAAAAGGACCTGTCCCACGGTCCCGGCTCAGATGCGCAACAGGCCCAGCACGTGGGCGGCCAGCAGGAGGCCGGCCAGGCTGGCCAGCACGATGGAGAAGTACGGCAGCGGGCTCTGATCCACCCGTCGGCGCTGCAATTTGGAAACACTGGCCAGAATCGCCAGAACCAGGGTCAGTACCAGTACCGCCGAGAAGGCGAGGTTGTTTTCGTGCGCGTGCACGGTGGCCACCCCGGCCTTGCCCACCAGGGGCAGGATCATGCAGACAAACAGGAACGCCAATCCGGACAATACGGTCAGGACGGTGCCCACGGCGGGATGGAAAAATAAAGGCGTCAGGGCCTCGGGTTCCGTTTCTTTGCTGGGCAGTTTGCTCATGACACGTTCTCCACCTTGGGTAGACCACCGGTGGGTGAAGAAAGTTCAGCGGCAGGCGGAACCGTCCGCCACCGCCGGTGCATCCAAATCCACTGGTCGGGGTGCTGGCGTATAGCATCTTCGATGAGGCGTGTATAGCGCTGGGTGGCGGCCTGCAGGGTCGCGGGCTCCCGGTCCGGAGGCGGCTCCACCGCGGGCAACACGTCCACCCAGTGGGTGCCATCCAGCTTGCGGTAGATAAATACCGGCACCACAGGCGCCTGGCTGTGGGAGGAGAGGAATGCCAGCCCGGCATGCGTACAGGCGGGTTTGCCAAAGAAGTCCACAAAAACGCCTTCGTGGGCCAGTGTGTTCTGATCCAGCATAAAACCGAGCAGGCCTTGCTTCTTCAAAACGCCCAGGCAGGCGCGATATGATTTCCGCGAGGGCACAATGGACAGGCCGGACGCGGCGCGGGCCTCCATCCAGAACTTGTTGACCCCCTCCTGCCGCAGGGCCTTGGAAATGATGGTGAGCGGATACCGGCGGGCCGCCCACAACCCCAGCAAGTCCCAGTTGCCCATGTGCGCGGTCAACACCAGCACGCCTTTGCCGCGCGCCCGGGCCTGCTCCAGATGCTGCGTCCCCGAAACCAATACCCGCTTCTCGAGCTCGGTGGACTGGCCTCCAATCCAGCGGAAGACCTCCACATAATTCATTCCGATATGACGGTAGACGCGGCGCAGCCGGTCCCGGGCCTCATCCATGGAGTCGCCCGGATAACACCGCCGCATTTCCTGCAGGATGTCGAGCCGATGCCGCCGGACCAGGTTAAACGCTAGGTCCCCGAGGGTCTGCCCCAGATTCAAGGCCGTGCTCAGCTTCAAGCCGGACAAGCCCCGGCATATCAGGCGCAAGCTTTTATACAGAAACGCGGAGATAAAACGTTGCCCATGGCGTTGGCAGGCCGATTCCGTGGGGGCCGCCGGAGCGGCTGCAGGCTGGGCGGTTGCGGGTGACGCTGAATCCATACTCAACTTGCACCCGCCAGCTGACCGAACTTCAGCCGATCACCTTCCGCCGTAACCTCGACCCCTTCCGTGGTCAGATGGCCACGCAGGATTTCCTCCGCCAGCGGGTCTTCCAAATAACGCTCCACGGCCCGCCGCAGCGGACGTGCGCCGTAGGTCGGATCAAAGCCCTTGCCGATCAGGAATTCACGGGCGGATACGGTCAGGTGCAATTCAATCTTACGGGTGGCCAGACGCTCCTTCACCTTGCTGACTTCCAGATCCAGGATCTGGCTCACATCCTCGCGGTTCAGCTGCCGGAACACGATGATGTCATCAATACGGTTCAAGAGCTCCGGCTTGAAGGCGCGCTTGGATTCTTCCAGCATGTGCATTTTCAGCCGATCGTAATCGGCGTTCAAGGTGGCCTCGCCAAAACCGAGCCCGCTGCCCTTGCGGATCAGATCGGCCCCGATGTTGGAGGTCATGATGATGACCGTATTGCGGAAATCCACCGAACGGCCCAGGCTGTCCGTCAGCTTACCCTCCTCCAGAATCTGGAGCAGGATGTGCATGACGTCGGGATGCGCTTTTTCGATTTCATCGAACAGCACCACGGAATAGGGACGCCGCCGCACCTTCTCGGTGAGC
>CAYTVN010000151.1:0-8324 GCA_964441655.1 uncultured Verrucomicrobiota bacterium | reverse complement strand
GCCTCGGCGGTGACGGTGTTGTTGACCAACTCCCTCTTAAACCACTTCAGGACCACCTCGGCTTGAACCGGATGGATAGGGGGAAGTCCGGCCTGGGTCAATGCATCGGCCAGACGATGGGTGCCCGCTACGGGGTCATTCCGAAAGACCTCGAAATCCACCCTGATGATCGGCCGTCGGTGAAGCCAGCGCAAGGCGGTGCGGTTGTAGATTTCCCACAATGCCAATCCAACCTGGATGGAGCAATCCCCTCGCGCGGCCAGCGATTGTGCTACTTCGATCGGATGTCGAAGCACCCATACGATCGCCGCAGGCGGCGAATAGCGTTCCCACACCGGCAGGGTCAAGCATAGCCGGGGGTCCTTAATGAATCCGATGCCGTTTTGTTCCAGTTGGCTCAGGACTTTGCGGATCGGGTCGGCTAGGGCGGGATATTGAAACTCCTCAACAAGCCGGGCGTCAAAACGGGCCAATTGATCCCAACCACAGCCCAGATGGCTTAAAATACTGTCGTTAATCGCCATAACGTCCTGGCGCTCTAAATACCCCTTGGGATTATGCGGGGTGGCGGGCAGGGCAGCGTCAGAGTCTCCAAAATGATAACCCAGAGACTCGAGTACACCCGCCAGGGCCGAGGTGCCGGAACGATGCATTCCAAGTATGGCGATCCACATCTTAACCACTTGCCTGTATGATAGTTATGCTAGAACTCACTGTATCGTCGTCTGCTGTAATAAGGGTCAAAAGTATATTCCAAGCGCCGAATGGCATATATTATGCTTAGAAATATAGTGAGGTGAACCTATGAAGAAATCAAATCTATATGCGGCTGCCGTGTTGGCGGCACTCCTTCTCTCCGGCAACGCCCACGCGGGTGCCTTCAACGACTTTGATGGTGATGGAAAATCCGACCTGGCGATTTATCAACCTTCCGTCGGGAAGTGGGTCATTCGAACCCTGGACGCCCGTGCGCTGGCTTGGTTCATCGAATGGGGCTATCCCGGTTGTATGCCGGTACCGGCCGATTACGATGGCGATGGCAAAACCGACATGGGCATTTACGACGAAGGCCGCGGGGTCTGGTTCATTCGCACCTTGAATCCGGTCCGGGCCTTGCTGTGGAATCACAAGCTCGGTGGCCCCGGCTTTGTACCCGTACCCGGAGATTACAACGGCGACGGCAAGGCCGATATCGGCGTATATGAACTGGCCACCGGGAACTGGACGGTGCGATCCCTCACGGATTTCAGTCTGATCTACAGCAATGCAAACTGGGGCTTCAAGGGTCCTGTTCGCAGTTGGGAGCGTCCCATTACCTCCACCGTTTTGCCCATGCCATTTGATTATGACCGCGATGGGAAGTTGGATCGGGCGGTCTACTACCGCGGGCTATCTATGACGGATTCGGCCTGGTTCATTCTCGGGTCATCGGGCAAATGGTGGTACAACACGGTATGGGGTTCATCGGGCTCCCTGCCGGCACCCGGCAAGTACCGGAATGTTGTGGATGAACCCACTTATCCGGCGGGTATAACTATTTACAAAGTCAAATACTCGGTGGATTCCCGAGGTCGCAGCGATGGGACCGACGGCACGTTTAACACGCCATATATGTTCCAATTCAAGCTGGGGACGTATCCACGCTGTCTCGCCGTGGCCGGACATGACTTCGATGGCAATGGCTGGGATGACCACGCCACCTATGATTACCTGAATGGCAATTGGACCATTTCCTTCAACGATGCCGATGGCAATGGCAACCAGATGGGAAATGCCTATCAACAGCCTCCCCGCCAAGTCATCAACTGGGGCTTCAACGGCGCAGTACCGGCCGACATCTATTCGACCATCTACGCCGCCTGCAAATACACCTACAAGCCTTGGTAAAAGCATGTTTGCTGGCACTTTGGCCCCTGGGCGCTTAATCTAGGCTCCTGAATGAGCAGATTTGCACCAGGGACCGGGCATGACTGAACCGATTGTTTCCGTCGTTATTCCCGCCTATAACCACGAACGCTTTGTTGGTCCTGCCGTGCAAAGCGTGCTGGGGCAATCGCTGGGTGATCTTGAGCTGATCGTGGTGGATGATGGTTCGACCGATGGGACCGGTGAAGTGGTTCAGTCCATCCGCGATAACCGGCTGCACTATTTCCGACAGGCCAACGCAGATGCCTACAATGCCTTGAATGCCGGTCTGGCCCGCGCCCGCGGGACGTACGTTGCGATACTGAACTCGGATGACCTGTTTCTGCCCGATCGCCTGGCTGTGCTGCGGCAACACTGCGAAGCGAATTCTTCCGCGTGTGTGTTCAGCGATGTGGGCATTATCGATGGCGAGGGAGCCCCCATACCACCCGGCGCATCCTACTGGCATCTCTGGCACCAGGCCAACCGGGACAAATACGCTTCCTGTGGCGATCTGTATGCCACCTTTTTGCACGGCAACCTGATGGTCTCCACCTCCAACCTGTTTATGCGGCGAACCGCCTTTCAAGCCGTGGGGCCGTTCGCACCGTTGCGCTATCTGCATGACTATGATTTCATTTTTCGCATGATGCTGGCTTACCCAGCCGGCGTTCATTATGTCGCGGACAAAATTCTGCTGAACTATCGCATTCACGGCAGCAACACCCTCAAAGAGGGTGCCATCAAGGCGCGGCGCGAGGATCTGCAAGTCATCCGGACCTATCTGCTGGCTGCTGTGCCGGACCCTGCACGCGTACGGGTGGAGACGGGACTGGCCCGACTGCAGGCCTTGCAGGCGGAGTTGGATCAGGTGCAAAAGGCGCTGCGTTGGGGTCGCTTCAAGCCGCTCATGGATGTCCTGTATCGGGCCTGGCGGGGCCTGTGTCCCCCATGAAGACCTTTTATCACGTTCACCGGCTGGCGCGCCATATGGAGCGCCACCTGGATCAGTTTGACCTGCTTTCGTGCGATGTGTTTGACACCCTGCTGGTGCGGCGGGTGCATGACCCCGACGCGTTAAAGTGGGCCACCACCCGCTATCTGGAGCGTTTGGCTGCGCAAGCCGGACAAGGGCACTGGACCGCGGACCGCATCCACCGCCTGCGCAACCGGGTCGAGTCCATGCATCGCCGTCGCAACGGTCAAACCCATCCCGACCGTGAAGCATGTTATCCCGCCTTTATGGCCGATGTGCTTGGCGTGATCTTCGGCAAGTCGGAGGTGGCGACCCTGTTGACCGAGGTTACACAGTATGAGCTCTCGATCGAGAGTGCCATGCTGGTGGCGCGCTCTGATTTGGTGGCCCTGCTGAAAAAGGTCAAAGCTGCGGGCAAGCGGGTGGTGGCCATCACGGATATGTATCTGCCCGCCGCGAGTATTCGCGTGTTGCTGGATCGGGCGGGGTACCAGGATTTGTTGGATGATGTGTATTCGTCGGCGGACACCTGCCGGGCCAAAGCCTCGGGTGCTGCCTGGCCCCTGCTTGCGGAACGATGGAAGGCCAACCCGGCCCGCTGGTGGCATGTGGGTGATAACCCCATTTCGGATGGGCTGCAGCCGACCCAGTTCGGGGTGACTGCGGTGGTCCTGCGCGATGTGCGCGAACATCACCGGAAACTTCTGAGCAGATTCTACGCTCGTATAGCGCCGCGCCGCCCCTATTGGCGTGGTCGTCTGGCTCAGCAGTGGATGCTGCCGCTGGAGGATGAGAATATCCCGCGCTCGCCGCTTTTCCGCCTGGGCTATTCGTTCTTCGGTCCGCTGCTTTGCGCCTTTGTTCATCATGTATACGAGCGTGCCCGGGCTGACGGTCTCGGGCACGTCTATTTCTTCTCACGCGAGGGCCGCATTTTGCTCGGTATCTGGAACGAGCTCATGCCGTTCCTGGCCGCCGGTGAGCCTTCGGTGCCGGCCAGTTATCTACATGTCAGCCGGGTGGCCCTGGCCCAGGCCGCGCATGCCCACAGCGGGTTGAGCCACGAACACGCTTCCATTGCATTTCTTCCCGCCGCGAACCGGGATTTTCGCGATGTGGCCCGCGTGTTTGGACTTGAGGTCCTGCCCTTCGTGGCGGTGCTGGCGCGTCACGGCCTCTCCAGTGACACCGTGCTGAGCCGCTGGCACGATGGGTGGCGCCAAGAATATACCGACTGCTTCAAGCAGTGTCTGGAAGATGCGGACTTCCAAGCCGAGGTGCGCCGCCAGCAGGCGCCCGCCCAGGAGGCCTTGCAGCGATTTTTGACCGAACAAGGATTTTATCAACAGGCTCGCGTTGGCGTGGTGGACATCGGCTGGTTGGGCACCATTCAGCGGTTTCTGCACCAGGCGGTAATGCATCGTTCCGATCATCCCGCGATCGAGGGCTTCCTGGTGGCTCACTCGCTCGGTTATTCTTTCCCGCGCTCGCCTGATAATTCCATCGAGGGCTTTTTATTCGATCACCAACAGTTCAGCTTCTGCGGCAGCTTGATGTTTTTCTCGCAAGTATTGTTCGAAGAGTCTACCCGGGCACCGCAGCCAGGGTTATTGAGCTATCAACTCGCCGACACGCCGCCTGGCTATAGTCTGCACTTTCGACCTGAATCCGAATCCGAACAGGAACAAAGCCGCTACTTTGCCAGCCTCCAGGCGGGCGTCCGCGAGGCTGCCCGTCGTTACGGCCCTGCGGTGGCTGTGCTGGGGTATTCCGCCCAGGATTGGAAGCCTTGGTTGAATGTCCTGCTGACCAGCCATATGGCATTCCCGCGCACCTCCGAAGTGGATGTGCTGACGCATCGCCACCACACCGATGACATGACCGTGGGCCAGCCTGGAGCACGCGCCCGGGCCGCGTCGCGACGCTTGTGGAACCGGCCTCTGTGGGCTCTGCGGGTGAATCCCTTCCTGCGCACCTACTATTATCTACGCCACGCGGTCTGGTTGTTGAGGCACTGAACCCATGAAGAAAATGGCTCCCATAACCACCCGGCGCTTCGATCTGCGCGATCACGCTATCGGCCGCACCATGGGCCAGGACCTGCGCTTCCGGTATCTACCCTTCGGTAGTTACGGCGGAGGCCCGAGTCTGTTCATTCTGGCGCGGCTTTTCCTGCTGCACACGTTGGGTGGCCTTGCCTTGCGCGTGGCCTACGCGCTTGAGGCCAGCGGAATGATCAAAGGGCTAGCGCGGCTTCGTAGGCCGCCTGGTAACCCGCGCACATCGCCTCGGGACTGAAATCCCGGGCGATCCGCTGCATCCGGAGACCAGCCACGCCCGGAATTTCCAACCGCGGTACCGCGTCCAGGGCCTGATCCACGGCCGTATCGTTCCAGCCCCGGACCACTGCACCCAGCCGGTTGGCTTCCACGTAGTCCGCCATGGCGATGGCCTCACTTACCACGACAGGACGACCTGCGGCCAGGCCTTCCAGCAGGGAATGCGGCCAGGTTTTAACCAATTTTGCCGAGTGCGCCAGCAGCACCACGGCATGGCTCCGCGCCAGGAGAGTCTGGATGTCTGCCCGCTCGTTGATGATGTCAACCTGATCCGCGATACCCAGCCGCTGGACCCGCGCTTGCAGGGCCTCAAGATGCAGGCCCCGCCAGAGCAAGATCAGGCGGCAATCGGGATGACGGCGTGTCCAGCTTAGCAACAGATCGAATCCCTTGGTGGAAAACTGGCCGCGCGTCCAGGGCGCGGAGGCACAAAGCAGTGTCCATGGCCCCGGTGGCGGAGGCGGGGTTGACGAGAGCCGCTGCAGGTTCAAGCCCGGCCGGATCACTTCCACCCGATGTGCGCCCGCCCGCACGATGCGCGTCCGTTCCCGCTCATGACTGACGACCCAGACTGTTCTACGGTTGAGCCAGTCCGGCACGCGAGCAAGGTGGGCGCCAGCCATCACGCTGTAAACAATAGGCAACCGCAACCGGCGCAAATACGGGAAGCCATAGGGTACCGCATACAACACATGATGCACCCGGCCCGGCTGCTCCAGGGATCGCAGGTGAGCCAAGTTTGACCAGCCATACAGGGGACGAGGAATTAAGCGTGACGGGTGGGAGCCGGGGAATACCGACATCAGATCACCTTGGAAAGTAGCGGCCAGATGCTCAGCCTCCTGCCACATGGCGTCGGCGCCTTGAATGTGCGGGCGGGGTGCCGCCACGTGAAGGATGGGGCGAATCATGACGATGCTCCGCGAATCCGCTTCCAGACTGCGGCGAAGAGGCCCGGGGCCTGCATGCGCGGCTTGAGTAAACCGTTGATTTGTTCGTAGTCCAGCGTGGTGCGAGCCAGCATTTCGCGGCGCTGGCGACGGATGTGGGGCCAGGCTCGAATAAAGTCGAACCAACCGCAGAAACTAGCCCAAGGCCGACGGTGGCAGAGCAGAAAAAACCATTGGCCATAGAGCAGGCTCGGCAGGTGACGGATTAAAAGACCGGCCGGCATATTCTTGGCGAATACCGCCAGGCGGTTACGCGTCGTCCAGCGGACATAGCGGGGGCCGGGCAGCCCTGAGCCATGGCCATGGTGCAGCACACGTGCCGTAGGGATGTACAGGTAGCGATAGCCTAGCAATCGGCCGCGCAGGCCGAGGTCAATGTCTTCCAGGTAGGCAAAGAACGATTCATCAAAACCACCCGTGGCTTCCAGAAATGTTCGCCGGTACAGCACCGCGCCAGCGCAGCAGGAAAACAATTCACACGGCTGGAGGAATGCTTCGATGGGCGCTCCATGGCCGCGTTTTTCGGCGGCACCTTGCCAGGACAATTCATCGCCGGCATTCTCCACCCGGGCCGGGTCTTCCATCAGTTGCATCAAGCCGGCAACACCGCCAACCTCCTGACCTGCATGATTCAAAGCTCCTGCAAGTTCGGCCAACCAGGCGGCGTCAACTAGTGTATCGGTGTTCAACAGGGCCACGAAGGGCGAATGGGTGGCGCGGATGCCGGCGTTGACCGCCCCCGCAAAGCCGGTGTTGTGGCCCAATTCCAGGACGCGGGCCGTCGGGGCGTGTTGGCGGATATAGCCTACGGAACCATCGCTGGACCCATTGTCCACGATGACTAGTTCGGCGACAGACACCGTTAGGCGGGACAAGCTTTCCAGGCAACCCGGAAGCCACCGCATGCCATTAAAGTTGGGAATGATGAGCGCTATGTCAGGCGGGGAAGTCATGGGGATTGGGACCATACCGATCAGACCAGCCATCGCGGATGGCGAGCCAGGCTGCACGTGCGCTGGCGCCCTGACCGCGGGCCAGCCGCATCAGGATCATCGCGATGCCACGCGCGAACCACATACAACGCCAGACGCCTGCGCTGGCCTTGCGGTGACGACGTATCAACAGGAAGCGATTGCGTAGGGAATAGTACAGATACAAGGTGTCGCGTCGGGCGCTGGCGGATTCCGTGTCGTGGGCGATGACCACGCCGGTGAGTACGGTGGCATGGCATCCCTGGGAGCGCGCCCGCAGACAAAAATCGGCGATTTCACCACTGAAAAAGAAGGACTCTTCCAGGCCACCCAATTGGTCCATGACGGCGCGGCTGATCAGACAGAGCGTACCCGGCACGTAGGCGACCCGGGGCCAGGCCGTCTGAGGGGACGTCGGCGAGTTGGCCGGAATGCGCGTATGCGTCCACCGAATAGGATCACGCCCCCCAGCATAAAGTCGCAAGCCGCTGGGACCTGGTTCCGACAGCAGCGGCCCGATGATGGCCGTTTCGCTGGTGCTCAAACCCTGTTGCAGCGATAGGATGTCTTGCTCCTCAACTTCCACATCGGTATTCATCAACAGAATCGTTGCCGGGCCGGGCAATGGCAGGGCTCGCAAGGCAGCATTAATGCCGCCAGCATATCCCAGATTATGTGGCGGCGCGACTCGGTGAAGCAAGGGATTCGGCGGCGGATTCCGGGTCAACGGTTCATTCTCCACCACCCAGATCCCGGGGGGGTGATGCCATGCCTGCATGCGTTCAACCTGATGCCAGAGGGCATCCTCATTACGCCAGTGCAGCAAGATGACCGCAAGATCAGATGACCCGAACGTTGGTCCTGGAGATGGTTGAAGCGCAGATGCTGGCATGGGCTAATTTTAATGTCCGGACGGCGCGGCGACGAGTGAATTGACAATCTGCTTACACCGGACTCTCTTTGCCCTGCCGCGCGCTGGCATTTTTATCACGTTTACGCTACATCTCGAACCGCATGCGCTCCATCATTTCGTCCATTCTTGCCGCTGTATTTTTCTTTGGCGCGTTTTCCGTCTACCGCGAACACCTGATTTCCCGCCAGGCCGGGCCGGAGGAGCGCGCGGCGCTGTTGACCGGCGATGAGCCCCATTACCTGTTGACCGCGCTGGCGCTCGCCCGTGGGG
>CAYTVN010000150.1:0-8348 GCA_964441655.1 uncultured Verrucomicrobiota bacterium | reverse complement strand
CTGGCGCCGGATGGATACCTGCTCCACACGCATGCCGTGCTGATGGGCGAGTTCTCCCACCCGCGGCACCAGTTCGCGCCGGGCCCGGGCCAGCCAGGCGGAGGTCGGGGCAGGCCAATCGGCGGGAGGAACACGGCCCGCTCCCTTGCGTTTTTGCTCGGCTACCCAGGGCTCGATCCGCTCCGCAAAACGAAGCGCTTCGGCCTGGCTACCAAAACGGGGCACAGTAATACGCAGGGATCCATCACTCAGCACCCGCGCAATATAGCGTTTCGCCCGGTCATGTCGGACCAGCCTGACGCCACATGTAGAACCCTTGCACATGGCCGCAGTATGGCAGGCGCCGCTTCTCCCGTCGCGGTTATTTCAGTTCGGCCTTGGGCGTAAATTTAAGCGACGCAGAGTTGATGCAATAGCGCAAGCCGGTGGGTGGCGGGCCGTCAGGGAAAACGTGCCCCAGATGGGCTCCACAGCGCGCACAATGCACTTCGGTGCGAACCATACCGTACTTGCGATCCACCGTGGTGCCGATGTTGTTGGGGTGGACCGGGGCGTTAAAGCTGGGCCAGCCGGTGCCGGACTCGAATTTCGTATCGAGAACAAACAGGTCGGTGCCACAGCCGATGCATTGATACAGCCCATCGCCCGGCGGTTTCTCGCAGTGTTCGCCGGTAAAAGCGCGCTCCGTGCCGTGCTGGCGTGTGACTTCAAATTGCTGGGGCGTCAACTGGGCGCGCCACTCGGCGTCGGTCTTGACCACGCGGGTGGTTTCCACCAGCGCAGCCTGGGCCACGGAAAATACTTTGATGGTTTCAGGCATGGCCGTCTCCTCCGCCCACGTACCCGTGGCGATGATTCCCCACAAACAAATCCAGATCATGTGTTGCATGCAGGATAAGTCGCGGCCGGACTTAGTTCCTTACAAGCCTACAGCGATGTCGGAGACGGCATCGTCCTCGCCGCCCTGGGCGCGGTTCAATTCGGCCTGGGTCTCCACCCCGAAGGTCTTGCCGTCCGAACGGATGGTTACCGCGAGGTCCCGGTCGGTGGACATCCACGCGGCGACTCCCAACCGGTCCTCAATATAGCGCCGGGTCAATTCATGCGCCTGTTGGGCATCCATCGCCAGCGAGCCAAGCACCGGACGGGCGCTGCCGTACTCGGCCAGCACGCGCTCCGGCTGTACCCGGTCCAGCAGGGTGCCCAAATTCGCGCGCAGAACGCCCTGCAGGGACGCTTTGGCATCCCGATAGGCTGGTGCGGGCGAGGTGCCGCGATGCGGGAGCGTCATGATTTGTGCGCGCAAGGCTTCCGGCGCGTAGCGGGTGGCCAGCGCCCCCACGGCCTGATGCTGCAGATCGCCGGTCAGCAGCATGGCGAAATCACCGTAGACCACGCGCACCACCAGCGAGCCGTCATCAAACGACCGCTCCCCCGGAGTGCTCGCGACTGGGTTCAATATTTCCAGGCGGAATACACCCCCGGGCCCCTGCTCTTCAAACAGCGCCTGACCGGCCTGAACCGCCTGCACCTGGGTGTCCCAACCTGCCCAGCGGTTGATCCATGTCGCCTCGCGCTTGGCCAGGGCCGGAGCCAAGGCGTTGCGCCGGGGCCGGGCAGCGTTGCCGATGAGTTCCTCGTAGCTCATGGCCAGAATGGACGGCTCCACTTCGTCAGCATCGGTGAAGCGGGAAGAGAACTCGGCAAAGGATTCACCCGGTGACAGGTTGGCCAGCGTGGGCGGTACAAACACATGATCCACCCATACATGTTCCATCACATGGCTGGCCCCGGCGGCCCGCTCCGGCCGCGGCGAGCTCACGATGAACCCATCCAGATGACGGATGCTGCGATACGCCAGATAGGGAATGACGGTGCGGATGGCCTCGTTGCGTCGGCCGCGTTCGTGCTCCACAAAACCTGCATCGACCAGGATGTGTTTCCCGCCCGGACTTTCCACCAGTACCGCACTGCCGTAACCCACGGAGAGAACCTGGATGCGCAGGCCAGCGGCCTTGTCCACCTGCGAATCGAATGCCATGGGAATGAGCAGGGCCAGCAGCGCCAGCACCTTGATGACGCGCGGCAGCCAGGACTTCGTTCCGGCCAGACGCTGACAGGTTTGGTCCAGCCATGTCGCGACCGGGCGTCGCCATATGAACCAGGCACAGAGCACATAGTATGTGGCCACAAAGAGGAGGCCGGGACGCCGAATGAATGGATAGGGCCAGTACTCCGAACTGGCGTGGGCGATCCACAGAAATACGCAGGAGAACACCCAGTTGGCGGCGCCAAGAAGGAGGGCAAGGTAGATGCCGACACCGGGGATGAGTCCCAGCAACCCGCCGATGGCTCCCAACTGCACATTGACGCCGATCAGCGGAATCGCAATCAGGTTGGAATAGGCGCCCGCGAACGGCCAGCGGCAGAAATAGAAAACCGAGAGAGGAATCATCATGCCGAGCTGAATGGCGAATTGGGCGGCGAAAAACGCACCGGGACCCTCCGGAATGATGCCGTAGTTAATGCGCTCCGGTATCCCCCACCCTCGCTGCTGCAAACGTCCCGCCAACACAAAAAGCACGGCCACCAACGTGCCCGCCGGGATCAGGAACTGCGGAGTCACCAGCAAGGCCCAATGACGGATGCCGAGCAGGGTAGCTCCCACCGCCACGGCCACAAACAACACAAACTGGTTGCCCTTCAACCGCTGCAATAGATCGAGGCTGGGCGTGGTCAGCAGGCCGAGGGAGAGGATGGCGCCGAAGGACAAAGTGAAGGAGGGGTCCACCAGCACTAATGGATTATGGAGCAGGATCAGGAAGGCGGCCACCGGCACGCCCAGCAGTACGGATGACCGCAGACTCTGGTCGAGATAGGCCCACGTCATCAGGAAAAGGCTGTTCATGATTACCGCGCGCAAGGTGGAGGGCCGGGCACCGGTGATGATGGAAAACACCACCAAGGCCAGGATGATCAGCGGCACATAGGCCTGCCGCGGAATACGCATCATGGAAAAGATGCCGACGAACATCACGGTGATGATGGTGACGTGGAGGCCGGATACCGCGAGCACGTGATTCACACCCGCCTCTTTGAACTCGTCCGCAATGGTTTCCTCGCAGCCGGGCTTGTGCGGCTCGCCTTCCTTCTGCCAGATGTGCCGGTAGCGATCGCTGAACATGCACTCCACGCCCTGCAATCCGTACCGCAATCCCAGGGTCACGCCGCCAATAAAGGCGGAATGCGGGAACTCCACGGTGGCCTTGATCACGCGCAAAACGTCGTCGCGCAGGCGCAGGGAGAATTCGACCAGCCGGTTGCCGTGCAAGGCGCTGTCGCCGGGCAGGCGGATCATGTGGATGGGTGCTTCGCCGCCGCGCGGTTGATAGAGGCTCATCAGGCCGAACACGTTGTAGTTCTGCATGAACCGGCGGGCATTAAATCCACCCGGATTGGCCTGGGCCCGGGCCACCGTCAGTTCGCCGGAAAATTCGACGTCCTGTCCGTAGGCCTCGGTACGGGCGTACGAAGAATACTCCAGAGTTTCCGGCTTGACCGTGACCTGAATGTCGCCGCCTTCCACGCGGAAGAACGGGCCGCCGGCGGGATACTGGATGTACTGCGGGGTGATGGGCAGCACGGTCTTGAAATCGTAGACCAGGGGATCGGCGGAGATCTGGCCCAACACGGTCACCGGTGACTGGGCGCGCCCGGGCCGCACAAAGGAGCCAATGTGATTGGAAATGCGATAGAGGGCCACCACGCCCTGGGTGGGTCCGGCCAGGACTTCCACACCGGTGATACGTGTGAACGGCTGCGGCACGACGTAGTCCGTGCCCACCGCGTCGGCGGCACGGACCGTGATCACATCGCTGGTCAGGGACAACGGCGCCAGGGTGAAGCGCCAACGGCATTGGTCGTCAATGGTGGCCCGTCCTTTTTCATCACGTACGGGCATCCGCGCGTCCAGGTCACCGGTCAGGCGCAACTGCACATCTTCGGCCAGGGGTCCGATCTTTTGGAACCGCAGGCGGCAGGTGTCGGGCAGGCTGTCCTTGGGCTCGAAGCGCCCGGCGTCAGCGCCCAGCACCACTTCGCCCAACTTGGAGTCCGGCACGCTGTTTGCGCTGATATACCGCGTATAGCCCAAGGTGAGGGAGGCGATGAGCAGGCACCACCAGGTGGCGCGCGACCACCGGGCCAGCGCCGTCTGATTATCCGTGCTCTGCGCATGCGCCCCCGCCCACAGCACCAGGGCAGACGCGGCCAGGGCCATTCCGGTGATTATGCGCAGGAGGGGAAGACCCGCCGGATCCACGGGGGCGCTCATGGCCAGAGCGATGCCTACCAGGTAAGCGTAACAAAAGAAGATGATCTTATTCTGGCTGAACATCGGTGGGCTCCGCCTGGGGCTTGATTTCCGTGTAGTAACCGGCATTGCTCTGCCACACCGGCGATTGCTCCGGCTGCCCTTTCCGCAGGGCGGTCATGGCGGCGCGATAGTCGGGGTGGAAGAACAGGACCAGCAAGCCCAGCACGAGCGAGGCCAGCATCATTTTTACCAACGCTTGGGCGCCACGTTCCATATCAGGAGTTCTCCTCGGCCTCCTCACGGGCACGCCGCCGGGCGTGAATGAGGTAGGCAAAAATAAAAATGAATGGAATGCAGGGCAGCAGATAGAGCACGCCATCCTGGGCATAAAAGATGCGGTCGTCGCGCACGGCCAGCCAGGTCAGGTAACCCAGGAAACCCAGGGTATTGATAGCCAGCACGAGATTGACGAGGAAGGAGGGTTTCATTTCACAAACCGCTGCAACCGATTCACGACGGCGTCCTGCCGGGCTTCATCAAACGCATCAGCCGGGGGCAGCCGGCGGATATGGTCGCACATGTCAGAGGGCCAGACGATGGAATCATCCAGGTTCTTGATATCCAGCGTGGCCTTGCGGGCGGTGAACACAAGCAGCGGAATCACCGGAACCTCGGGGAGGCCGGAGGAGCGGAGATAGGCGGTGACCACTTGGGCATGGCGCTGGTTTTGTAACAGGGGATTGCCCACCCGGCGCGGCGCTGAATCCGAGAAGCGATACTGCTGCCATGCTTTTTCCCGGGCATCACCGGTGATCCGGCCCCGCCAGTTTTTTGTTTCCAGCACGACCACTCCGCACGGCCCTACGACTAGATGATCCAGTTGGGCGCGCCGGAATCCGCTCCGGACCGAGATGTCATTGTATACGTAATAATCGTTGTCGAGCCCGTCGGACAACTGGCGCGCCACCTCCACCTCGCCTTTGAGCCCGGCGGCCAGCGCATCCACCTGCTTCAGATTCTCACGTGATTTGAGAAAATGGCCCACCGCGAAGAACGCCGCCACCAAGGCCAGGATCAACAGCCCGTTCATGCCCCGCTGGAAGCACAATGCGGCGCCAAACAAACCCAGGGTTACCGCCAACAACGCTTCCAACCAGACGAAGCGGTTCAAAAGCTGACTTTCCCGGGCCAGATACTTGCGCTGGCGGGAGAGCGTAGTTTCCTCTGAAAGCACCCGGGCCATGCATCAGGGAGCGGCCGGCGTGCTCTCCAGACGCTCCACAATTTCAGCAAAGGCCAGCGTGGGCTTGCGCTCGGTGATGCGCACCTTGACCCGGTCGCCCGGCTTGGTTCCGTTGACGATTACGACCAGTCCATCCACCCGCCCCACCCCGGCCAGCTCCGGATTGCGCCGCTCTTTTTCCGTTATGTTGATCTCGTATTCCTGGCCGGGCTGAATCTGCGGCGCCTTGGTTTCCACCAGACGGTCGGTGCCGGTCCGCGCCTCGCGGTGATCCACCGGCGCGGCCTCCGCCACCGGTTCCAACTTGCTGACCAGCTGACCGGACGAAAAGCGGTCGCGCTTTTCTGTGATGATAAAGCTGATGCGTTCGCCTTTCTGCACGCCCGGCACATAGACCGATTCGCCATTGGCCTTCACCAAGCCATCCCCGAATTTGCCTACAAACACCACCGTGCCGGTGTAGACCGGCGCACCTTCCGGAACCGAGGCCGGGGCGGCCGCAACCGCCGGGGCGGCATCGCTGGACGAACGGACGGGTGCAGGCGTGGCCGCTACCGGAGCGCCGGCTTCGCCCACGATCACCGCTTCCGCAGTCGTCTTGCGCAGGCGCGTAATTTCAATCAGGACTTCCTGGCCCGGACGACCACCTTTCACGAAAATCACCTGACCGCCAACCCGCGCAATGCCTTCCGTACCTTCGCGGGATTCCGAGTCGATGCGCACGCGATAGCGCCGTCCCAACTCCGGTTTCTCGCTGCTCCCGGCCGTGGCATCCACCGCCTGCTGGGTATTAATCTTGGCCTCCGCAGCAGCCTTGGGCTCGAGTTTGCTGACCACCACCTCCGCCGCTTTGTCGCGCGGTCGAACGGCCAGATACACCACGGCCCCCGTAGCCACCACGGTGAGGACCAGCAAAGCCAGCAGTTTGGAAACACTCAGGGATGACGATGGCGAATCAGACATGGGATACCTCAATCTGGAGTTTCGGCGAACATACTGTTTATCCACTCAATGAAGCAACGCCGTAGCGCAGGCGAACCCATGAGGGATTCCCTGAAGGCCTTTACGGGGAAACGCCTATTTTACAACCGCACCGGACGACGGATCGCCCTCCACCGTAACTACGCGCAGTTGATCGCCCACCGTAGCAGCCAGCAGCATGCCATTGGATTCAACCCCGCGGATTTTCGCCGGCTTGAGGTTAACCACTACCACCACGGTCTTTCCGACGATTTGCTCCGGCGTGTACGACTTGGCGATGCCGGCGATGATCTGGCGGCGCTCCTCGCCCACCTGGATCTGCAACTTGAGCAATTTGTCAGCCCCCGCCACTTTTTCCGCTTCCAGCACCCGGGCCGTGCGAAGCTGCACCCTGGCGAAATCGGCGTACTCAATCAGGCCTTCGACCGGAGCCGGTGCCGCCGGTGTGGCAGCGACAGGAGCGGGCATCTCCTTGCGTTCAATGCGCGGGAACAAGGGCCCAGGTTCCGCAACTTCGCGGCCGACGGGAAACAGTCCAAACTGCTTCAGTTCGGCCAGCGCGCACGGACCGCGCAGGCCCAAGGTTGTCCTCAGTTCCGCCATTTTGGAAGGCAGGACCGGCTCCAGCAGCTGGGACAAAATGCGCAGCGACTCCGCGGCCACATACATGACCGCATTGACCCCCGCCTTGTCCGGATCGCGGGCCAGGGTCCAGGGCTGCTTCTCTTCCAGGTATTTGTTTACCCGCTTCACCGCATTCAGAATTTCGGCCAGTCCCTGATCCAGGCGGAAGGTTTTCAGCGAGGCGAGCAGGCCGTCCACCGCCGCCAGCACAGTGGCCCGCACCTCGGACGCCGCCGCATCATAGCTCGCGGGAGCAGCCGGCACCTTGCCGTCACAAAAACGACGGGTCATATTGGTAACCCGGTTGAGCAGGTTGCCCAGATCGTTGGCCAGATCCGCGTTGTAGCGGCGGATGAAGGCGTCCTCGGTGAAACTGGCGTCCTGACCGGGGATCATCTCCGCCATCAGGAAATAGCGGAAGGCATCCACCCCGAATCGGTCCATCATGTCCATGGGGTTGACCACGTTGCCCAGCGATTTGCTCATCTTGGCTTCACCGAACAGCCACCAACCGTGGGCGAACACGGTGCGCGGCTGCTCCACGCCCAGCGCCTTCAGCATGGTCGGCCAATACACCGTGTGGGTGGTCAGGATGTCCTTGCCCACCAGGTGCAGCGCGGGCCACCACTGCTGGAACTTCTTCTCGTCTGATTTGTACCCGATGGCGCTGATGTAGTTCACCAGGGCATCGAACCACACGTAGCACACGTAGTCCTTGTCGAAGGGCAGCTCGATGCCCCAGGCCAGGCGGCTTTTGGGGCGTGAAATGCACAGATCCTGCAGCGGCTTGCGCAGAAAGCCGAGGGTTTCGTTCCGACGCGATTCCGGCTGGATGAATTCCGGGTGGGACTGGATATGGCCGACCAGCCAGTCCTGGTATTTGCTCATCTTGAAGAAGTAGTTGGCTTCCTTGATGCGCACAATGTTCGGCAGGTCCTCCGGCTTCTTGCCCTCGGGCAGATCCTTCTCCGTCACAAACGTCTCGCTGGTCACGTCGTACCAGCCGTCGTATTCCGCGCGATAAATCTCGCCTCGATCAAACAGATCCTGCAGGCACGCCTGCACCACCCGCGTGTGGCGCTCCTCGGTGGTGCGGATGAAATCGTCGTTGGTGATGCCCAGCCGCTTCCACAGGTTCTGGAAATGAACCACGGTGGCGTCCGCCTGCTGCTGGGGTGTCATGCC
>CAYTVN010000149.1:0-8375 GCA_964441655.1 uncultured Verrucomicrobiota bacterium | reverse complement strand
CTCCGCACCCGCCGTAACCAGAATGCCATCAAACGGCGCCTCCTCCGGCCAGCCCGCATAGCCATCCCCCGCCCTGATCTGTACATTGCGATAGCCCAGGCCCGCCAGCCGTTCCGCCGCAGAGACCGCCAAGGATTCCACGATCTCGATGGTAAACACCTGCACGCCCATCTGGGCCAGCACGCCGGCCTGATAGCCCGAACCCGTACCCACCTCCAATACCTTGTCACCCGGCCGCACCGCCAAAAGTTCAGTCATGGCGGCGACGATGTAGGGCTGGGAGATGGTTTGCTGCTGGCCGATGGGTAGCGGGTAATCCTCATAGGCTTCATCGCGCAGGTTTTCAGGTACGAAGCGGTGTCGCGGCACGAGGCGCATGGCCTGCAGAACCACTGGATCGCGCACCCCGCGCGCCTCGATCTGATGGGCCACCATGGCGCGGCGGGCATCGGCGAAGGGATCGTCGCTGTTTCGTCGTTCGGGCCGCGAGGAGGGCGAGCAGGCGCTCATCAGCAGCATCCCCGCGACCAGTGCCATGGGCGGTACATGGTTCATCGTCTCCACCTCGAGCTTACACCGGCCGCACTTCGCCCGCCAAGATCGCTTTACCGCTTGAACCACCCCCTTTTGCTGGGTACAAGTTTCCTACTGCAAACAGGTAACAACGCACCTGGGGGAGATCACCATGCTGGCCGATTTAGTACAGAAGAACCGCAGCTTTCGCCGTTTTTATCAGGAGCCGCCCGTGGTGCGGACGGAGTTGGAGCAACTGGTTGAGGTGGCCCGCCAGGCGGCATCCGGCGGCAACCTACAGGCCCTCAAGTATTTCCTTTCCGCGGACCCGGCCACCAACGCGAAGATATTCCCCACCCTGCGCTGGGCGGGCTACCTGAAGGACTGGGCCCCGGCGGAAAACGAACGGCCCACCGCCTACATCGCCCTGCTGCGCGACAACGACATCACCACCAACTTCATGATTGATCACGGCATCGCCTCCGAAATCATGCGCCTGGCCGCCATCGAAAAAGGCATCGGCAGCTGCCTGTTGGGGTCCATTGACCGGGCCCGCCTGCGCGCCGCGCTCGAATTGCCGGTGAAGTACGAAATCCTGGTCGTGCTCGCCCTGGGCCGTCCCTCGGAGAAGGCCGTGGTGGAGGACGCCCACGGGGGCGACATCAAGTACTACCGCGATCCGACGGGCGTCCTGCATGTGCCCAAGCGCCCGGCCCGCGAACTCATCATCAACTAGACCCGCAGCACGAAGGAACGAGCCATGATTGAACAAGGTAAAACGTACATCGTGATGGGTCTGCTGGACAGCGACTCCATCGCCTATGCCATCGGCAAGACCATCGAGCAGCATGGTGGCAAGGTGATCTTCACCGTGCAGAACGAACGCATGAAGAAAATCTTCTTCGACCGCAGCAAGAAGATGTCGGATGCGGAAAAAGGCGCGGTCAACATCCAGTATTGTGACGTCACGGTGGAGGAAGACCTCAAGCGCTTCTTCAGCGCCCAGGGCGAGATTGCCGGCATCGTGCACTCCATCGCCTTCGCCAATCCCGCCACCTGCCTGGGCTCCGAGTTTCATACCGATGCCATCGAGGACATCAAGCAGGCCTTCCACATCAGCTGCGTCTCCCTGGCCTCGGTGGTCCGCCATGGCTATCCCCACATGAAGCGAGGCGGCTCCATCATCGCGCTGACCTTTGAGTCACGTTTTGCCTATCCCTATTACAACTGGATGGGCGTGAACAAAGCCGCCCTGGAAGCCACCGTGCGCGCCCTGGCCCGCCGCCACGGACGCGACCTGATCCGGGTCAACGCCATTTCGTCCGGACCGGTGGCCACCAAGGCGGCGAAGTCCATCCCGCACTTTGCCCTGCTGGCCCGCACCTGGCGCAAGATGAGTCCCCTGCCGTGGGACGTGCACGGCGAGAAAGATGAAGTGGCCAATGCCGCCGCCTTCCTCATCGGGCCTCTGTCCAAGAAAATCACCGGACAGGTCATCCGGGTGGACGGCGGCGCCTCCATCATGGGCGGCGAACTGACCCCGGATGAACGCCATCATCCGTACGACGGCACGGACGAGTACGGCGAACATCACCACATGTAAAATGGCATCAGGGTTTCCCTGATCCATATTTAGTGGTGACTCCGCCTCTGCCCCCGATTGGCAGCGCGCGCGCCTGACGTACTATCTTCGCATTATGTCAGGCGATGAAGTTTCCGTTGATGCCATAGTCGTGGGTGGAGGTCCGGCCGGCTTGTCGGCCGCCCTGACCATGGCCCAGCAGGGGTTGGAAGTCATCCTCATCGAACGCGGTGAGTATGCAGGGTCTAAAAATGTAGGCGGCCTGGTTTATGCCACGGTGCTGAACGACCTCATTCCCGAAGCCTTCACCAAAGCCCCCATCGAGCGCCCGGTTTCCCGGCGCAGCATCGCCTACCTGGGCGAGGACCAGTTCATGGCCGTGGATTGGGGCGCGGACGCCTGGTCCAAGCCGCCCTTCAACCACACCTACATCGTCAACCGCTCCCAGTTCGACCGCTGGTTTGCCAAGGAAGTGGAGAAGGCCGGGGTCAACCTCATCGAAGGCATGGTGGTGGATGATCTGGTCTACGAGGGTGAAAACGGCAACCGCAAGGTGACCGGCGTGAAGCTGCGCGGCGATGAAATTTTCAAGGCCCCGGTGGTCATCCTGGCCGAAGGCGCCAACTGCCTGGTCACCGCCAAGGCTCGCGAAGCCCTGCATCTGCGCCAGGGCAAACACGCCCAGGAATTTGCCGTCGGCGTGAAGGAAATCATCAGCCTGCCCAAGGAGAAAATCCAGGACCGGTTCAATCTGGCGCCCCACGAGGGGGCGGCCATGGATTTTGTCGGCGTCCCCTTCAAGGGCACGGTGGGCGGTGGCTTCATCTACACGGCCAAGGAGGCCATCCACGTGGGCGCGGTCATGCGCATCGCCTCCCTGGTGGAAGCCAAGCGCAACCCCAGTGAAATTCTAGATGTATTCAAGCGGCACCCCCGCATCGCCCCGCTGATTCAGGGCGGGGAACTGCTGGAGTACTCGGCCCATATGCTGCCCGAAGGCGGCTATTCCGCCATCGGCGACTTGACCGGACCCGGCCTGATGATCGTGGGTGATGCAGCCGGCCTGCTCAATATGTCGCTCTACAAGGAAGGCACCAACCACGCCATGGAGTCCGGGCGCTACGCCGGGCTGGCTGCAGTGGCGGCCAAGCAGAGCGGTGATTTCTCGCGCGCCGGCCTGCAGAGCTACGAGACGCGCCTGAAGGATGGCGTGGTCATGCGCGATCTGCGCAAATACTCCGACGTGCCGGACGTGCTGAACGGGTCCCCCGCCCTGTTCTCCCTCTATCCCGACAAGGTGACCCGGTTGCTGGTGGATTACTTCACGGTGAGCGAGGAACCCAAATCGGTAACCCAGAAGAAGGCGTTGCGCACGTTCCTGCGCGACCTGCCCAAGCTGCAATTCCTGCGCGATATCTTCCGCGCCCGGAAAATGATCTGAGGAGTCCACAATGACCGACGTGTTGAACCTGACCTTGCAGGACAAGCTTTACCGCACCCGCTACGAACCGGATGCCGCTCACCCGCACATCAAGGTCAACAGCGACTGCTGCGTGAAGTGCGAAACCAAACCCTGTCTCTTTTTCTGTCCGGCCGAAGTGTACCGTCGCAATCCAAACGACGGGAAACTCATCACCGTGTCCCACGAAAACTGCCTGGAATGCGGCACCTGCCGCTACGGCTGCCCGTTCCAGGCCATCGATTGGCGTTACCCGGACGGGGCCATGGGCGTGAAGTATCGGTTCGGATAAGAAGCGTTTCGGATGTCGGATTTTGGATTTCGGATTTATCAGGAGGGCTACACATGGCATGTAATTGTATCGTGATCGCGCGCGAGGTCTGGGATACCCGCGACCTCGCCACCCAGGTGGTGGACGAACAGGGCGAGGTTCGCGCCTCTGCCTTGCAAACCCGGTTTGAGCCGGAGGATCTGAACGCCCTGGAAATCGCCCTGCGCCTGAAGGACGCCCAGGGCGGCAAGGTCACTGTACTGACGTTCGGCGAAGCGGGCTCGGTGGACGTGCCGCGCGAAGCCCTCTATCGAGGCGCCGACGAAGCCCACCGGATCGAGGTCAAGCGCAGCGAAGTGGACACCCAGGGCGCCGCCACCCTGCTGGCCGCAGCCGTGCGCAAACTGGGCGGGGCCGATGTGATCCTGCTCGGGGTCACCGTTCCCGAAGGCGAAAATTCGCTGCTGGGCTCCCATCTGGCCACCCTGCTGGACGTGGAACAAATCTCCTACGTGGACAGCGTGGAAAAAGTCGAAGCCGGCACCATCACGGCCCGGCGCGCCATCGAAATGGGTTACGAAACCGTCGCGGTGCCCTGCCCCGCCGTGATCACCGCCGGCGTGGCCCTGCTGGAGGACGATCCCCGCACCCCGCGCAGCGCCAAGGCCATGCTGAAGCTCAAACACAAAAAGACCGACATCCCCCTGCACAAACCATCCGACCTGGGGGTGCCCGATGTGGCCGCCCTGCGCACCACCGTGGTGGTCAAGCGCGAGGCCGTGGCGGAACGTGTAATTCAGTCCGTGGATGTTGATCCGGAAAGCGAAGCAGCCCTCAAGGCCATGCTCGACACCGTTTTGAAGGGAGCCTGAACATGTCTACCACCCTCGTCATTGCCCACGTTCTCGATGGACACCTTTCCGACGTCACCCTGCAGGCCGTGGCCCAGGCCCGGGCCCTCGGCCAACCTGTACACGGACTGCTCATGGGACAGGGGGTCGCCGCCCTGGCCCCGACCCTGATTGCCGCCGGCTGTGATGCCGTGCAGGTGGCGGAGAACGACGCCCTGAAGGCGTACGTCTCCACGCCGTACCTGCGCGTGGCGCAAGCCGCCGTGCAATCCGGTGGCTACACCGTTGTCCTGTTACCTGCCTCGACCATGGGCAACGACCTGGCCCCCCTGCTGGCTGCCAGGCTGGGCGCCGCCTGCGTGCTGGATGCCGATGGCGCTCGCGTGGCCAACGGCGCGGTCCAGTTACGCCGCACCGAGTTTGATCGCAAAGTGGCCACCTGGCTCGGCGCGGTTGCCGGCAAAGTCCTGGTGGGCACCCTGAAGGATGGCGCCGCCGAGGCGCTCGCCCCCGACGCGGCCCGCGCAGGTGCGGTCTCCACCCTCACCGTCAGCCTGAGCGAGGCGGACCGGAAGGCGCGCGTGCTCAGCCGCGATGTCGCCAAACAAACCGTGAACCTCAAGGGCGCGCGCGTCATCGTGGGCGCGGGCGCCGGCGTGGGCAACAAGGACAACTTCAGCAAAATCCGGGACCTGGCCACCAAGCTGGGCGCCCAGATCGGAGCCACCCGCGCCGTGGTGGATGCAGGCTGGCTGCCCGCCGATCACCAGATCGGCCAGACCGGCGCCACCGTGCGGCCCGATCTCTACATCGGCTGCGGCATCAGCGGAGCCGTGCAGCACTGGGTGGGCATGATGGACTCCCGCACCATTGTCGCCATCAACAGCGACAAGAATGCGCCCCTGATGAAGCGTGCCCACTACCGGATCGCCGGCGACCTCAACACGGTGATCCCGAAACTCATCAAGTTGATTCAATAAACGAAACCTTCCCGGAGACTGCGCCATGGCCAACGAAAACTTCTACACCGACTGCCCCGACCTGAAATTCCTGATGGAACAGGTGGTGGACTGGAAAAGCATCATCGCCCTGAAGGAAAACATCGGAGCGGAAGACTGCCCCTACAGTACGCCCGAGGAGGCCATCTCCACCTATCTCTCCATGCTGGAAGATCCCGTGGGTTCCTTGGCCGCCCAGCGTATCGCGCCACGCGCGGTGGAGGTGGACGATATCGGGTGCCAGTTCAAGGACGGTCAGGTAATTTTCCCGGAAGGGCTGCAGCGCAACCTCAGGGATCTGCGCGACGCCCAATTGATGGGCCTCACCACCGCGACCCAATACGGTGGCTTGAACCTGCCCCAGACCTTCTATATCGCGGCCATTGAAATGGTGTCTCGCGCCGACGCCTCGCTGATGAACTTCTTCGGTTTGCAGGGCGGCATCGCGGAGACCATCGCACACTTCGGCACCGACGAACTGAAGGAAAAATACCTGCCCCGCATGGCGACCGGCGAAATGACCGGGGCCATGGCCCTCACGGAGCCGGACGCGGGCAGCGACCTGGCCAACGTGCAAACCAAGGCTGGCGGGTTTGAAGCCATGCAGGACCCGGTCACCGGCGCCTGGACCATCTCCGGCACCAAGCGCTTTATCACCAACGGCTGCGGCGATGTCATTCTGGTATTGGCCCGCAGCGAAGACCCGGACAAGAAGAGCGGCGGGCGCGGCCTGAGCTTCTTCCTGGTGGAAAAAGGGCCCCACGTGCAGGTGCGCCGCATCGAGCACAAGCTGGGCATCCACGGCTCCCCCACCTGCGAATTGTATTTCGACAACGCGCCCGGCTACCTGATCGGCAAGCGCGGTATGGGACTGGCCCGCTACACCAGCTGGCTCATGCTGGCGGCACGGCTGGCCGTTTCCGCCCAGGCCCAGGGCATTTCCGAAGCGGCCTTGCAGGCGGCCCACAAATATGCGGACGAGCGCGAGCAATTCGGCAAGCCCATCCGGCAGTTCCCCCAGGTGGCCGCCATCCTCCAGAATATGGTGGTGTACACGGAAGCATCGCGCACCCTGCTCTACGCGGTCAGCCAGATCGTGGACCAACAGCAGGGCGCCGAGCACAAAGGCCTGCCCGAAGAAAAGCAGCTCACCAAGCTGGCCGAGGCCCTGACGCCTATCGCCAAGTACTACACCACCGAATGGTCCAACCGCATCACCTACGACGCCATCCAGATTCACGGCGGCAACGGCTTCATGCGCGAGTATCCGGTGGAACGTCTGTACCGCGACGCCCGCATCACCAACATCTACGAGGGCACCTCGCAGATTCAGATCATCTGGGGCATCACCCGCTTGGTGCGTGGTGATCTCGATGAGATGCTACAGAAGCTGGCCGACCGCCGGGTGACGGATCCCGAACTGGCCCCCCTGGCCGAGCAGGCCCGGGCCGCCCTGGCCACGCTCAAGGAAGTCGTCACCTTCCTGCAGGGCAAGACCCCGGACTACCGCGAATGGGTGGCCAAGAACGCGGTGGACATCGCCATTGACGTGTACGTGGCCCTGCTCCTGCTGGAACAGGCGGAGAAGTGGGATCACAAGCGCATGGTGGTGAAGAAATTCGTCACCGATATGATGCCGCGCGTGGCCATGAACCGGGCTTATGTACTGAACGCAGAGCCGGTGCTGGCGGCCACCTGAAGCGGGGGCACGTTTTACCCCGCGCTGATGTGCGCCCAGATCATCCAGGCGAACGCGGCGATGGCCAACAGGCTGCACGCGGCAGCCACCCCGCTCCATAGCGGGGTGAGCAGGTCGCGGTGCGCCCGCTCCCGCTCCACGACATAGCCGAGAATGGCGCCGGTGATGAAGCCGCCCAGATGACAGATGTTGTCGGCCCGCACCACGAAGCCGAAAACAAATCCATAGAGCGCCCACTGCAGGAAGAAATTGCGCTGCGCCCGGCCCGCGGGACCGCCGTAAAAGTGGGCATAGGTCATGCCAAAGCCGATGAGCCCGAACAGAGCGCCCGAGGCACCGGCTATCACCATGATCACCGGACCTCGGACCAGAACGTCAGCCGCGCCGCCTCCGATCAGCGAAAGCAGATACACGGAAAGGAACCGGGCGCTCCCCACCTCCCGCTCCAGCACAGGCCCGACCTGGGACAGGGCCATCATGTTAAAGAGAATGTGCATGAAGCCGATGTGGAGGAATCCATAGGTGATCAACCGCCAATACTCGCCCTGCGCGAAGGAATAGGGATCCAGCGCCCCCATGGAGAGCAACATGACCGGAGTGGGATTGAGCAACTGACCGGCCCCGAACAAGGCCAGCGCTATGGCTTGGTTGGCCAGGTTCAACCCCAGCAGGATCATGGAAGCCGGGAAAACTGCGGGCAGCACCAACCCGATGGAGCGCCGCACCGAACCGGTTCGAGCACCGGGAACGCGGGCTCCACACTGGGCACAGATGGTATCCTCAGCGTCCATCAGCGCCCGGCAGGAGGGACATAGTTTGGGCTGGCCATTCATGTTCGTGCTGCACGGAACCATAAAAACCGCCGCTCCACAACATCCCCTTGCCTGCATAGGTCGCTTGAGGTACGGTCAGGAATTCCTTGAGGAGAGGTGGCAGAGTGGTCGATCGCGACGGCTTGCTAAGCCGTTGTACGGGTCACACCGTACCGAGGGTTCGAATCCC
>CAYTVN010000148.1:0-8389 GCA_964441655.1 uncultured Verrucomicrobiota bacterium | reverse complement strand
CAAGGAGGTGGATCAGCAACTCGACCTGTTGCGCGAGGCGGGCCTCTATCCGGTGGCCATTGATCTGGGGGCTACCGCGGTGGGCAATTTGTTCCAAGCCCTGCATCCGGATCCCAAATCGTATGAAGATACCTGCGTGCTGCACCTGACCAGCCAAAGTGCGGACATGGTGCTGCTGTTCGGCGGCGACAGCCTGTATGCGCGCACCATTTATGCGCGGGGCGCCAACTGGGAGGCCTCCCTGGGCTCCCTGCTGGAAGGTCTGCAGGACGTGCTGAAGTACTACACTTTCAAACTGCGCGGTCAGCCGGTGCGCCGGCTGGTGCTGAGCGGGCGAGTGCCTGAAATTCCAAACTTTATGGATCATCTACGCTCCAGTGCGGGGGTGCCGGTGGAATTGTGGGACCCCCTGGCCGGCATGGCGGCGGGCTCCCGCAGTGCGCATCGCGTGATGAATGACTCATCCAAACCGTCATTGGCAATAAGTCTCGGACTGGCTCTTCGGAGGTACGCCTGTGATTGAGTTTCGCATCAACTTGATACGGGATCAGGTGCCGGGAGCGGACCAGCGTCGCACCCGCTACATGGCCATGATTCTGTATTTGGCCGTGGCCGGACTGGCCTTGATCACGGCCGTCAGCATGGCCAGTTCCCGCCTGGTTCAGGCCGCCGGACTGCGCGCCCAGTCACAGCATCTGGAGGAGGTCTTCAATCGCAGCCACGATGGCCAGGGAGGACTTGCCGCCACAGCCAATCGGTTGCAGGAGCGGCTGACCTCCCAGGTTGCGGCCCTGCAAGCCGCCGATCGCCTGCTGGCTTCGGAGGCCCGGCCGGCCCGTTTGATCCGGGCCCTGCAATTCGCTTTGCCCGAGGGCGTATCGTTGCGTTCCTTCAGCCTGGCCCGCGAGGATCAATCGGTGGTGATCGAACTGCGGGCCCTGGGCGAAAACGTGAGCCAGGGCGCACAAGCCGACGTGTTGGCGCGCATGCAAAAGGATCCCGTGCTCATGGCGGGCTTGAAGGACCTGACCTTCATCAGCAGCCAGATCGAAAACAACGCGGGGCGTATTGACCAAATCTGGCATTTCACCGGTCAGCTGGCCGGAGGAGGAGGCTGATATGGATCTGGGTCGTTTCATGCGTTCCCGCCTCCAACTCGGGCTTTGGCTGGGTGTTCCCGTGCTGTTGATTCTGGCCGCGACCATCCCCTCCCTGCTGGTGTTGCACAACGCTCGCGAAGGACTGCGTAAGCGCCAGGTGTTGATGGAGGCCACCCCCGCACTGGAGGTGCGCCTGCGCAAGGCGTCCGACCTGCTTACGCGGGTAACCCCGCCGGCCGCGCAAATCGGATCGGCAACCGAGACGGCCACGCGCCGGCTCGATCAGGCGGCCCAGCTCTCCGGCCTGACCCTGCGTTCCGTGAAAGTGGAGGATCAGGCCGGGGAGGCGACGGGTTTTAAAACCTTGCGTTTTACGGCGACCGTTCAGGGTTCGCTGCGTTCCGTGGTGAAGTGGCTGGATGAGGTGCAAAAGCCCGGCCTGCTGTTCAGCGTATACTCGTCCAGTTTGCAAGCCCTCGCACAGCCGCCGGATGAGACGTTCGCGGGTGATGTGGTGTTGGTTCTCCACCTGAGGACATCATGAAGATAAGCACGGCCCAGGCCGGTAAAGTCGATGTCAAAGTCATAGGGTTGGGCGCTGCTCTGGTTATCGCCCTGGGGGGCGTCTATTTTTCCTGGCGGATGACCAACCCGCCACCGCGCGCCCCGCAATCCGTTTCCGCAGCGCAGAGCCAGGAAGTACAGGATGGCGAGGTGGATCGCTTGCTGGCCTCGGTGGAGTCCCGTTTGCAGGAGGATGCGGTGAACATTGACACCGACTGGCCCAGTGCGGCCGCCCCGGTCGTGGTTGCCCGGGCTGCCGAGGCGAAACCCGAAGCAGTTTTGAAGTTGCGCGGTGTGGTGCAAGGGGCGCAAGCCATGGCGTTTATCAACGATAGCACGGTGGGCGTGGGTGAAACCGTCGAAGGCTACACGGTGGAATCCATCCAAGCTGAAAGTGTCACCGTGGTAGATGGTCGCGGGCGCAGGCAGGTGTTGTCCTTGTATGAAAACCCGTAATTCCATCCGTCGGCGCGCCGGCGCCACCCTGGTCGAAGTCATGGTGGCCAGCGTGGTGCTGGCCATTCTCGCCCTGGGGGTGGCGGCCAGCATGGCCTTGGCGCGCGGCAAGACAAACGTGCAGCGAGACCATCGCTCCGCCCTGGAGCTGGCCAATGCCCGCATGGAGGAGCTGAGGGCTGCGGGCTATAACGAAGTGAAACCCACCTCGCTCAACTACACGACCTATTATCTGGCAAAAACCACCAGCGTTTGGACAATTTCGGCGGGTGATCCCAACGAAAGGGTGCTCCTGAACAATCAGCTGCGGCCCTTGCGGACCACCGTTCAGTATGTGGATATTGATGGAGGAAGCGCATCCTACGATTGTTTGAAGCTGACCGTGCGCGTGCAATTCAACAGCGACGCCAACCAGCTGGTCACCCTGGAGACCTTCAAGTCGCCATGAAAAGAGATTACCCAGAATCGCGGGCCGGTTTTTCGCTGGTCGAATTGATGATGGCGACGGCGGCGAGTTCCGTGCTGGCCGTGGTCATGTGCGGGATGTTGATGTCCACGGTGACGACCTGGAGGCGCACGGGTTCGTCGCTCGAGCTCCAGCGGGACATGCGGGCCAGCATGTTGACTCTGGCCCAGATGACACACGCCGCCACCAGTACTACCTTTACCGGCGGCACGACCTATACCGCGCGATTCAGCGATAAATCCCCGGCCTCCATTTATTTTTCCACCAACAGCCTATATTTTGATCCGAACACTGCGTCCGCTGGCGACACCGTGCTGCTCGCCCAAAATAATGTGAATCAATTTGCCGTCACCATCACGAACGCCATCGTCACCATCGTGCTCCGCCTGCAGAATGCCAACGACGCCATCAGCAATCGGGTGGTATTGGCCCGGAGAAATTGACGTGAAGAAACCCTCCCATACCAACCGTCGGGTTTCAGGAAGTGCCGGGGCAAATCCCAGGTGTCCGGGGTGCGAGGGCTCCATCCTGGGCGTGGTGATGGTGGTGTTGGTCGTGGTGAGTTTCATGGGGGTGGGCTTGCTCAATCTCAGCCGGGCATCTGGATGGGAAGCCGGCCGCAGTGTGTCAGGCGTGCAGGCGTTCTGGGCGGCGGAAGGCGGGGTGGAACAGGTTAAAGCTTTCGGACAAAAACGCCGGCGTCCCTTCACCAGCATAGCCTACGCCGGGTCACCCAGCGGCTTCTTGTGGGGCAGCAATGTGCTGAGCGGAACCACGGGCAATGGCACGTATGCGGTCGATGTGCTGGATGATCCGACGTGGACCAATGCCGTCAAGGCGTTGAAAAAATACATTATCCGGGGCCGGGCCACGTCGGGCAGCGGGCAGAAGTACACGGTGTCGATAAAGGCCACCATTCAGAGCTTTGCCAGTTACATGCATGCGTCGAATTGGGAGCAAAGCTCCGGAGGGGGGAACATCTATTTCGCTTCGGGCGATATCATTGACGGTCCGGTTTATGTGAACGACCAGTTGAACATCAATGGATCCCCGCAATTCCTCCAGAGCGTCAGTTCGGCCAACAATTCGGTGAATTATCAGAATGGCGCGGATTCATCGGTCTTCCAGGGTGGGCTGACCTTGAATGCGACCCCGCTGGATATCAGCGGACAATTTACTTCGGACCACATCCAGGATTTGAAGACCGAAGCCGAGTCGGGTGGACTGGTTCTCAACAACGACCAGAATTTCTGGTTCAACAGCGATGGCACATTGAAGTATGCCGCCCGGTCCTCGGGCGCGACTACTACCACCGTGTCGCTGGCCAGCCTCAATGGCGCCATCTATGTGAATGGAGACGTGTGGGTGAACGGCATCGTGAAGGGCAAAGTGACTGTGGCCGCGCAGGATGCCATTTATGTCTCCAACAGCGTGCAATATGCCTCGGCCGTGAGCCCGAATCCCTGGCAGACCAATTTTAATGTATCGGCGGTGACGGATACCCTGGGCCTGATGGCCTCCAATCAGGTCCGGATTGTCGGCACCAACGCCATCACCCTTCATGCCGCTCTGATGGTCACCAGCGACGGCGGCGGCTTTAATGCCCAGCTGTACAACACGGCCTTTGGCAAGCCCAACATCAATCTGTTCGGAAGCCTGAGCCAGTATCGCCGCGGTGCGGTGGGGCAGGTGGGCGCCAACGGGTACAGCAAGAATTATAAATTCGATACCCGCTATAATTCTGATGCGCCGCCGAATTTTCCCTATAGTGTTTATGTGTTCAGTCAATGGAGTCAGACTGCGCGTTGAGTGGATGAAATACAGTTGCGTGAAAAACAAGAGGAGAGCCGAATGAAACCTGTCACCCTGTTCTTTGTTATGCTGGCCCTGGCGGGCGTGGGCGTTGTGTTGACCACGGGCTGCGAGTCCACCAGTACGGCAGACGAGGTCATCACCCTCACGCCGGCATCCGCCACCTTGTCAGGGAAGGGTGCGACCGCGAGCTTCGTCGCTTCCGTCACCAGCACCAATGCAGAGTTGGTCCTTCCGCTGGAGTGGGCCATCGGAAGCGGTAATCTGGGGCGCATTCTCAGCACCGCCGGCCTCACCGCCATCTACGAATCCAACGGCAAAATTGGCAACAATACCATTAGTGTGAAGGATCAGGTTGGCCAGGCTGGCGTGGCGGTGATCAACCAGGTGGAGATCCCGGAGTCCAGCAGTACGGGCGTGGTCCTTCGCCTGCGCTGAGCTGCGGGCCGCCGCTTTTCACAGGGCTGGCTTGAGATCGGGCAGGGGGGCGTGTACAGGTAGGGTATGTCTAAATCAAAAGTCGCCATTCTCCGTACCACGCCGGCCACCGTCCTGGAGGACTATCACCGGCTGATGAATCTGGCCGGGTATCAGGAGGTCTTGCCCAAGACCAACGATACCGCGCTTAAAATCAACATCAGCTGGCACTTTTTCTATCCCGCCAGCTCCACCACGCCGTGGCAATTGGAGGGCGTCATCCGTGCGCTGCAGCGGGATGGCTATAAGAAGGAGCTTATCCACGGCTGCCATAACCGCACCGTGGTCATTGATGCCCATCTGGGCGAGCGGGAAAACAAGCAGGTTAATGTCACGGACGCCCACGGCCTGCGCAATGTCCACCTGTACGAGGGCGGCGAGGAGTGGATTCACGTCCGCGAGGCGGTGGGCGACCTGGCCGACAAATTCATCTGCCTGAATGAGGTTTACCCCGATGGCTTTATGATCCCCAAACGGTTCATCGGGGAAAACATCATTCATTTGCCCACGGTCAAAACCCACATTTTCACCACCACCACCGGGGCCATGAAAAACGCATTCGGCGGCCTGCTCAACGAGCGTCGCCACTGGACGCACCCGGTGATTCACGAAACCCTGGTGGATCTGCTGATGATCCAGAAGAAGATCCATCGCGGCGTCTTCGCGGTGATGGACGGCACCTTCGCCGGCGACGGCCCCGGTCCGCGCTGCATGGTGCCGCACGCCAAGAACGTGATTCTGGCCAGCGCCGATCAGGTCGCCATCGACGCGGTGGCGGCGAAGCTGATGGGCATGGACCCGCTGTCGATCAAGTTCATTCGCCTGGCCCACGAGCGCGGCCTCGGCTGCGGCGACCCGCGCGACATCCGGATCGTCGGCGACGTCGATGCCGCCAACGAGAACTGGCACTTCGAGGGCCCGTTCCGCGAGATGACGTTCGCCTCGAAGATGCAGCACCGCATCTACTGGGGCCCGCTGCGCAAGCCGATCGAGTGGTCGCTGAAGACGGTGCTGGCGCCGTGGGCCTACATCGCCAGCGTCATCTATCACGACAGCTTCTGGTATCCGCTGAACGCCGACCGCAAGATGCACGCCGCCCTGAACTCGCCGTGGGGCCGCCTCTTCCAGAACTGGGAGACGCTGACGCCGGACGCCAACGGCTTCCCCACCGTGGGCGACGCGCCCGCGGTGGCGCCGCGCATGGGCATGAAGGCGCTGGGGCAGTCGGTGGGCATCCTGGGCACGTGCATCCGCGAGGCGCCGGAATTCGCCAGCCGCCGCCGTCATACCACGCACGGGTCGAAGGCCTGAGGGTCCGTCACATGTCCGATTTCCAGGTACGTTCCGATTCCGTCGACGTCGAGCAGATCATGGAGCAGATCCGCCGCCGGATCCGCGACAAGCGCGGCGTCGACTACACCGAGGCACAGGTGCGCGAGCTGGCCACCGTCCGGCTCGAGAAGTTCCTCGACCCCAGGAACCTGCGCTCCGATCTGCTCGACCAGTTCCGCCGCAGCCGGCCGCCCGAGGACTCGACGCTGCCGCCGATCGAGTCGCCCTACGAGTTCGAGGACAGCACGCTCTACGACACGCACCGCGGGCTGCTGCGGACGATGCGCCGCTGGCTGAACCCGATTCTCAAGCTGTTCTTCAACCCCAACACGATCGTCCACGCGCTCCACCAGCAGGCCGACCTCAACAAGCACTTCGCCCGGACGATGGCGCAGGCGCGCATCGACCGGGCGGCGTGGAACTCGCTCTACTACGAGGTGCTGCACAACCTCGTCGTCGAGACGACACGCAGCGGCATCGAGCTGAAGAACCTCAAGATGCGCGTCGAAGCGCTGTCCAGCCGGCTCGACTTCGCCGAGCGGCGGGTCCGCGCTCTCGAAGGCGTGGTCCAGTACCGGCCCGAAGCCGTGGCGCCGCGGGAACGCCGTCAGGACGCGGTGGAGAACGCCGGCGGCACCGTCGAACAGGCCGGCGTCCCCGGGGTCGGCGGCGGGCCGGGCGGTTCGGCGGCCGGCGGCGGCGGCCGGCGACGGCGGCGCCGCCGCCGCGGCCGGCGCGGACCGGGGTTCGGCGCCCCTGGCGGCGCGATGGGCGCGCCGGCGGGCGACGGCGGCGACGACGGCGACGGCGGGGACGACGGCGGGGACGACGCGCCCGAGCCGGGCTCGGCGGCAGCCGAGCCGGCGGCCCCGGCCGGTCCGCCACCCGACGCGGATCCGCTGGCGTGAAGGTCGCGGTCGTCGTTCAACGCTACGGCGCCGACATCAACGGCGGCGCCGAGCTGCACGCCCGATACATCGCGGAGCACCTGGCGAAGCACGTCGCTGTCGAGGTGTTGACCACGTGCGCCCGCGACTACATCTCGTGGGCCAACGACTATGCCCCCGGCGCCGCGCGCGAGTCGGGCATCGAGGTGCGGCGGTTCCCGGTGTCGCGGACCCGGTCGCCGCAGGACTTCGGCGCCTGGTCGCGCCGCGTGTTCGACGCGCCGCACTCGGTGAACGACGAACTCGCCTGGCTCGAGTCCGAAGGCCCGACCAGCCCGGCGTTGATCCGCCATCTCACCGAGCGCCAAGCCGACTACGACTTCGTGCTGTTCTTCAGCATGCGCTACTACCACGCCTGGCATGGCGCCCGCGCGGTGCCCGACAAGGCCATCCTGGTGCCGACCGCCGAGCGTGACGAAGTACTCGGCCTGGAGATCTTCAAGCCGATCCTGCGCGGCGTCCGCGCCTGCATGTACAACTCGCCCGAGGAGCGCGCGCTGCTCACGGCGGTGGCGGGGCACGACGACGTGCCGGGGGTGGTGGTGGGGGTCGGCTCGGAACTGCCTGCCGACGCCGACGGCGAACGCTTCCGCCGCCGCACCGGCATCGACGGCCGGACGGCGATCTACATCGGCCGCATCGACGAGAACAAGGGCTGCGCCGAGCTGTTCGACTTCTGGAAACGCTACAGCGAGATCACGCCGGGCGGCTTGACGCTGGTGCTGATCGGCACTCCGGTGTTGCCCGTGCCCGACCACCCGCGCATCAGGCATATCGGCTTCGTCAGCGATCAGGAGAAGTACGACGCCCTGCGGGCGGCCGAGTTCCTGATCATGCCGTCGTACTTCGAGAGCCTGTCGATGGTGGCGCTCGAAGCCTGGGGCATGGGTAAGCCGGTGCTGGCCAACGGCCGCTGCGACGTGCTGCGCGGCCAGGCGATGCGCAGCAACGCCGGGCTGTACTACGAGAGCTATCCGGAGTTCGTCGAGGCGGTGCGGGTGCTCGAGGGCTCGGCGGCGACCGCGGCGGCACTCGGCCGCAACGGCCGGCGGTTCTTCCAGGCGCACTACGCGTGGCCGATCGTCGAGAAGAAGTACCTCGACATGTTCGCGCGCCTGACGGCGGAACCGGCGGCCGACCGGGCCGGTCGATCGATGGAGGCGCTGCCCGGCTGGTGGCGGCGACGCCAGCGATCGCTGCCGCCGGCGCGCGAAGTGCTGGGCGGGCTGCCTGCC
>CAYTVN010000147.1:0-8413 GCA_964441655.1 uncultured Verrucomicrobiota bacterium | reverse complement strand
GGCCGACGAATTGATCAAGCACATGCAGCAGAACAACGCGGTGCTGATCGACAAGGGCAAGCTGGCCGCGCTGGAAAAAGTCATATTCTCGGAGATGCACGGCCCCCGTAAGGAGGCCCACATCAACCGCGACCTGATCGGCAAGAACGCGGATGTCATCCTGGCCAAGCTGGGCATCAACGTGCCCAGCAGCGTGCGGTTGGGCATCGTGGAGGTGGACGAAAATCATCCCCTGCTGTGGACCGAGCAGATGATGCCCATTCTGCCCATCTGCCGCGTGCCCTCGTGCGACTACGCCATTGATCTGGCCATCCAGACCGAAGGTGGCAACCGGCACACCGCGATCATGCACTCGCGCAATATTGACAAGCTCAGCCGCATGGCCAAGGAGTGCAACTGCAGCATTTTCGTTAAGAATGGACGCTCCCAGGCCGGCCTAGGCCTGGAGGGCGAAGGTTTCTGTTCCTTCACCATCGCGAGCCCGACCGGCGAAGGTCTGACCGGCCCGCGCACCTTTTCCCGGTGGCGCCGCTGCGTGCTCGTGGATCACTTCAGGATTACGTGATGAAGCGATACCCGGCCATGGCCGTGGTGGAGTTCCGGGACATCCCCAAAGGTATGTACGCCACGGACAAAATGCTGAAGAAGGCCCCCATCGCCTTCGTGCGTTGCGGCACCATTAGCCGCGGACGCTACCTGACCGTCATCGGCGGCTCCACCGGCTCGGTGGACGAGTCGTTTCAGGAAGGCCTGTTCTGGGGCGGCGACAGCGTGCTGGATTCCGTGCTGCTGGCCGATGTTCATCCCCAAGTCCACGACGCCATCCTCGATGCGCCGCGGGTCACCTGCACCGGCGCCATGGCCGTCATTGAAACCCCGACCGTGGCCTCCAATGTGCGCGCCGCCGAACTGGCCCTCAAGGGCACGCCCATCGGTCTGGTGGAACTACGCCTGGCCGATCTGGAATTATCCGGGAAAGGACTGAGTATTTTCCAGGGCGAGCTGCACGATCTGGAGGCGGCCATGGATATTGTATCAAGCCGCCTGGGCACGGCCCTGGAATACCGCGTGTTGCCCATGCCGCACGAGGCCATGAATGAGCGTGCCGCCACCCCCAGCCCGTTTGGCAGCGCGGTCATGATGGATCTGGATGGGGAGGCCAGCTGATGCTGCTCGGGAAAGTCATAGGGCAGGTGGTGCTCTGCGAGGTGTATGAAGGCCTGACCGGCGTGCCCATGCTGCTGGTGCAACCGCTGGATAAACTCGGCCAGCCCAAGGGCGCCGCCCTTGTCTGTGTCGATGGCACCCGCATGGCCGGCCTGGGCGAACTGGTGTATTACGAAGGCGGACGCGAGGCCGCCATGACGTTGCAGCCGGTCTTTGTGCCGGTGGATCACGCCATTGTGGGCATCGTGGATCATCTGCATATTCCCGGGGCGGATACCTGACATGTTTACCGGACGCGTCATCGGCTCCATCCACTCCACCATCCACCATCCGTGGTACGCCGCAAAAAAGATGCTGGTGGTGGAAAAAACGGATGCCGCAGGACAACCGGCCAGCGGCTACATCGTCGCTGTGGACACGGTGGGCGCAGGCGTCGGAGAAATTGTTCTGGTGCTGGACGAGGGCAGCGGAGCTCGCCAGGTCGCGTCGTCCACCGATGGCCCCGTCCGCTCCATGATTGTTGCCATCGTGGACGAACTTCATTTATCCGAAGGCTAAGAGGCACTCTTTCATGCGCGTATTTCTCATTGTGCTGGATTCCGTGGGCATCGGTTACGCGCCGGATGCGCGTGACTACGGCGACGAAGGCGCAGCCACCCTGCCCCATATCGCGAACGCCGTGGGCGGATTAAAGTTACCCACCCTGCAGGCCTTGGGCCTGGGCAATATCCTGCCCATGACCGGACAACCATTGCGTATCGAAGGCGTTGCTCCGGTGGAACGCCCACTGGCCAGCTTCGGCGCTATGCGCGAAGTGTCGCAGGGCAAGGACACCGTCACCGGCCATTGGGAAATCGGCGGCCTCCTGCTGCAACCCGGCTTTCACCTGTTCCCGCCCGGACCGCCGTCCTTCCCGCCCGAACTGGTGGCGGAATTCGAGCTCAAGACCGGGCGCAAAATGATCGGCAACAAGTCGGCCAGCGGGGTCGGCATCATGGAAGAGCTGGGCGAACGTTCCATGAAGGAAAACGCGTGGATCGTCTACACCAGTGCCGATTCCGTGTTCCAGATCATGTGCAACATCGATGTGATTCCGCTGCCCGAGCTCTATCGGGCGTGCGAAATCGCCCGCGAACTTTGTGATCCGTATCGCGTGGGGCGGGTCATCGCCCGACCCTTCAGCGGCCAGCCGGGTTCGTTCAAGCGCACCGAGGACCGGCGTGACTACGCCTTCCAGCCCGCGGAGCGCACCATCCTGGAACGACTGAAAGAACGCGGAGTGGACGTCTATGCCGTGGGCAAGATCGAAGACATCTTCGCCCACCGGGGCATCACCCACACTGACCACACCGGCAACAACCTGGCTTCGCAGAAGACCGTGGAACGCTACGCCTCAACCATGAAACACGGATTTCTGTTCGCCAACTTCATTGATTTCGACATGCTCTACGGCCATCGCCGCGATGCCAGGGGCTACGCCGATTGCCTGGTGCAGACCGATGCCTGGCTGAAGGATTTCCTGCCCTGCCTGGGCGCAGATGACGTGCTGATCGTCACCGCCGACCACGGCAACGATCCCACTTGGAAGGGCACCGATCACACGCGCGAGATCGTTCCCCTGCTGGTCTACCGTCCCGGTCATCCCGGCGTCAGCCTCGGGGTTCGCCAGGGCTTCTATGACGTGGCGCAGTCCGTTGCCCACACATTTGGCATCGAGCCCCTGCCCCGCGGGATCAGTTTTCTGTAAACCACAAGGATTCACCCATGCTTCCTCAATGGATCATCGAAAAGAAACGGGACGGCCACGAACTGTCCGAACCGGAAATTCGCCAGTTTATCAACGCCTACGCCAAGGGTGAGTTGCCAGACTACCAAATGTCCGCCATGGCCATGGCCATCTTCCTGCGCGGTATGAACCCGAAAGAAATCGCCGTACTGACCGACGCCATGATGCGCTCCGGCGATCTGGTGGACACCTCCGCCATCAAACGGCCCAAGGTGGACAAGCATTCCACCGGCGGCATAGGCGACAAGGTTTCGCTGATCCTGGCCCCGCTGGTGGCCTGCTGCGGGCTGGCCGTTCCGATGATTTCCGGCCGCGGCCTGGGCATCACGGGCGGCACGCTCGACAAGCTGGAATCCATTCCCCGCTACCGCACCAATCTGAGCGATCAGGAATTCATCGCCGTCATCCAGAAGTGCGGCTGCTCCATCATCGGCCAGACCAAGCAGCTCGCGCCCGCCGACAAAAAACTCTACGCCCTGCGCGATGTCACCGGAACGGTGGCCTCCATCCCGCTCATAACCGCCAGCATCATGTGCAAGAAACTGGCCGAGGGCATCGATGCCCTGGTGCTCGATGTAAAATGCGGCAAAGGAGCTTTCATGCGCACGCAGAAGGATGCGCGCGCGCTGGCCTTGAGCATGGTGCGCGTCGGCAAGGCCATGGGGAAAGGCATGTCGGCCTTGATCACCGACATGAACCAGCCGCTCGGCCGCACCGCCGGCAATGCGCTGGAAGTGCTGGAATCCATCGAGACCTTGCAGGGCAAGGGACCCAAAGACCTCACCGATATCACCATCGCCTTCGCCGAAGAAATGATGATCCTGGGCAAGGTGGCGCGCGATCGCGCCAAAGCCCGCCGTCAGCTGGAAGAGGCCATCCGATCCGGCGCGGCCTTTGCCAAGTTCCGGGAAATGGTCGATCTACAGGGCGGCGATCTTTCCGTCATTGATGATCCCACCCGCCTGCCCGCAGCTCGCATCATCAAGGCTTACCCGGCACCCCGATCCGGTTATGTGGCGCTGGCCGACGCGGAATCCATCGGAAAAGCGTGTGTGGTGCTGGGCGCGGGCCGGACCAAGACCGATGACGCGGTTGATTTCGCGGTCGGCGTTTCGGGTATCAAGAAAGTCGGGGAGCCGGTCAAGAAGGGCGAACCTCTGCTGGTGGTGCACGCCAACGATGACCAGAAGCTTGCGCAAGCCCACGAGTTGTTGAAGACCGCCTTCAAAATTTCCGCGACACGTCCGCGCTCACCCAAACTTATCCTCGAACGCGTAGGAGCCAAATAGCCATGATGGATCGCAAACAGTTGGATCAGGCCCTGTCGTTTATCCGTTCGCGCTGGCCGAACGCCCGGCCCACCCTGGGACTGATACTCGGCTCCGGCTGGAGCGAGGTGGTGGAGTCCTTCACCATCAAGGACACCATTCCCTACGAGGAGATTCCCGGTCTGGGCAAAACCGGCGTGGTGGGTCACGCCGGACGCCTGGTACTGGCCGAATCTTCCGGCATCGAGACCCTGATTTTTCAGGGCCGTCGTCACTTCTATGAGGGCGTCGGCTGGACGCCCATCGCCCTGCCCGTCTTTTTGATCAAATCGCTGGGCGCGAAAGCGGTGATGGTCACCAATGCGGCGGGCGGCGTTCGCGCCGACCTGAAGCCCGGGTCGCTGATGATCATCGACGACCACATCAATTTCCTGGGTGCAAATCCGCTTATCGGTGCGCACGACCCGGTGTGGGGGCCCCGCTTTCCGGACCAGTCGGAAGTCTACAACACCAAGTTGCGCAAACTGCTGGCCCAGGCCGGGACCGCGGCGGGCGAGACGCTGCCCCACGGTGTCTATCTGGCCGACTCAGGCCCCACCTACGAATCGCCGGCCGAAATACGCGCCTTCCGCACCTTGGGCGCGGACGCGGTGGGCATGTCGACGGTGCCGGAAGCGTTGCTCGCCAACGCGGCGGGACTGAAAGTGGTGGGATTGTCCTGCATCACCAATCTGGCCGCCGGAATCAGCAAGCAGGCGTTGAGCCACGAGGAAGTTACGGAATCAACCAAGCAGGCCATGGCCCGCATGAAAGCTGTGGTGCTCGGCTTCTGGAAGGAAGTGTCCCGTGAAGGCATCTAAAGGTATTTCCCGCACCGTAGCCCTCAAGCTGCTCAAGGCCGCAGCCAAGGTCTCACACCAGGCCCACGCGCCCTACTCCAAGTTTCAGGTGGGTGCGGCCCTGCTCACGGACAAGGGCGAGATCATCACCGGTTGCAACGTGGAAAATGCCTCCTACGGGCTGACCATCTGCGCCGAACGCAACGCCATCTTCCACGCCGTGGCGACCAACCGCCGCACCTTCAAAGCCGTGGCCGTGGTGGCCAGTGGAAGGCAGATGCCGTTCCCGTGCGGGGCGTGCCGGCAGGTGCTGGCCGAATTCTGCGGACCGGAGACGCCCGTGCTGATCGCCCCACGCGCCAAGCTGACCGCCTACGACCAGAGCACACTGGGCGAATTACTGCCCAAGACGTTCGTGTTTTAGTTTCCCAATCGGGGTCAAAAAGGTTTTCTCGCAAAGGCGCCAAGAACGCCAAGTTTGGGTAACCGTCAGATCCGAAATCCCCTCCCTGGAGGGGACACAGGGGTGGGTTTCCCTAATTTCCCGTCGTAACTGATCACCTGAATGACCGCCGCGGGTATTTGTCAAATGTCAAGATGCGACCCCGCGCACACCGGTCACGCCCACAGTTTCGCCGGATACTCGCCTGCATCAATCAAGGCCTGAATGCCAGCCTTCACCAGCGGCTTGTCCTCCGGGTAGGTCATGCCCAGCCAGCGCGAAGATGTTTCCACCACGTCCACCACGGCGCGGTTCGAGGTGATCAATTGATCCACCACGCTGGGGATGTAACATTCGGACTTTAATTGCGTTCCGCTGGTGCGCAGGAAATCGGCGAAGGTCGCCTCCAACTGTGGGAACAAGGCGGGGGTGAAGCCCCAAATATTCATGGACACCATGGAGCTTTCGGGCAGCGCCTCCCATGCGCCGCCAATGTCCACCTGGATCACGCCGTTCTTGCGCTCGATGTGGGTCCGCTCGGTGACACTCTTCAACACGCCGTTCTGAACATTGCAGACCCCGCGCGACACCGCGCCGTGCTCGGAAAGCGTATTGGCTATGCGGAACCCCACCAACACGTAGCGCGGATCGCTCACGCTGCGCTGGGTCAGCATGCGGGCCAGCCCTTGGTAGGCGTCGCGGCCGTAGAAGTCGTCGGCATTAATCACGCCGAAGGGTTCCTTGATCAAATCGCGGCAGGCGCGGATGGCGTGCGCGGTGCCCCACGGCTTCTGGCGGCCGTCCGGCACGGTGAAACCGGCGGGCAAATCCTCGAGGGCCTGGAACGCGTAATCCAGCGGGATGCGTCCCTTGAAATGCGGTTCCACGGCTTCGCGGAAGGCCTGTTCGATGTCGCGGCGGATGATGAAGACCACCTTGCCGAAGCCGGCGCGCAGGGCATCGAATACCGAGTAATCAATGACGATTTCCCCGTGGGGCCCGACAGGATCAATTTGTTTCAGCCCGCCGTAACGGCTTCCCATGCCGGCGGCCATGATGACGAGGGTAGGTTTCATAGATGAGTTCCATTATGCAACGAGGCCAGCAATTCGGCCAGCCCGACTTCGAGAGAATAGCGGGGCGCGTAGCCCAATTCCCGGTTAGCTTTTGCGATATCGGCCGCCGAGTGGCGAATGTCCCCTGCCCGAGCCGCCTGATGGACCGGGTGAATGACCTGACCCCGCAGGCGACCTAGCACGTCCAGCAAGTCGAGCAGGGAGACCGTTGTGCCAGAGGCCACATTATAGATCTGACCGCTACCGGGCACGCGATCCGACATGGCCAGCAAGTTGGCCTGCACGACATCGCGCACAAAAACAAAATCGCGGGTCTGCAGGCCATCCCCGAACAGGGTGGGCGCGCGCCCGGCCACCACATCGTCACAGAATCTTGAAATGACACCCGAATAGGGCGACTTCGGGTCCTGGCGGGGACCGTAAACATTGAAATAGCGCAACACGACCGTCTCCAAACCGTACAGGGAGGACGCCATGCGCAGATAGTGCTCTGACATCACCTTGGCCGCGGCGTAAGGCGACTCCGGCTGCGGCGTCATGGACTCCCGCTTGGGCAATTGCGGGTCATTCCCGTAGGCGGCGGCCGTGCTGGCCAGGACCACGCGACGAACGCCTGCCGCCCGGGCGGCCAACAGCACATTCAACGTCCCGGTGGCGTTGATGGCATGGTTATCAGCCGGCCGCTGGATTGAATCAAACACCGAAACCAACGCGGCCTCATGGAAGATGCCGGTCACACCCTGCACGGCTTGTTGTACCGCGGCGGGATCGCGCACATCGCCGATGATCACTTCGACCTCGCGGCCAAACGGCTCCAGATTGCGCCGATATCCGGAGGAAAGATTGTCGAGCACGCGTACGCGTTTGCCCTCCTTCAGCAAGGCCTCCACCAGATGGGATCCGATAAAGCCACAGCCGCCCGTCACCAGCATGTCAGGAGAGTTCATGGATGGAAATTTGATTGGTAGCATAACAGGTGTTGGGATGCAGGTCATTACTCGGAACAGCACAATTTCATGCATCTGCATAAGAACCGGAACAACCCACAGGCTTGATTGGACCACCGCTTTCCACTAGGAATGAACGGAAACATCGCTGTCGCCATGAACAATAAACTGCAAGCCATCTTTGCCCGCCGCAGTACACGGCGCTATACCAGTCAGCCTGTTGAGGCCAGCCTCTTGCACGACCTTATGGAGGCCGCCATGGCCGCTCCATCAGCGGGGGCCAAGGATCCATGGCACTTGGTCGTCATCCAGAACCCGTTGTCCTTGAAGCGGCTGGCCGCCGGTCTGACCAACGGTCGATTTATCACCCAAGCCATGGCCGGCATCGCCATTTGCGGGGATTTGCAGAAGGCCAATGACGGCGACCTGTCCTACTTGTTGCAGGATTGCAGTGCGGCCACAGAAAACCTTCTTCTGGCCGCGACCATGCTCGGGTTGGGTGCCTGCTGGCTGGGGATACATCCTCGTGCCGATCGCATCCAACTGGTCAAGGAGGTGGCGGCTTTACCGTCCGGCATCATACCCGTCAGCCTGGTAGCCATCGGCTGGCCCGCCGAACGGGCGGAAGCGCGCACGCGGTTCCGCGAGAGTGCCGTTCATTACGAGCAGTGGTAACGCGTCAACCGGAGATCACGTTGCGGGGTTGGCCAGCAAGAAAGGCCTTCACATTGGCCACCACTTCATCCATCAACCGTTGACGTGCGGCCAGGGTGCCCCAGGCCAAATGGGGTGTGATCAGGCACCCGCGGGTACGCAGCAATGGATTCCGCATATCCGGCGGCTCTTCGGTTAAATCATCCAGGCCCGCCGCGCCCAGCTGACCGGACC
>CAYTVN010000146.1:0-8482 GCA_964441655.1 uncultured Verrucomicrobiota bacterium | reverse complement strand
GGTGCGCGCGTGCAGGGCCATGCGGGTCATGAAGCGGTCCATGAAGCCGTATTTGGGATCGCCCGCCACGGGGTGGCCGCGGTCGGCGAATTGCACGCGGATCTGATTTTTGCGGCCGGTCAGCAACTGGATACGCAGGATGCTCAGGGCCGGGGTTTCCTTGATCACGGTGTAGGCGGTGCGAGCCAGCGTGCCCAGTCCGCGATGGGCCACCGTGTGCACAAACTGGTTGGCGTCCTCGGCCAGATAGCTGGCCAGCTCACCGCTCTTTTCTTCCAGCGTGCCGTGCACCGCTGCCAGGTAGAGTTTGTGGGTCTGGTCCCAGTTGTTTTTCAGGATCTGCTGCACCGCCATGCTCTTGGCAAACACCAGCAGGCCGGAGGTGGCGCGGTCAATGCGGTGCACCACCCACGCCTGGTGGCGGCTGCGCGAGTTGCCCTTGCGCAGGTAGCGGGTCAGCTGCGCCTCCACGGTGGCCAGGTTGTCGGCATGGTTGCTCATGGTGAGCACGCCGGGCTCCTTGTCCACCACCAGCAAGTCGTGGTCCTCGTGCAGAATGGTGAATCCGCGCGGGCGGTGGCGGGCGGGAATGCGGGGCGGCGTGGGGGTGAACATGCCGCAGGTTAGCCCGGGAGCCACAAGGTCTGCAACTCATCGGTGTCCAAATCCAGCACGGCCACGGAGGGCGGGCGGGCCCGGTGCAGCGCGCCCGGATTGATGATGCGGGTGCGACCTTCGCGGTGATCGTCCGCCACGTGTGTGTGTCCGGTCAGGCAATAGTCGTACTGCTGGCTCTGCACCGCGGCGGCCAGACTCTGGGCGTCGTCGCCGTGGATGACCACGATGCGGCGCCCGCCCAGCTCCAGTTCGGCCCTTCGTCCGCACACGCGAACGCCCAGGCCATCCGGGAAGTTGGTCAGCTCCCCTTCAAACAAATCCACATTGCCCAGCACCGCATACACCGGGATGCGGCGGGGCAGGCAGGCGGCGGACAGGGCGGTCAGGACGGATTCCGAGCCGATATCGCCACAGTGACAGAGGGCCGCGAGGGGATGTTGCAGCAGGAGGTCCAGCCCCGCCGTGGTGCGGCGCACATCGCCGTGGCTATCCGATAGAATGCCAACTTTCATCTCACTCCTCCGGTAGCTCCGGCCACAGCGGACGCAGGTCTTCATCCTGCGCGGCATAAGCCAGGGTGTGGTGGTCCAGCTGGTGTGCTTCCTGCAACAGCGTGCGCGCCTGATCGAGATGCCCCGCCTGGCAGGCATAGCAGGCCAGGTTGTAGGGGATGACGGCTTCATTCGGGAATTTGGCGCGTGCCTGCACCAGGATACGTTCTGCCGCGGCCAGACTTTCCGCCCGGCGCGTGGTGTAGGCGAGCTGGATCCACGCCGCGGCGATCTCGGGGGATCGGGCAAGAAAGCGCACGGCCACTTCGCGCGCGCGCGGCCAGTTGCGTTCCGCGGTCAGCAGGCTGAGTAACTGGGCCTGCGCGAGCGGATGGTTCTGCCATTCCGCGGGCACCTGTTCCCATTCCGCGCGGGCCCGGGCCGGTATCTTGATATCAAGGAATCCTTCGCAGCGCTGCAGGCGATACGCCACCTCCTCGGGTAGCGATGGGGATTGGTCGCTCATGTTTCCGGAGTTGAACAGGAAGACCGCCAAGCGCGCAAAGGAAATTTCAAGGGTCAGCCGCACCTTTGAGGAGCATTCGCTGCAGGCCCTGCGTCAGCATGACTTCATTGAAATTGATAAGCAGGCCAACCGGAAGATTCAGCAGCTTCATATAGCTCAGTAATTGGGCCTTATGGATGGGCAGTATTTGGTCGACGGCTTTGATTTCAAGAATAAGGCAGTCATCAACCAAAACATCCAAGCGCATGGGTCCTTCCATGGCCTCGCCCTTATAGACGACGGGAACCGGGACCTGCGCGCGGAAAGGAATCGTGCGACACTCCAGCTCACGAAGCAGGCATCGCTCATAGATGGATTCCAGCAAGCCTGGCCCGATCTCGCGATGAACTTCGATGGCGGCCCCAATGACCTTTTTCGTCCATCCGTCTGACTTTTTGTACAAGTGATGCATAATCGAACTCTTCTTCGCGTGCTTTGCGAACTTTCTGTTCAAAAAATCAAACCGTGATGGCCGTCTCCACCGCGTACTCCTCGCGCGGATCGGGCCGGATGGTGGCGCCCAGCAACTCGGGGTCGTGGTCGAACAGCAGCAGCATGCGCTCGCGGGCGATGCGGGGCAGCCAGTTCATTTTCCAGGCCCGGGTGTCCAGCGGGAAGGTGTCGTAGGAGGTTTGGAAAACCAGCCGCAGGTTGTGCTGGGACGGGCAGACATCGCCCGCCAGCAGCAGGCCGTGATCGCCCGCCCCCGCGGGCGCGTTCGCATGGTCGAGGACCAGGCCGGGACCGTGCACCAGGACGGCGCAATGTCCGCGGGTGTGCCCGGACGTCCGGATCAGGCGCACCCCGGGCAGCACATCCACCTCGTCGTCCGTGACCAGTTGCAGGTCGGCCGATTGCAGGGCCTGCGCGATGGCAGGCGGATAGGATTTATAGAGCAGGGGATTCCCGGAGGTTGCATCCTCCCATTCCAGCGCATGGATATAGTGGGTGGCTTTGGGAAACGTGAGGGTGCGACCGAGGGAGTCCGGGGCGACGGCGCCGCCCGCGTGATCCCAGTGCAGGTGCGTGAAGACGACGAAGGAAATTTCGTCCGGCGCCACGTGATGCGCGGCGAGGTTTTCCAGCAGCGGCCAGCCCGGGCCCAAGCCGTTGAGGGCGCGCGCCCGCTCATCAAACCGCTCCGCGGAGCCGCAGCCGGTATCCACCAATCCGCGCCGCCCGTCCGCCAGTTCGATCAGCAGGACGTTGGCGTTTTGGGGAATGGTGTGCCGCGCATCCAGCGACACTTTTTTCTCCCAGATGGCGCGTGGCACCAGGCCGAACATGGTGCCGCCGTCCGACCGGAAGGTGGAGGCGAGAAGTGGCGTGACCCGCATGGTGAGGGCTGCCGGCTCAGCGATTCAGGCGTTTGATGTCGTCCTGAATGTCGCGCAGGCGGCGGTCCACGGTGTCAAAGGTGGAGGCGCGCTGGTCGCCCAGGAATTGTGACACGGAGTCCAGCCGTTTCTGAAGGTCCACCAGTTTGGCATCGAGGGCGCGCTGGTTGTCCAGCACCTGGCGGAGCAGGGTGGCCGTATCCGCTTCGGCGCGGACGGGGGCAGCCTTGGCGGGGGCGGCGGGCACCTGCGCGAAGGTGGTCAGGCCGATCAGGCTTACCGCGGCGGCGAGGGCGAGCGAACGTGCGAACAGGTTCATGGGGTTGTTCTCCTTGTCGTCACTATACGGCGGTCGGCCCGCGAATTCACGCGGGAAAGTGGGTCTGGAACGGGAGGCCGCCTTGACGATGGAGCGACGGGCCACTACGTTTCCGCGACCAGCGAGGAGCTTTTACTATGCGCCTGTTTCTATGTGCGATGTTGGTGGCGGGTTCGGTGTGGGCCGGCGACGAGCTTTTTCCCAAACCGGCGTGGCAGGAGGAACCGAGCCCGCTGGCCAGCCCGGAGGCCGTGCCGGGTGGCGAGATGCGCGTGTTCGCGGGACCGTACCCCAAGAGCCTGAATTACTACCTCGATTCCTCCGTTCTCTCGCTGGATATCTTCGGCGCCCTGTTCGAGAACCTGCTCGATCTGCATCCGCTGACCCTGGAATTCCAGCCCGGCCTGGCCGCGCGCTGGAGCATCGGGGAGGATCGCAAGACGTTCACCTTCTGGATGGATGAACAGGCGGCCTGGAGCGACGGCCAGCCGCTGACCGCCTACGATGTGGCGTGGACGGTGCAGGCGATTCGCGATCCCAAGCACATGACCGGCCCGCACAAGGTGGACTGGGAGCGCTTCGAGGAACCGCAGGTCATCAACGAGCACGAGATCCGCTTCGTGGCCCGCGAGGTGCACTGGAAAAACCTGCTCACCCTGGCCGGACTGACCGTCCTGCCCAAGCACATCATGGCCACCCAGGACTTTAACAAGATCAACTTTGAATTCCCGGTGGTCTCGGGCGGCTACCGCATCGGCGAGTTGAAGGAAGGCTTTTCCTGCCGGCTGGACCGGCGGCCCGATGCCTGGCGGCGCGCCCGGCCGGGTTCCGCCCACCTGGGCAACCTGGACCGGCTGACCTTCCTGTATTTCCAGGAGCGCGACAACGCGTTCGAGGCCTTCAAGAAGGGCACCCTGGATTTCTACGCCGTGTACACCGCGCATCAGTGGGTCAACCAGACCAGCGGGGACCGCTTCGACCGCAACTGGATCGTGAAGCAGAAGGTGCAGAACTACAACCCCATCGGCTTCCAGGGCTTTGCCATGAACGCCCGCAAGCCGCCGTTCGACGACGTGCGGGTGCGCCGGGCCATGGCGCTTCTGCTGAACCGCGAGAAAATGAACCGCACCCTCATGTACGACCAGTACTTCCTGCACCGCTCCTACTTCGAGGATCTGTACGACCCCGAGCATCCCTGCCCGAACGAGCTGATCGGCTTCGACAAGGAACAGGCGCGCGCCCTGCTGGCCGAGGCGGGCTGGAAAGTGGACGGCGCCACCGGGCTGCTGCACAAGGACGGGAAGCCGTTCCGTTTCAACTTCCTCACCCGCGATGCCTCCACCGACAAATTCCTGGTCATCTACCAGGAGGACCTCAAGGACGTGGGCATCCAGATGGATCTGGTCCAGAAGGACTGGTCGGCCTGGATGAAGGACATGGATGAGTTCAACTATGACATGACGTGGGCGGCCTGGGGCGGGGGGCTGTGGCGCGATCCCGAGTATCAATGGTCTTCGGCCGAGGCGGATCGTCCGGCCAGCCAGAACATCACCGGCTACAAGAACGAAAAAGTGGATGCCCTGATCGCCCGCCAGCGCACGGAGTTTGATGTGCAGACCCGCAACGCCCTGCTGCGCGAGCTGGATGCGCTGCTGGTCCAGGATATCCCCTATGTGCTGTTGTGGAACCTCAACTACACACGCCTGCTCTATTGGAACAAGTTCGGCATGCCGGCCCACGTGCTGGGCAAGCACGGCGATGAACGTGCGGCCTATGGTCTGTGGTGGTACGACGAGGACGCCGTGGCCGACCTGGAGGCCGCCCAGGCCGAAGGCCAGCCCCTGCCGCGCCGTCCCGCGGCGGTTTCCTTTGACGAGATGTTCCGCCAGTAAGCCCGTGGCGTGCCTTTTCCAAGGACCTGCGCTAGACTCACCCCATGGATAGGGTCAGCTATTTCATCCGCCGCCTGTTGCTGGTCGTGCCGACCTTCATCGGCATCACCTTCGCCTGCTTCGCCATCTGCCAGTTTGTGCCCGGCGGGCCGGTGGAACAGGCCCTGGTCCGCATGCGTGGCCTGGGCGACACGGCCCGCGGGGCCAGCTCCGGGCCCGCCATCAGCGCCGAGCAGCGCAAGGCCATCGAGGCCCACTTCGGTTTCGATAAGCCCATTCCGCAGCGCTACTGGAAGTGGTTGGTCACCGATCGCATGGGCTTGAAGGTGGAATCCTACCTGTATCCCAACAAAACGGTCTGGCAGATGATCAGCCAGCGCTTCCCGGTGTCCCTCATTTTCGGCATCACCGGCTTTGTGCTGACCTACCTGATCTGCATCCCGCTGGGCATCGCCAAGGCCCTGCGCCACGGCAGCGGTTTCGACGCGGCCTCCAGCGCGCTTGTCTTCACCGGCTACGCCATCCCGGCCTTCGCCTTCGGCATGGTGTTGAAATCCCTGCTGTGCGGCACGAACGATTTTGCGCTCGATTGGTTTCCCGTCTCGGGGTTCCAGTCCATCGAATTCGACACGCTCTCCACCTCCGGCAAGGTGTTCGATATCGCCCACCACATGTTCCTGCCTCTGCTCTGCTACATGATCGGCAACTTCGCCGTGCTGACCCTGCTGGTGAAAAACTCCCTGCTGGAACAAATCAGCCAGGACTATGTGCGCACCGTGCTGGCTAAGGGGGGCAGCCTGCGCCGCGCCGTGTGGGGGCACGCCCTGCGCAACGCCCTGATCCCCGTGGCGACCGGATTCGGCGGCGTGCTGACCGTGATGTTTGCCGGCTCGGTGCTGATCGAAAAAGTGTTTGAGATTCCCGGCATGGGCCTGCTCAGCCTGGAAGCCATTGTGTCCCGCGACTATATGCTGTTCATGGGCATCCTGGGGCTGACCGCGCTGCTCGGCTTGCTGGGCCGCATCCTCTCCGACTTCTGCTACCTGCTCATTGATCCCCGGATCACGTTTCAGCGATGAAGCTTCTGTCCAGCGCCTGGATGCACCCGGTGACCCGCCGCCGCTGGCAGCGGTTCCGCGGGATGCGTCGCGCCTGGTGGTCCCTGTGCCTGCTGGTGGGGCTCTACCTGCTGAGCCTGGCCGCGGAACTGATCTGCAACGAGCGTCCGCTGCTGATCCGCTTCGAGGGCCGCACGCTGGTCCCCATGTTTCGCTTTGTTTCAGAACGCGATCTGCTGGGGGAGGGGCATCTCACCCGCGTGAATTTCAAGACCTTCGCCGCCAGCGAACGCTTTCGCGCCGACCCGCGCAATCGCATCTGGTGGACGCTGCATCCCTACGGCCCGCGGGAAATCATCCAGCCCGCCTCCATCGCCCTGCCGGATGTGGTGCAGCTGACGCTCGCGCCTGAACCGCATCGGGCCACCGTGCAGGTCGCGCCGGATTGGACGGTCTCCCGCGGCGTGGCGGCGGGCTTTTTCTTCGGGGTCGCGGATGGCCGGGAGGATGGGCAATCGCTGGAGAAGGCGTGGGAAATTCCGGCCGTGATTCGCGACGGGGTGCAGCAACGGCTTCGCAACGAAACCGCCGCCGCCGTGGTTGCCTCCGGGCGAAACGCGCTGGGGCGTCCGGTTGAATTTTCGCTGCCGCCCTACGTGCCGCGGGCCGCGCCACCGCGCTCGGTCCGCCTCGGTCTGCGCGAAATGACGCCTGAGCGCGTGGAGGGCGCCACCCTGGAGGTGGGGCGCACGGGCGCCTTGCCCGCCACCGTGCCCGCGTTGTGGCAGAGTCTGTCGTCCGAGGAACAAGGCCAGGCGCTGGCGCTGGCCCGCCAGCGGTTCGATGCGCGGGTGGAGCCGCTCGTGCTGGAAACCTCCGCGGGCCGCCTGCGGGTCAGCGTCGAGCGCGAGGAAATCCGCTACCCGTTCCGCCCTGTGGCCGGACATCCGCTGGGCCTCGACAGCTCCGGGCGCGATGTGCTGGCGCGCATGCTCTACGGCTTGCGCACCGCCATGTCTTTCGGCCTGCTGCTCACGCTTTCCACCATGATCCTCGGCACCCTCTTCGGCGCGGTGCAGGGCTACTACGGCGGGCCGGCGGATCTGGTGGGCCAGCGCATCATTGAAATCTGGGACGCCCTGCCGTTCCTCTACATCCTGATGCTGATGGGCTCGGTGTTCGGCCGCAGCTTCTCCCTGCTGCTCATCTGCTACGGCCTGTTCAATTGGATCGGCATCTCCTATTACATGCGGGCGGAATTCCTGCGCCTGCGCCGCCAGCCGTTTGTGGAGGCGGCCCGTGCGCTGGGCCTGCCCGGCTACCTCATCATGTACCGGCACATCCTGCCCAACGCGCTGGTCCCCCTGATTACATTCTTCCCGTTCTCCCTGGTCAGCGCCATCGGCACCCTGGCCGCGCTCGATTTCCTGGGCTTCGGCCTTCCCCCGCCCACGCCGAGTTGGGGTGACCTGATGGCCCAGGGCCAGGAATACCTGTGGGCGTGGTGGCTTTCCCTCTATCCCTCGCTGGCCTTGTTTATCGTGATGCTGCTCGGCGTCTTCGTGGGCGAAGGCGTGCGCCAGGCATTTGACCCCAAACCTTTCAGCCGGATGGAATGAACGAACTGCTTACCATCGAAAACCTCGCCATCGAATTCGACACCGAGTCGGGTCCGGTGCGCGCCGTGGACGGAGTCAGCCTGGCCGTGCGCCGCGGCGAAACCCTGGGCGTGGTGGGCGAATCGGGCTGCGGGAAAAGTGTCACCGCCCTCAGCGCCATGCGCCTGCTGCCGTCGCCGCCCGCCCGCCTGGTCGGCGGGAGCATCCATCTCGATGGCCGCGACCTGCTGCGGTTGCCCATCGCCGAGATGCGCGCGCTGCGCGGACGCGAAATCAGCATGGTTTTCCAGGACCCCATGTCCGCCTTGTCCCCGCTGCATACCATCGGCCACCAGCTGGCGGAAGCGGTGTTGCTGCATCGTCCGGTGAGCGCCGCGGAGGCGTGGGCCCTGGGCGAGTCGTGGCTGGGCCGGGTGGGGTTGCCCGATCCGGCGCAGCGCATGAAGAGTCTGCCCCATGAGCTGTCCGGCGGTATGCGGCAGCGCGTGATGATCGCCATGGCCATGATGCTGGAGCCCGCGCTGCTGATCGCGGACGAGCCGACCACCGCGCTGGATGTGACCATCCAGGCCCAGATCTTCGA
>CAYTVN010000145.1:0-8553 GCA_964441655.1 uncultured Verrucomicrobiota bacterium | reverse complement strand
AGGCCGCCACCACGCGAATGCCAATGCCGCCGCGCGGGGTGAAGTCGGACGTGACACTCAGGCGACGGGGCCGGCAGGCCTTCGCCAGATCGTCGCGAATCTGATTGGTGATGCTCTCCGCGAACGAGCCCTCGTTCCGGAAGGAGCCGAGGTACAGCTTGAGGGATTTGCTCTCGAGGCAGAGCCGGTCCGGGACATACTCAATCACGATGCGGCCGAAATCCGGCTGGCCCGTGATGGGGCACAGCGAGGTGAATTCCGGGCAGTCAAAGCGAATGGTGTAGTCGCGGTCCGGGTGGCGATTGGGAAAGGCCTCCAGCCGGGCCCGGGCCGGCGACGCCGGGAGCGGCGTCTTGCGACCCAGTTGGGTGAGACCAGATTTCTTGCCCATGGCAGCGATCCCGGAAAAGCGTCAGGCTCCCACCTGGTAGCGCACAAAGCGGCGCACGGTCAGGGTGTCGCCCACTTCCTTGCCGCGGGCGGCCAGCATTTCGGTGATGGACACGTCGGGGTCCTTCACGAACGCCTGCTCGATCAGGCAGCCCTGCTGGTAGAACTTCTCCAGCTTGCCGTCCACGATCTTCTGCACGATGTTGGCCGGCTTGTTCTCCACCTGCTTGGCGTAAATTTCGCGTTCGGCGGCGATCACGTCGGCCGGCACGCTGGCCCGGTCGAGGTAGGCCGGGTTGCTGGCGGCAATCTGCAGGGTCACGTCCTTGACCGCATCGCGGAACGCTTCCTTGGCCACGGTGGCGGCCTGGGTGCAGCCGACTTCCAGCAGCACGCCGACCTTCTCGCCGAGGTGGATGTAGCCGGCGATGATGCCTTCGCCCTGCACGGCAAAACGCACATTGCGGCGCACGATCAGGTTCTCGCCGATTTCCGCGATCTTGGCCTGCACCTGCGCCTTGGCGGTTTCAGCCAGCGCGTTGTCGGCCACGCCGCGGGCCTGGGCCACCAGGTCCTTCATAAACGCCTGGAACACGGTGTTGCGGGCCACGAAGTCGGTCTCGCAGTTCACCTCGATCATGACGCCGGTGCGGCCGCCGTCATAGATGTCGCAGGCCACCCGGCCATCCTTGGCCACGCGGTCCGCCTTCTTGCCGGCAATCGCCATGCCGCGCTCGCGCAGCACCTTGATGGCCGCCGCCTTGTCGCCATTGGTTTCGATGAGCGCCTTCTTGCACTCCATCATGCCCAGCCCCGTCTCGTCGCGGAGCTCCTTTACCATCGCTGCTGAAATGTCCATAAACGACCTGCCTGTGATTCAAATGTTGTGTTCGATGATCTTCGATGGGTAGGGCGCGCGCCGCGGCGGGCCACGGAGTGCCCGCCCTACCAGGAATGGTTGATCAGCCTTCCGGAGTGGCCTCGGGCGCGGGGGCCGCTTCCGTCGGAGCCGCTTCCGCAGCGGCTGCTTCCGCCGGCTTGGCTTCCGCGCTCTTGCGACGCACCGTGCGCTTGGCCGGGGCGGCGGAGGCCGCGGCGGCCGCTTCCTTCTCCGCGCCACTGGCGGCGCGGGCGGCCTGCTCGGCCTTGGCGCGCGCCTGGTTGGCCGCTTCCTCGGCGGCCCGGCGGCGGGCTTCCTCGGCGGCGATACGGGAATATTCGGCCTGCGCCTTGTCGATGGCCTCACCGGCCAGCTTGCAGATCAGATCGATAGAGCGCAGCGCGTCGTCGTTGGCCGGAATGGGATAATCCACCAGGTCGGGATCGCTGTTGGTGTCCACCACGGCAATGACCGGGATGTTCAGGCGGGTGGCTTCGGCCAGGGCGATGGATTCGCGCACGGTGTCGAAGATGAAGATGGCGCCGGGCATCTGTTCCATGTTGGCGATGCCGCTCAGGTTGAAGTGGAGCTTCTCCAGCTCGTTGCGCATGCGCGACACTTCTTTCTTGGGCATCTTGGCCGTGGAGCCGTCGGCTTCCAGCTTCTCGATCTCACGCATGCGCGACACGCTCTTGCGAATCGTGATGTTGTTGGTGAGGGTGCCGCCGAGCCAGCGGTTCACAATGTACGGCTGTTTGGTGCGATCGGCCACGCCGAGGATCGCTTCGTGGGCCTGCTTCTTGGTGCCGACAAACAGGATGCTGCGGCCGCGGGCCACCGTCTCGTAGACGAAGTTCATGGCCACCTTCAGGGCGTCCAGGGTCTTCTCGAGGTCAATGATGTAGATGCCGTTGCGGGCGCCAAAGATGTATTTCTTCATCTTCGGGTTCCAGCGCTTGGTCTGGTGTCCAAAGTGCAGACCGGCATCCAACAGATCCTGCACCGCTACGTTCGGAACGAATTCCGTCTTTTCCATGGTCGAACTCCCTCTATTGTCCCGATCGCGCTCGCGCACGTCGAGAAATCCGCTTTGGCGTGAACCCGGGAGCGGGCACGCACTCGCTTCCGTCCCTACTCCACCGTGTTTCGGGACTAATGGGCGGCGAACGTACGCAGGGGGCCCCGCCGTAGCAAGCCCTTTATTCAGTGATCTGTAATCAGTTTTCAGTAATCAGTGTTCAGTAGGAACCAGCCTCTGATCACTGAACACTGGCCACTGAACACTCTCCCATTGCTCATCAGGGTGGAATCGCGGCGCGGCGCGGCGTAGGGTGAGGCATGCGCATCACGCAGATATTGCCTTGTCTTGTACTCGCACTGGCTCCGGCTCTGGCCCAGGCCGCGCCACCGACCGTCCGCATCGAGGGCGACCGGCTCACCGTGCGCGCCCACCAGGCCCCCCTGCGCGATATCCTCCAGCAGTTCGCCCACGCCGATGTGGCGGTGAAGCTCGACCCCTCCATTGATGTGCTGATCACCGGATCCTGCCGCCGGGCCCCCATGGAGGAGGCGCTGGACGCGCTGCTGCAACCGTTTTCCTATGTGGTGTTCTGGGAATCCATTCCCGGCCCGCTCGGCACCCTGCCCCGGCTGACCGAAATCCAGGTGTTCGGTCAAAAAGGCCGCGAGGCCGCCCAACCCATGCAGACCGATGACCAGGCGTTTGTGGTCACCCGCGCCCCCAGCGGCGGACCGGCTTTTGTGGCCGACGAAATCCTGGTCACGGTGCGGGCGGGCACCACGCTGGACGCCTTCCGCAACCTGCTGGCCCAGATCGGCGGCACGGTGGTGGGCAGCGTGCCCGGCCTCGGCGTCTACCGCATACGCCTGCCCGCCGGCACCAACATCCCCGACCTGCTGGCGCAACTGGCCCGCAATGAACTTCTACAGGAAGCCCAGCCCAACTATGTCCACCAGTTGCCCGCGCCTTCCGTGGAGGAGAGTCGCGAAGAAGCCACCTCGCGATCCATACCCGCCGCCGCCGTCGGCGCACCCCGGCTGGCCATTCTGGACTCCGGCCTGCGCGCGGGCTCGGATGCCGAGGCCAACGTGGTCGGCCGCTACGATGCCCTTGACCCGAGTCGCAGCCTGGGCGACACCGCCGGACACGGCACCCAGATGGCCCTGGTGGCCGCCGGTTCGGTGCAACCGCGCGGCACGCCCGCTTCCGACGAGGGGGTGCCGCTGCTCGCGGTGCGCGCCTTTGATGACCGCGGCCTGACCACCGACTTCACCCTGATGCGCGGCATCACCTATGCGCTGGATCAGGGCGCACGCGTCATCAACCTCAGCTGGGGTTCGGAAACGGACAGCGGGTTCATCGCCAACGCGGTGGCCTATGCGCAGTCGCGCGGCGCGGTGGTGGTGGCGGCGGCGGGCAACGAGCCGACCGGAACCCGGCTGTACCCGGCCTCCTACGCCGGCGTGGTCGCGGTGGCCGCGCTGGATGGAAAAGGCCAACCCTGGAAGAGCTCAAACTATGGCGACTTCGTGGATCTGGCCGCCCCCGGCGCCGCCACCATGCCCATCGGCTATCAGGGCCCCGCGGGTTCCTACGCCGGCACCTCCATCTCCAGCGCCTACGTGGCGCGCGAATTCGCGCTCTACCTGAACCGCCACCCCAAAGCCACCGCCAACCAGGCCATCGACGCCATGAAAGCAGCCCTGTCCGCCGGCGTGAAGAATTACGGAACCGGCACACTGGATGCGGCCGCGGTGATGAGGATGAGGGAGATGTAGTTACAAGTTACAAGTTGCAAGTTCCACGTTGCAGGTTGCAGGTTGAGGGAACTTGACCCCGATACCGATGAGGATCATCAGACTCCAAACTTGCAACCTGCAACTTGTAACCTGCAACTCTTCACGGCTTCACCACCCTGATCCCATACGCGCGCATGCCATTGGTGGGCGCGGCGCCGCTGGTGGCCGCGCTGTAGTCGTCGGTGAAGGTGTGTTCATTACCCGCACCGGACTCCAAATAGCGGCCCACCGGAATGTTGGTGTCGGCGAAGGATTGCCAGTGGGCGAGGTCGTCGGAGAAAAGAACTTCGTACAGGCGCCCGCTGGCCGTGCTGTGACGGATCAGGAAACTCGCCCCCGGCAGGCCCGGCGCGGCCACGGCAAAATAGGAGTTAGAGCTGCCCGCCGCCGTGCCCGCGATGTACTCCGCCCAGTTGGCCATGCGGTCCCCGTCGCTATCCGTCCACGCATCGTTAACCGTGGCCGCCAAACCGTTGTCGACTTCATAGCCATCTGGAATTCCGTCGCCGTCGGTGTCCCACTTCTCGTGGTCCGTGCCGACCAGAAATTCGTTGGTGTTGTTGAGCCCGTCGCCATCCAGATCAAGCGCGCTGGCCTCGCTGAAGGCCAGGGCCACCGTCCAGTTGGTGGAACTGCTCTGGGTTTCGTACTGTTCTAGCAGCGGCATTTCGCGGTGATCCCAGCCCGCGTTGGCCACGCTGTTGATGAACGATACGTTGCGCCCGGCCACCACATAGGCCGCGCCGCCCTGGGTGTTGCGAAGACCTCGGTAGGACGCGTCGGCCGCGCCCACCAGGTTGCTGTGCCCGCGCACCATCAGGTCCAGCTGGTTGGGGCCCAGCCCGTAGCGCGTGTAGAGTGTGCCCACCGCGGGATCCATGCGGTATTCCACCTGCACCACTTCGCGGCCGGGCTGAAGCTGCACCACCTTGGTGATGCGGCCGTCCTCGGATACAAACTGCCAGCCCTCGGGCAACGCCACCGGCGCGGTCGCGGCAAAATCCATGTCCACATACGCGTCGTTCTGGCCGGAACAGAACCGGTCCTTGAAGGCTGAACAGCGGTTGTTGTCCGCGCCCTCGTTTTCCGTTTCCTCTGGTGGATTGGAAACGGAGACGCCCACCACGGCCACCGCGTCGCCGCCGTTCAGAGCCGGATCAAACACAAAGGCCTTCACCAACCGCGCGCCCCACCGTTCAAAGCACAGAAACACCCGGTTGTTGCACACCACGTACTCCCACAACTGGTCGTCGTCCAGGTCCGCCGCAAACACGGTGGGCGTCGCCCCCTGGGTGCCGTCCTTCACCTGCTGCACCCAGTCGGAGGCGGCCTTCAAGACCCCCAGGTCGCGCACGTGGCCATGCAGCTTGAGGGCCCAGCCGGAGGTCTTGTCATACGTGGTGTCGGCCACCGAGGTGTCGCAGTTGCCCTGGGCGGGCCCGCGGTTGAAATCCACCTGGTAGTTGCGCGACTTGTACTGGTCCGGGTTGGCGTCCTCGTCATGCCACGCCGTCTCGTAAATCATCGCGCTGTAGGACCACTCGGCCAGCTTCTTGAGCGCGGGCGCGGTGATGGACTGGACGCGGTCCCAGCTGTCGCGGATCAGGGTGTTGGTGGCGTTCAGGTCGCCGTACTTCTTCATGCCGCCCGGCGCCCAATCATCCTTCACCGGCGGTACGCGGTGATAGAAACTCGTCTCCAGGCCGGAGCCGTAATACCAGTGATCGTAGCTCTGCTCGCTGGCCCGCTTGAGCCACTCGTAGGTCTGGGACGACTTGTCGTAGACGTAGCCGTGATCCACCACCCACGAGGGATCGGCCAGCGCCCAGCCCAGCACATCCTTCAAATTCACCAGCTCGATCCACGGATGATTGGCCGCCCAGCGGATGGTGCGATCCCACTGGTCGGCGTTGTTGTTGGGCTCCGGGCTGGCAAACGAATTGCCGGCAAACGCCTCCCAGTCGTCAAACACCAGGGTCAGTTGCGAGGAGTCGGCGGAGCGCGCCTTCTGCAGCAGCACGTAGCGGGTGGCGGTCTGCATGCCGTCCCCGTCGTTGCCGAATTTCTCCTGGTCCTCGCGGTCGTTGATCATGAAACAGTAGACGCCGTTGATCTTGTGCACCTTGTGGTGATAGGGCTCCTCGTCGTTGCCCTGACCGCCCGCCCAGCGCCCGCAGTTGCTGTCGGTCCAGCCCGCGTTGTTGGTTTCGTTGGGATAGAACCACCAGTGCAGGTGCGTCACTTCGTCCAGGTAGGTGGCGGGGAACCCGCTGGCCACGATGTCCTCGAACGGCTTGCCCTTGATCGGACCCGCCGGATTCACATACGGGCTGTTCGTGTTGGTGTGAAACACCCGCTCCGGGATGTGCATCACCTTCATGTCGTTCACGCCCAACCCGAACAGGTTCTGCACCAGTTCGGTGTTCTGCGCGATGCTCTTGCGGTTCACCTCGCCCTCGAAATACGGCATGATGTGCTCGGCCAGCACCCCGCCGATCAACGAACCCGGCCCCTGGCCCGGCGTCACAAATTTCTTCACCCGGTTCAGAAAGGTCGGCCCATCGCGGTTGGGGTAGCCGGCCTCGACCGGGTTCTGGGTGGCCCACTGGAACGACATCAGCAGGGTGCCGCTGATGTGCAGATTCATGGGCACGTTCAGCATCTCGGCGGAATCAATGAGCCGGATGAAACCGGGATACTTTCCTACATCGCTCCGGTCGGTGAAGATATGACCCTGGGTGCCGCCCTTGGTCGCGACCGACTGGTTGGCGTGGGCAATGACCGCGTACTTCGCGCGGCCGGTGGTTGCGGACGACAACACCCCGCCCTCCAGCCGGCCGACGCCCGCACCCGTGTTGCGGGTCAGCGTGCCGAGGCAATCCACCAGGTCGCTGCCGTTCGGGATTTCGTTATTGCCGCCCGGGTTATCCTTGCAGGTGTAGGCTTGCAGGTGGAAGGGCGAAACACCGTCCCAGCCGAGATCCGTCAGCGCCGACCGCTTGATGCCGAACTCCACGCCGTCCAGGTCGCTGCGCCAGTAGCTGCCGAGGTACAGGTTCGTGTTGAGGGGGCCGCTGACCCCGTACAGGCTCCGGTACGTTTGATCATAGACCGCCACCACCATTTCCCAGGGATGATCGGTGACGGTCTCGACATTGTCCGGCAAATTGCTGTTCCCGCTGCCCGGCATGCAGTCAATGGCCACATAGATATCCAGGCCCCACGTCTCCACGTTGTAGCCCAGGTCAAAGAAATCCATCCGGAAGTAGATATTCGTCCCGTCATCGTGGCTGTAGAACGCCACCAGGTCGCGCGACGTGTCGTTGCTGTCCGGAAACGAATAATTATCCGCGTTGGTGTCCAGCGCCCGCAGGTCGGACGACTTCCAATCCTGGAACTCCTGGTACCACACCCCGCCGCCCGTGTAGGGCACATTCGGATTCCTGTTCGTGCCGATGACCGGCCCCGCCCCGATGGTGATGGCCACCGCCTGCAACTCCGCCCACAGCAAAAATACCGCGACGGCACCCCACCCTTTTAGCCCCATATTCAAGATGCCATAACCGTACCCAGCCTCGAACTTAACGACAAGGGTTAACCGCTTTACCTGGTTTTTGACCTGTGCATCTCCTTGCGGCTCAAATTGTTTCGAAAGTCTGATTTATCCGCATTTCGGCATCTGTCCCGACGTTCGGCCACCCTGATCGCGCTGCTGGTATCCTGCATGGCGCTTCCCACCTTCGAGCGCTATACTGCGGCGCAGTCCGGCATCGAACATCCCGCCCATCTGCCAACCATGAGAGACCGACGATTTATTGCCGTGCATCGAGGTGGTCCGCTGGATCGCGAAAGCCACGTCTTCCTCGCGCGCTGGGCGGCCGATTGCGCGGAGCGTGTGCTGCATCTGTTCGCCCGCTGCAGTAACGATCCTCGACCGAAAGCAGCGCTGGACGTGGCCCGTAAATGGGCCAACGGTGAAGTGAAGACCGGGGTCGCGATGAAAGCTTCGCTGGCGGCACACGCGGCCGCGCGCGCGGCCAGCGACAAAGCCGCCATTGCCGCCGCCCGCGCCGCGGGCCAGGCCGTCGCCACCGCGCATTCCGCCGATCACAGCATGGGCGCCCTGCTGTACGCCATAAAAGCCCTGGAGGCCGCCGGCCTACCCTCCGGCAAAGAATTAAATCTCCAGCTCTCCCGCCTGCCCGCCCACCTGCGCGACCCCGTTACCACCGGAGTGCGCCGCCGCCTGAAGCCACTCGGCATCAGGGTCTAGGTCTGACCCAGACGGCTTGAGGGTGCCAGCCCTTTTTCGATCCCGATTCCGATAGCGATACCGACCCCGATCAGTCTCTTGATCCCATCGGGGTCGGGGTCGGAATCGGGTATCGGTATCGAGTCTCTTTCAACCTGAGGTTGCTCCGGTTTGATGGACACGCGGGGGCAACTCGTTTCATTCGTACGCT
>CAYTVN010000144.1:0-8598 GCA_964441655.1 uncultured Verrucomicrobiota bacterium | reverse complement strand
AGCTGGAATGTGTGAACTGCACCGCCTGTATTGATGCCTGCGACAGCGTGATGGACCGGCTGAAATTCCCGCGCGGCCTCATTCGCTATGCCTCCAACAACGGCATCATGACCGGCCAGAAGCTCAAGGTGACCCCCCGTATCGTGGTCTACACGGTCATCCTGTGCATCCTGACCGGGCTGCTGAGCTTCCTGCTGGCCACCCGCACGGAAGTGGAAACCAATTTGCTGCGCGCCCCCGGCACCCTGTACCAGACCCAGCCCAACGGCGACATTAGCAACCTCTACCTGGTGAAGCTGATGAACAAAACCACGCGTGCCGTGCCCGTGGAACTCCGCCTGGAATCAAGCGCCGGACGTCTGCAAATCGCCGGCCAGGCCCTGGTGGCTCCGCCGCGCGGCCTGGCCGAATCCGCCGTCATCATCAGCCTGCCCCGCGAAGCGCTTCCCCAATCCAGTGTACATATCGAGGTGGGGGTCTATCATGAGGGCCGGAGAATCAAAGTGCTGAAAACCAACTTCCTGGGCCCCTCGCCCGACCCGCAACCATGAAAAACATCTGGCCCGTAGCCCTCATCCTTTTCTTTGTGGCAGTTTTTGCCGCGGTCATTTCGTTTGTCCTGTTTACCCAACGCCATCGCGTGGATCTGGTGGCCCCGGACTATTATGCGCAATCGCTGACCCACGAGGACTACCTGAACAGCGTGCGCCGGGCCCAGCAATTTACCAATGGTCCCATCCTGACCGCGCAGGGCGCGGCCGTGCAGATCAGCATCCCCAATTATGACGGCGCCACGGGTGCGCTGGAACTCTATCGCCCCTCCCAGGCCAATCTGGATGAACGGCGTGAACTGGCTCTGGATGACCAAGGTCGCCAGCAAATGGATTTGAGCGGGCTGGAGCGCGGTCTATGGCGGCTGCGCCTGCACTGGACCGTGTCCAACCAGACCTTTGCGGTGGAAACGTCCACCGTGCTGTAACCGAAATCCGCCCGCGGGAACGCAAACCAGAACATGATTGAATACTGGACAGCCCTGATGCTCGGACTCGCCGGCAGCCTGCATTGCGTGGGCATGTGCGGCCCCATCGCCCTGGCCCTGCCGCGTCCGACCAACCCGGGCGCGCTGATCCCGGGCCGGCTCCTGTACAACATCGGGCGGACGCTCACCTATGCCGGCCTCGGTCTGCTCTTCGGCTGGATGGGCCAGACCCTGCTCATGGCGGGCTGGCAGCGCGCCCTCTCCATCTCCGCCGGCCTGCTGATCCTGCTCTACCTGCTGTCCTCCAAGCTGGCCCGCGGGCACTGGTCACTGGAATCCACCCTGCTGCGCGTCGTCGCGCCCGTGCAGCACCGTCTGGGCCGCCTGCTCAAACAGGGCAGCCAGAGCGGCCTCTTCACCATCGGCCTGCTCAACGGCTTGCTGCCCTGTGGCCTGGTTTATGTGGCTCTGGCCGGTGCCGCCGCCACCGGCTCCGCCCTTTACGGTGCGGTTTTTATGCTGATTTTCGGACTGGGTACCACGCCCATGATGCTGGCCATCTCACTGGCCGGGCCCGCCCTCTACAGTCGCCTGCGCGGACGATTTCAAAACGTGATCCCGCTGGCCCTGGGCGTGATGGCGGTACTGTTTATCCTGCGCGGCCTGGAGCTCGGCATCCCCTACGTCAGCCCCAACCTGGCCGCCCAGGTGGAGGACGGCGCCAAGCCGGCCTGCTGCGCGCACTGAAGCGGCAGGGCAAACGCATCTTAATCGTGGAGAACTTCACCCGGACTTAATGGGTATGGGAGGGACCGAATCCGCTTCGGTTCGGTCCGTGACTGCCCTGACGGAGGCGGCACAAAGCCTTTTCATCACCGGGGTGTGTTGCTACACTGTCGGCAACCTCAGGGGAATTCATCATGAAACGCTTACTGCCGCTGCTGGTTCTGGCCTTGCTCGCTGCCACCGCCTCCGCCTACATGCCGGAGGAGGAAACCTTGTTGGACGAGACAGATACCTGGAACATGTATTCCAAGTTCGGTACCTCCTTTTCAGACATCGGTAACGACAGCGGTTTTTGGGGCAACGTGGAGGTGGGCAGCATCCTCAACAATAAACTGGCCCTCGGATTGCGCGCCTCATCTCTGCTGCAAGGGGTGAACCCAGGCTTTGACGGGTATTCCAACCCCGACAAATTCGACATCTTCTACGGCGGTCTGGCCACCGAATACACTTGGTGGGCGGAGAAATTGTGGCACGCCTCCTTCGGCTTTTTTGTAGGCGGCGGTCAGCTGCGCCTGAACCGCACGGGCAGTGGCGATGACGATGACGTGGGCATGCTGGTCCTGGAACCCGCGCTCAATGTCATGGTCAACCTGTCGCCCCGCAGCGAAATCGGACTCGGACTCGGCTACCGCTACACCGACATCAATGACTCATCCTTCGACGACGAAGACCTGAGCGGCCTGGTGGGAAGCCTGTTCCTGCGGCTGACGAATAATTAAAGACACGGAGGGGCAGGCTCCAGTTTGCCCGTGGGCTTCTGCTAGCAATGCCGGGAGGGACCGGATCCGCTGCGGTCCGGTCCGAGGTTAAGCCCTAACCTGCATATTGCATCACCGCAGGGGCGCAGAGTTCGCGGAGAAGAATCCGGATGGGAAGAAGCGGCCCGCCCAAGTTGCCACGTTGTACAACCAAGTTGTCCCCATTGGCATGGCTGTGTCAAAAAGGATGATCGCCCATCTCTTACGATCTTCTCTGCGGCCTCCGCGTCTCCGCGGTGAAATATCCGGGCTAATCCACGCTGTACAGGCCGTACGAAATATCCCGGCCCGCATTGATCGCGCCCACCCCGGCCACCGCATCAAAGATGGAGTTGGCGGCGTTGGCATCATCGATCGACGTAACGTGCCCATCGAGATAAAGCACATTTCGGAAGTTCGCCCCGTGGTTGTCGTCCGCCCCGATGTCCGGCATGTTGCCCGGCGTGGCCGCCCCGTTTTCTATGCCGTTGGACTCGTCGGCCAGCACCGGAGCCACGCTGGTGGACGGCACCCGGATGGTCTTGGCATTGTTGATCTGCCCGATCAACGAGATGGTGTTGTACCCCGCCACATACATGTAACTGCAGTTGCGCGTAGTGTCGAAGCTGGACGAAATCACCTTGGGATCAAAGATGGTTTTGGTACCGCCCACTCCGTCCTTGCGATCGCTCGGGCACAGCCACAGCGCCGTGGCCGTCACATACCCGTTGCTGTTTAACTTGAGGACGTGATTTCGCATGGGGTATTCAGCGGTCAGGTTGGCCTGGCTGTCGTAGGACGCGGGTTCATTCCGCAACACATACCAGCCATTGTGATCGGCGGCATACAAGGTCAGCGCCACCCCGATCTGGCGTATGTTGCCGCGGCAATTGCTGCGCCGCCCCTTCTCCACCGCCATGGTGACCGCCGGGAACATCAGCGCGGCCAGCACGGCAATGATGGCGATGACGATCAGCAGTTCAACCAGGGTGAAGGCCCTGCGCCTCATGGCGTCACACCGTACGGACGAGGCGTGATAAATGCCCGGTTGCGCCGACCGGTATTTTCGTTATCCCATATTTCCGTCGGTGAACCATTCGTTTTCCCGTTGAAATACATGTTCACACTCAGCTTGTAGTTGGTCGACACCGGGAAGGCCGTCTCCCAGATGGTGCCCGCGGTATTGGTCATGGGGTAGTTCGCCCCGGCAAAGAATTGCTCCTCATAGCCCACCCAGGCATTCATGCTGGTGGCGCCCACCAACGGACCGCTGGAGGCGTCGTAATTGATGGTAAACACCTCGCCGTTGGTGGGATAGACCGGCGTCCAAGTGACCCGGCTGTATTCCTTGTAGGTAATGTAGTTGTCGGCACCCCACAGATTCTCCCACGTGGAACCACTCAGGTTGCGAGGCTTGAATTCGATATTGGTGGCCGCGCCGGCCGTGATGGAGGCGTCGAAATACCAGGAACCATCGCCTGCGAAGGTCATGGGCGCAGGCGACCAGCCGTTGAAAGTACCGGCAATTTGCACCGCGCGATCACCAGCCAGGCCGCGACTGTGTTGGTTATACCAGATGCGCAACGTGCCTCCGGTCGAAGGCACCGGCAGGCCTTCCAAATACACACCGCGATAGGGCGTCGCTGCCCCGGCATAGGCCGCATACATTTCCATGATCGGATTCGCATTGTTCACCGTGGCGGTCCAGTTGCCGGAACTGCCAGCGGCACGCAGGCCGAAGTCCATCCAACCCGGGTTCATCAAGTTGGTGGAGATCAAGACGCCATGCCCGCTGACTTCGGAGGGCAGGTTCGAGAAGACCACGCGAACCTGGTTGTTGGTCAGCAGAATCGGCCGGCCCATGGTCGGGCTGTTGGAAGGCGGCGGGGGCGGCAGATCTTCGTTCGCCCACACAAAGGGGCTCAAGATCACATTGGTTCCCGCCGCGTCTTCAAGATAGTACTCCAAATCGCTGGCCGGGCTTTCCAGCGGCGACAGGTCGTTTTTCACCACGTAAAACTTGTATTTGAAGCTGCGCGGGCTGCGGCCATCCAGCCAGGAGGAGCCGGCATAGGGCAGGTTGGTAAACGCGCCACCCACCAGCGACTGCGGCGCATCGGGAACAAACTGGGCGCCTGCATCCGTCCCGTCGGGCGACCACAACCAGCTGCGCATGAAGATTCCGTCGCCCGCATTGGTATCGCCGCCCGTCCCGTTGTCGTACAGCTCAACGCCGCCGTTGTTCCAGCCCACCGCCCCGCTCCCGGCATAATCAGAAACCCCGACCGGCGTGGTGCCGTCCACATTGAAACCACGCAGCGGGTCCGTGCCCTGCACGATGACGCGGCTGATCTGGCCCAGGTCACGCTGGGAGAGGTCGAGGGTAAATGTCACCTGAACCTGCTGGCGCACACCCGCGCCGCCGCGCTGGGTGTCGGAATACAGGGCGGAGTACGTCGCAACGTCGTTTGCCACGCGCCAGGGCGCGGCCGCGGCGCCCAGATAATCCGTGATCACGAGGGAGGTCGCAGCCGGGTCAAGGGTCAGCACACGCGCCGCCGCGTCGTAGTTGGCCAGGCGAACTGCCTCATAATTGTTGGTGCCGGTATTGTTCAACTGACCACTGTACTTGTAGCTCAGGGTGGTCGGCGTTCCGGGCGGGAAAACAACATCGCGGAAATAGACAGTGCCGCTGTCCAGCGCCATCGGAGCGGAGGTGGCGGGCGGGTAGCCGAACTCAAGTGGGAAGCTGCCGCCGTTGATGAAGAAATTGCTGGCCCCGGGGTTGACCCCCAGGCCGGAGTTGCTTTCCAGAACGAACCGCACGGTCTGGGCATTGGTGAGACCGGAAGCCACCGGCACCAGGCAGGCGGAACCCAGGCGCGAATTACCCGCGTTGTCCTCAATGTCCGTCCACAGGAGTTCCACCAGGGTACCCGCGGCCGGCAGGGCGTTGGTAAGGTTCAAGACCACCGCATTGGTGGCCAGCATATCCACCGAACCCGGGATGGAGCCACCCACCGACCAATTATTGGGGGTGGTCACGCCATCCTGGGTCACCGGCTCGTTGAACTGCGCATAGACCTTGGTGGAGCCGCCCACTCCGGTGGTGAAGCGAACCCACGGCGCGTTGACATCAGCACCATCCAAGTCGGGCAGACCGTTGTTGTCCAGATCCAGGAATAGATCGAGATAGGTGTCCGAGGTGAGAAGGCCGCCGCTCCAGGCACCGCCGCTTTGCTCGGGAATGGCATCATTGGAACTGTACGCGCTGCCGGGGTTGTTGTTGTGCAGATTGGCAAACAGACGGATGACCGCGCCCTGGGGTATCACCTCGCCGCCATTCACGGTGCCGTAGCGGCCGGTGTTGCTGCCGTACAGTACACTCCACGGAATACGCGCTTCGAAGCCGTTCAGGTTGCAGCTGGTCGCATCCCCGTAGACGGCCATGTCGACGGGAGTGCCTAATGGATTGGACCCGTTGCCGTTATCAAAAAGGGCGATGATGTTGTTGGTGTCCGGAGCGACCACGCCGTCGTACAGCACCTGGACCACGTTGTTGAAGAACCCTTCGCTGGCCACCATGAAGTCCAGGCCGAACCCATTGGTCAGAGCCACCCAGCCCAGATCGTTGTAGGAGATGTAGGAGGCCGTATTTCCGGTCCAGTTGGTGGTGCTGTTGGCGCCCGTACCGCTGCCGGGGTCCACGTCAATCAACAAGGCCAGCTTGTTATCGCTCTCGCCGCCCGCCAGGGCCACGTACAGATATTCGCTGTCCCACGTGACGTAGATATCATTCAAATAGTTGGCCGGACCAAAGCCGCCGCCACCACCGGTATAGCTGGCACGCTGATCTTCCGCATCATACTCATTCATCCGGCCATCTAAGGTCGGAGTGTGCGACGGGGTCGCAAATACAGTTCCCGTGCAAAGTGAGGCGACAAGGAGGAGAAGCGTTTTACTGGACATGGCATGACTCCCAATAACTGGCTCTGATTAAAACCTAACCCTGACTTTACAGATACCCTGAAGTCGGCCTTCTGTCACGCCCGTTGAGCGGTTTTATCAGGGGTTCGCCCGGCTCAAAGGGGGCTACTTCGCGGCCGTTATCTAGGGACGCGGGGCCAGGGCCCGGCGTTGGATCAGCAGCACGGTGGCCACGACGAAGGAGACTTCGAAGGCCACGCTGGTCCACAGCCCGCGGGCCAGGCCGGAGGTGAATCCGTAGGAATGCAGGCCCACGCCCAGCAGGTTGATGCCCAGCCAGGCCATGAGTACCACAATAACGCCCAGCACGCTGCCCGCCGCCACGCCCAGGGGACCGACCATGCCGGCGATACGGGCGTGGAAAAGGATGGCGCACCACAGGACAATCAGCAGAGCTCCATTTTCCTTGGGATCCCAGCCCCAGAAGCGGCCCCACGACTGATCGGCCCACACGCCACCCAGCATGGTGCCGAGGAAGGAGAAAATCAGCCCGAACGCCAGCAGCCCGTAGATGGCGCGGGAGATGGATTGCAGGCTCGCATCGTGCAGAGGTCTCCGCAGGGCCTGCAGCAGATAGAGATGCCCAACCAGTCCCGCGGCAAAACATCCTGCATAGCCCATGGAGATGGCGACCACGTGCGTCGACAACCAGAAGTTGGAATCCAGCACGGCCACGACCACGCCCAGGGTGTCCCCCTGCGAGGAAAACCGCCCGGAGATCATGAGCAGGATCAAGCCAGCCGCGCTGCTCATAAGGGTGCCCAGCGAGTTGCGCTGCAACCACTCCACAAACAGGCCGAGGACCACGCATACCCAGGAAACAAAAAGAAACGTGGCGTACAGATTCGTCATGGGCGGGCGACCCATGATCATCATGCGCCACACCAGGCCGAGGGTATGCGGAACCAGCGCGAGCACCACGCCCCACAAGGCCGCCCGGGCGAGGAAACGGCGGCCGGTCAGCAAGCCGAGCAGGCAGACCAGAAAGGCCAAGCCGTAAAATATCTGGGCGCGATAAAAGGCGTCGACCCGGTTGTAGAGCAGTTCCAGATCGAGATGGCGCAGGCTGCGGCTGTCGGGGGCCCGCGACAAAACGGAGCGCTCGATGGTGTGCGCGGCGAGGTCAAATTCCAGGGACTTCCCATCCGCGTAGGCGCGCGCCAGGTCCTGCAACAGGCCCACATCCTTGCGGGCCACCTCGTCCTCGAAACCAAAGGCGATGAGGTCCCACGGGCTCACCCACTCTTCACCACCGTGCGCGTGCAGGGGAAGCATGGGAATGGGCAGATCGCGATAGAACTGGCTCCACTGGAAGAGCGCGGAGGAGAGGCGGAATAACTCCGTCTGCTCTTCCGACCATTGGGCCGGGTCGGTACTGGCCATGGCCTGCACGTCCTGGGAGAAGGTGGACGCGCGATTGTAGACATCCAGAAAACTCAGGGTGTCCGCGTCGTCGGACAGCGCCAGCCGGGCGCGAACCGCGGCATTGCTGACCGCGAAATCGGGATGGGGCTGGGCGAACTGGAACGAATAGCGCAGGGACAGATAGGTGGTGAGGCTTTGATAGAGCCGGAGAATTTCCTTCTCCACGGGATTGCGGTCGGCCTCCGGGTGTTGCGAGGCGGCTTCGGCCAGTTCGCGCAATTTATCGAGCCCGCCCTGCAGCTGGTTGAAGGAGAAGCGCCGCTGTTCGCCCGCCTCCACCCCCATGGCTTCCAGGACCTCCGGGTGATTCACCAGCAACACCGGCTGATCATGACTCAGCTGGGGCGTAAACAGCAACCGGGCCAGCCACTCCACCGCAGGTTTCTTGTCGTAGGTGCTGCGACCGGAAAGTTGCAGCAGCCGCAGGCGCGCATAGGTGTCCATCGGCATCACGCGCCCGCCTTCCAGCACGGGCAGCCGCGCGAACGAGGAAACTTCCTCCACGGCACCCCACGCTGGGCCGACCAAAAACAGCAGGGCGATACACAGTCGCCGCAAATCCGAAATCCGAAATCCGAAATCCGAAATTTTCATGCGGTCCTCCGCACCCGGCGGACCAGCACGGTCACAAAGTGCCAGATCATGCCCAACACGATGATGCCGGTGGACACATAGGGAATCAGG
>CAYTVN010000143.1:0-8642 GCA_964441655.1 uncultured Verrucomicrobiota bacterium | reverse complement strand
CACCCGCGCGGAAATCACCGACGTGGCCAACGCGGTGTACGAGCAGGCGGATGCCATCATGTTGTCGGGCGAGACCTCGGTGGGCAAGTATCCGGTGAAGTGCATCGAAATCATGGACCGCATCGCGCGGCGCATCGAGCGCAGCGGCGGGGCGGGCTATGCGGAATTGGCCAAGATGGACAGCCTGGGCGCCAAGCTGGTCAAGGCGGCCAACGTGATGGCCAAGGAAGTGAGCGCGGAGGCGCTGGTGGTGTTCACGCGCAAGGGCTCCATGGCCCACAACGCGGCCTGGCTGCGCCCGATGCATTCCCCGCTGTACGCGTTCACCGACAACGCCAGCCTGATGAACCAGCTCACCCTGCTGTGGGGCATCACGCCCTTCCTGGTCAACTTCGCGGAGAACCCCGAGTCCAACTTCGAACAGGCGGTCCGCATGCTCAAAGACCTGGGCCTGGTCCAGGCGGGTGGCAACGTGGTGGCGGTGACCGAGGTGGACGTGGGCGGGAAGCTCATCGACACCATCCTGATGGAACGCGTGGAGTGACTGGTGGGCAGTGAGGGATTCGAACCCCCGACCCCCTCGGTGTAAACGAGGTGCTCTACCACTAAGCTAACTGCCCCTGGCGCTGGTGCGAGCCGGGGATGGTAGGGAATTTCCAACGATTGGAAAACCGTTATTTAAGAATTTCCAACGATTGGAACTTTTCGCACGCCCCGCCACGTGCGGTCAACCGCAGGCGTGGAGGATGGCGGCAATGCGGTCGAGGTCCGTGTCGCGAATCGACGGGTGCAGCGGAATCATGCGGAGACACGGCATGGCCCGTTCGCCGACCGGCAGCAACGTTGCAGCGGGACGGAACCGGCCCGCGAGGCGGCGATAGTGATGCAGGGGCAGGCCCCTGGGATGTGGCGCCAGCTCAATGCCTTCCGCCATGGCCATCCGGGTGATGTGTTCAGCCCGCGCCGGGTGGGCGGCCAGCAGGGGTAGCTGGAGTGGCTGCGATCCGGCTTCGTCCATGCCGGACAGGATGCAGCCACCCGGCCAGTCCCGGGTTCCGTCCATAAGGCGCTGCGCACACGCACGGCGATGTTGATTGGCGCGAGGTAGTCGCTCCCATTCATGCAAGCACACGGCGGCACGCAGATCACCCATCGCGAGCATCGCAGGCCCGGGTAATGAATCCTCCGGAAGCGAACGTCGCAAAAACTGGTAAACCGGCCGCGTTATCGTTTGTTTCCACCAATCCGCCCGCTGTTGACGCCGCATCAATCGATCCCACCACACCTGTATCGCGGCGGCGTCCGGGATGGATCCGGCGGCTGCGTCATCGAATAAACGGCGGCGCAAAGACGGGTGGGCCTGCAAAGCCTCATGGCCGGTGCGGTCGAGGCGGAATGGATACCGGCAGAGGGCCGGATCGGAACCCCGGTACTCGAACCACGCGCCGAGCAGGACGTCGAGGTCGGTTTCCCGCGCAGCCTCGCGAAGGGGCTGTTCTTCGTTCCAGCATCGGGCATCGTTGATGATCAACGCTCCGCCACGTCCAGCGGTGAGGTGCTTCTCAAAGCCAAAGCTGAGCACCGCGGCGTGACCGAATGATCCCGCGGGCCGACCGCCGATGGTAACGCCGAAGGCATGGGCGCAGTCCTCGACGCACCATGCGCCATGCCGGTCCGCCAGCTCGCGAATTCCGGAGGCGTCGCCCGCACGGCCAAACAAATGAGTGGCGATGAGGACCCGGGTGCGGCTGGACAGGCCGGTGGCCAGCTCGGGGGCACCCGCCATCAAACCGTCCGGCCCGGTATCCACCAACACGGGAACCCCGCCCGCCCGCAGCACCGAGTTCGCCACCCCCACATAGGTGACCGTGCTCATCACCACCTCGTCGCCAGGCCGCAGCGGAAGCACGGACCACAAAAAGTCGAACGCCGTGGTGCCGCGATGGGTCGCGATGCAACGGGAGGCCCCATAAAATTGCGCGAGCCTGTGCTCCAGCTGCCGACGTGCCCCGGCCACGGCGGACGGATCGCTCATCAGCGCGAACCATTGGCGCTCGTCAATATCCGGACGACTACGCCGGATCAGCCATCGCTTCTCGGGCGATGCAGTCCCGTCAACCGGGCCCTCCTGAGGACGTGGTTCCATGGTGGAAACATTGTCTGAATGCGCCGGGCAAGACAAGTTCGGGGGTGCCCCGCTCCGCGGCTGGAGGGCCGGGTTGCCGACGCTGGCCGGTTGACATCGTCGGCAGGGCTCCGTAAACAACCCCTCCCATGAACACGCATCCGCAACTCACCCTCGGCGTGCTCGGCTCCGGCCGGGGCAGCAATCTGCAATCCATCCTGGACGCCATCGCAGCCGGGACATTGTCCGCCCGGGTGGCGTGTGTGATTGCCGATTACGAGGACGCCTTCATTCTGGAGCGGGCCCGGCGGATCGGCATCCCGGCCTTCGTGGTGGATGGCGCCCCGTTCAAGACCAAGCTCGACGGCGAGGCACAGCAGCGTGTCATTCAACTATTGCAGCAGCACGGGGTGGACACGGTGGTGCTGGCCGGATTTATGCGCATGGTGAAGCCGGGCTTGCTGGAGGCTTTCCCGCAACGTGTCCTCAACATCCACCCGTCCCTGCTGCCCGCCTTCCCCGGCTTGCAGGCCTGGCGGCAGGCGCTGGAGTACGGGGCCAAAGTCGCTGGCTGCACGGTTCACTTTGTGGATGCGGGGATGGATACCGGGCCCATCATCCTGCAAAAAACCGTGCCGGTGCTGGACGACGACACGCCGGAAACGCTGCATGCCCGCATACAGGAACAGGAGCATCTGGCCTACCCGGAAGCCCTGCGCCTGCTGGCCTCGGGGCGCCTGGTGGTCGAGGGACGCCGCGTGGTGGAACCGCAGTAAGCCTGTATTCCGAGTTGCCGCGGACCTGGAATCCGCTACCTTTGCCGCCTCTGGAGAAACAACCATGGCTGAAACATCTGCTTTGACCCCGGAATGGAATTCGTTGCTGCCTCTGTTGGCTTGCCCGCAGAGCCGCCAGCCTCTGACCGTGCAGGGGAACGCCGTCGTATGCCCGGCCTCCGGCGCCACCTATGCCATCCATGAAGGCATCCCGCAGTTCGCCCGCTTCGGTTCGGCGGAGCAATGGGGCGGGGCCAAGCCCGCGGAAACCAGCGAGAGTTACCAGCAGAATTATCAGAAGGTCAAAGAGGCGGCGAAGTACAACGAGATGTACGCCAACCGCTGGTCCAAGCGCTGGATCACCCGTCGCGAATACGCCCTGTTGCGCCGCCTGCTGGCCAGCCAGCCCCACTGCGCCACCCTGCTCGACCTGCCCAGCGGTGGCGGACGCCTGAGCCCCCAGATCGCAGAATACACCGACCTGCTGATCGAGGCCGACATCGCGCTCGGCCAGGTGCAGTACGGGCGCGAATTCGGGCGGGTGAAAACTCCGCAGGTCTGGATGACCGCGTCCGGCTTCCACATTCCCTTCCGCGACGCCAGCCTGGACGGCATCGTATGCGTGCGCCTGAACCATCATCTGCCCACGGCGGAGGAACGCGAGCGGCTGGTGCGCGAACTGCTGCGGGTGGCCCGCAAGTTCGTGATCATGACCTTCTTCGACTATCACTCGCTCAAGAATTTGGGCCGCCGCCTGCGCCGTCCGCTCGACAAAAAGCCGCCGAAAATGACCATGACCGTGCAACGCGTGCGCGAGCTGGCCAACGCGGGCGGCTTTGACCTGGTGGAATGGCCCGCCCTCGCCCACCTGGGTTCCGGACACCGGTACGCGCTGATGGTCAAGCGGGGGACATGACTCCGGCGCTGGAGCTGATTCCGCGCGGGCGGCACGGCGCTGCGGGTCCTGCGGTGCGGGCCGATCCGGCCGCGGGCACGCTCATCAAGGAAGAACGCAAGACCGTGGTCTGGCGTCAGACCCTGACCGACGGCACCCGCGCCGTGCTGAAACTGTACCGGCACCGGAAGCCTTCCTGGCTGGAGCGCCGGGGCTGGTACACCGGGCGCGCCGAACGCGAGTATCGCGCGCTGTGTCATTTGGAAGACCATCAGGTCGCCTGTAGCGCACCGCTGTTCTGGGCCTGCGGAGAAACGCCGGCCACCGGACGCTACGAGTTGCTGGCCACCCGCGAAGTGGCGGGAGCGGTGGATCTGCACGATCTGGTGAAGCAGGGCAACGCCCCCGCCCCGCTTGATTTGCGCCCCTTGTTCGCCCTGACCGCGGCCCTGCATCGGAGCGGACTCCAACACGGCGCCCTGCTGGGTCGCAATGTGCTGCTGGCTGGGCGCGACTTTTTCCTCATCGACCTGCCGCGCTCGCAGCGCTTCGGACGATCCATCGAAGGGCGGGGCGCCGGCCTGTTTGACCTCAAGGTGCTGGTGCAAAGCCTGGCGCCCTACCTGCCCGATGAAACCCTGGTGGCCGGGCTGGCCGGCTATGCGCGCCTGCCGCGGCCCGCGGAAGACCTGGTGCGCGCCATGCGCCCGCAGCCACTCAACAACCGCCGTCTGAACCTGCTGCACGCGGTCTTCACCGTACAATCGTGCTGCTCCCGCCTGCTAGGCACGTGAGCCTCGACATCCGGTTGCCACTCACGCGCCGGGACACATCCACTTCAAGCCCTTGAAGTGGCTGAATGCGCGGTCGAAGCTGACCAGCGTGTAACCGCCGCATTCCGCAAAAGCCGCGAGATAGGCGTCCATCACCACCTTCGGAGAAGAGCCATAGGGTCGGCACTGGCGTTCCCAAGTCAGAACCAAGCCGGATGGCTCGGGAGCAAAGAAAAAGCATCCGGAATCAATCAGCACTGCATAAATCGACCAGGCCTGAGTAAGCGTTTTGGCCTCCGCTCCCATCACCGCCGACGTGCACAGGAGCCGGAGCAGCGCAGATTGCATGGGGCGACAGATACCCACTTCGGCGCCAGCGCGATGCTCCGTCCACCAGCGGTGGGCCAGGGAATGGTGCGCATGAATATCCGCCGTCAAGGCGAGCAGAAAATTAGCGTCGGCGAGAAACTTCATAGGTCGCTGAGTCTTCCCGGGCGAGTATTTCGTGCAGGGCTTCCGGGGTCAGGTTCAGGCTTCCGGGCTGGCGGCTTTTAATCAGCGGGAATTCCAACGTTGTCCCGGTTCTCACCACGGGGCCATCCAATTCGCGCGAAAGCGCCTCCATCATCAACGTCTTCAGGGTCACGCCGCGACTGGCCGCCGCCAGTTTCGCGCGGCGGGCCAAGGCATCAGGCAAATCCAACGTCGTACGCATATAAGCATATTTACGCCTGCTTGGGTTGGCTTCAAGCGAAAAGGAACGGGAGCGGTTTATTTTGTACCCCCGCGGATTCGCCATAGACGAGCGGAAGGCAATTCACTATCTTCTCCCCCCTTGCCGTAAGGAAATATCGAATGGTCAGCTCACAGAAAATCATATTGGGGTTGCCGAAGGGCAGCCTGCAGGATTCCACCTTCGCCATGATGAAGAAGGCGGGATTTAATGTAGCCGCCGGATCCCGTTCCTATATGCCGAGCGTGGACGATCCGGAAATCCAGGCCCGTTTGATCCGGGCCCAGGAAATCAGCCGCTACGTCGAACAGGGCCTGCTGGACGCCGGGCTCACCGGGTTCGACTGGATTCAGGAAAACCAATCCGACGTGCACGAAGTGGCCAACCTGGTGTACGCCAAGCAGGGCTTGCGTCCGGTGCGCTGGGTGCTGGCGGTGCCCAACGATTCCACCATCCAGACCGTGCAGGATTTGCAGGGCAAGCGCATCGCCACCGAGGCGGTGGGGCTGACCCGGCAATACCTGGCCCGCAATGGGGTGCAGGCGGAAGTTGAATTTTCGTGGGGCGCCACCGAGGTCAAGGCGCCGGAACTGGTGGACGCCATCGTGGAGATCACGGAAACCGGCTCCTCCCTGCGCGCCAACAATTTGCGCATCGTGGAGACCATCCTGGAATCCACCACCCGCCTGATCGCCAACAAGAAGGCGTGGGCGGACAGCTGGAAGCGGCAGAAAATCGAGCAGCTGGCCATGCTGTTGCGCGGGGCCCTGGCCGCGGAAACCAAAGTTTTGCTGAAACTGAACGTGCAGAAGGGCAAGTTGTCAGATGTGTCGGCGTTGCTGCCGGCCCTGCACGCACCCACGGTCAATGGACTGGCCACCGATGGCTGGTTCTCCGTGGAGTCGGTGGTGGATGAGCCGGTGGTACGCCAGCTGATCCCGAGGTTGAAAGCAGCCGGCGCGGAAGGTATTATCGAACTTCCTTTGAACAAGGTCGTCCCCTAAGCCGGGGGTGGGGACGCAAAGCAGCTAAGACGAACGAGGGTATATCATGGGTTCCGTGAAGAAAAAGCGCCGCCAGAAGATGGCGAACCACAAACGCCGCAAACGTCGGCGTTTGAATCGCCATAAGAAGCGGCAGTGGGGCTCGTAAGCCCTACCGCACCTGAGGAGTTTTCCTAGTGAAACGCTGGGCCGTATACCTGGCGAGAGCCGTGTTGTGTTCACAGCTTGCCTTCGTGGCAGGTTGCACGACGGTATTTCGCCCCGGCCCGGACTCGGGTGCGGCGCCTGAAACCGCTTCGGCCGCCGCCTTTGCGGAAGCCCTGGCCCGCTACAGCACCGGCCTCGCCCTGGAATGGCAGAACGATCCCTCGGGCTCGTTCTCCAATTTCCTGCGCGCGGCCGAACTCGACCCCGAGAACGAGGAACTTCAGTTCCGCGTCGCCCTGAGCCTCATCCAGCAGCGCCGGGCCCCGGAGGCGGTGGCCCTGATGGAGCGTCTGGCCAAACGGCGGCCCAAATCGGAGCGGGTGCAGCTGTGGATGGCCCTTACCTACCAGGCCGGCGGCGATCAAAAGCAAGCCCTGGCCACCTACGAGCGGGTGCGTAAAATCAATCCGCGCTCCACCGTCCCCTACCTGCAAAAAGCCGAGCTGTTGCTGCGGGAAAAGAAATTCGAGGAGGCGGTCGAAACACTGGAGTCCGGGTTGGACCGGGTGGACGATGCGCGTGATCTCTACCGGGCGCTCGGCCCCCTCGAACACAACCGGACCCGGGTGGAACTGGGCGCCGATCAGAAACCCACCCACCTGGCCAAGACCATCCGTACGTTTGAGCAGGCGGTGGCGCGCTATCCGGAGGAGGACGGCCTGCGCGAGATGCTGGGCCGCTTCTACATCATGAACGGTCAGATTGACCGTGCGCTGGAAACCTACGCGCCGCTGGAGAAGAAAAATACCGACGACCTGCGGCAGGACCAGCAGATGGCCATGTCCTTCCTGCTGGCCCCCGACCGCAAAGCGACGCTGGAGACGCTTGCGGCAAAGGCCGAGCAGGATCCCTCCCAGGCCCGGGTTCACTTCTATCTCGGCACCGTGCTGGAACACAGCAAGCTCCCTTACGAGGCGGCCGAGGCCTACCGGCGCGCCATCAGCGCGGCCCCTCAATGGCCCGCGCCTTACCTGCGCCGGGTGGTGCTGCAAGTAGCCGGACAGGAGCCGGAGGAAGCCATTCTCACCCTGGAAGACGGCCTGCAGCAATTGCCCGACGAAGTGCGCTTCCTGGAGTTATTGGCCTACATTCAACTGGGCCGCCAGGATTACCCCGGCGCCTTGGACGCCTTCGCCCGCGCGGAGCAGGCCATGCAAAAAACCAAGAAGACCCCGGTGTCCGCCAGCTTTAGCCTGAGCTATGCCTTTACCCAGCAAGTCAGCGGAAACTACGACGACGCGGCCCGCCGGCTGAATCAGGCCATGGAAAAAAATCCCGCCCTGCTGGACGCGTACATCCAATACGTTTTTCGGAGCGACGACACCAATCACCTCGCGGGGTGCATCCGCGTGCTCGAGCAGATGGGCCAGTCCACCAATGCCAGTCCCGCCGTATTCACCTACCAGGGCCTGCTGCACAACGCGCAGGAAGAATATCCGGCGGCCATCGCCGCTTTTGAAAAAGCAGAGGCCCGCGCCCGGGCACTGGAAAACGAGGACGAACTGCTCGGCGCCACCTTCCTCTTCTGGTACGCATCAGCCTGCGAGCGCAACGGCGAACTGGATCGTTCCATCCAGCTGTTTGAACGCATTCTGGCCAACCCACCGCCCGCGCGTGACCGCGAAGGCTACAAGGCTTACGTGGACGCACTCAACTACCACGCCTACATGCACGCCGAACGCGGCCAGGACCTGGACCGCGCCCTGACCAACATCAACCTGGCCCTTTCCGTGCGCCCGGACAGCCCCGCGTTCATCGACACCCGGGGCTGGATCTACTTCATGCAGGGACGCTACGACCTGGCCCGGGTTGATATTGAGCGGGCGTTGCAGCTCCTGCCCAACGATCCCACCATCACCGACCACATGGGCGACCTTGAAGACAAGGCAGGTCAACCCGAACTGGCCCTGACCTGGTGGAAGAAAGCCTATGTGCTCGACCCCACCAACGATAAAGTCGCCGCCAAATTGACCGCCCTTCAGGTGGACCTCGCCCCGCTGCAGGCGGAAGCGGATGCCCTGAAGAAAGCGAAATTGAAGCAGCAGGCGGAAGAATCCTCCGGCCAACTTCCGGATTTCGACGTGGAAGATCCGCCCGCCACGCAGATGGATGATGCGGCGCCGGCCCCT
>CAYTVN010000142.1:0-8730 GCA_964441655.1 uncultured Verrucomicrobiota bacterium | reverse complement strand
ACCCGCGGCTTCGACGACACGACGGGCACGACGGTGCACCAGCGGACGAAGGAGTCCGCCGACGACTACCGCTACTTCCCCGAGCCCGACCTTCCGGCGGTGGACGTGGACCCCGCGCTGGTCGAGGCCGAGCGCGCCTCGCTCCCCGAGCGCCCGCGCGCGCGCCGGCTGCGCTACGCGCAGGCGCTCCAGCTCTCGGCCTACGACGCGGGCGTGCTCACGGCGGACCGCCGCGTGGCGGACTGGTTCGAGGCGGCCCTCGGCCCCGACCGGACGGCGAAGACTGTCGCGAACCTGCTGACCGGCGAGGTGTTCGCGCGCCTCAACGCGGCCGGCAAGGCGATCGACGCGGTGCCGTTCCCGCCGGCCCGGCTGGGCGAGCTCGCCGCGCTCGTGGACGGGCGGGTGGTCAACGCCCCCACGGCGAAGCAGGTGCTCAAGCTGCTCTGGGAGACGGGCGAGGCCCCGGCGGCGGCGGTGGCGCGGCTCGGGCTCGCGCAGGTCTCCGACCCGGAGGCGGTGCGCGCGGCGTGCGAGGCGGCCATCGCGGCCGAGCCCGCCGCCGCGGCGGCGCTCAAGGCGGGCAACGAGAAGGCGGGCGGCCGCGTCGTCGGCCACGCGATGAAGGCGCTCAAGGGCAAGGGGGACCCCACCCTCGTGCAGCGCACCCTCCGCCATCTCCTCGGCCTGCCGACCTGAGCCCGATCTCCCGCGAGCCGCCGGGCCGCGGTGCTTGGGTTGCCGCGGTGGCACGAAACGTTTTTTGAAGCGGGGGGGAAAAAAACGTGCTGGCACCCCCCACCCCCACCGCCGGGAACGCGTCACCTTCCAAACCCCGATCCCGGAGTATTTCCAGAAACTGGCGCTCGGGCTAACGGAAGAGGATTGGAACAAGGATATCGGACGAACCTCTTCAGAGGTAGAGCGAGGAAAAGTTCCAGGTTCCACGTCCAACGTCCAAGGTCGACCGGGAACGCGGGACATGAGACGCGGGACGTAACCCTCGAAGGATCAGAACCGCTCCAGAATTTCGCCCGCGGCCTGGTCGTCGCCACCGGCGGAGAGGCGCTCCACGGGTTCCGGCGCGGTGCGAATGGCGGTCAGGGCTTCGCCGAGTTCGCCGCGATACAGGGCGCGCGAGGGAATGTGTACGCTCTTAAAGTGACGCTTCAGGGCGGCTTCCAGAATGGGATATTCGCGGAAGTTTTCGCGCTCCACATACACCATCGGCTTGTGGTTCACCGCGCATTCCTGCAGCACGCCGAAGCCGGGTTTGGTCACCACCACGTCGCACGAGGCCATGACGTCGGCGTAGGGAAACTCACGGCGGTCCAGCGCGATCATCCCGGGGCGGTTCCACGCCAGCGGCTTGACCGTAAAATAGACATGGCCCGGCACGGCGGTCACGCGGTCCAACGCGTCCTCCGTCCAACCCAGGGTGGAGAAGGACAGCAGCACCCAGGTGGCATCGGGGGGTGCGCCGGTGTGACGCGCCAGCTCAGCGCGACGCGGGCGGCCGGGACGGGCCAGGATGGGAATATCCACCCGGCGCGGAAACGCGGCCATCGGTTCATGGAAGGGCAGACGCAGCAGCACATCACTGCACGCGTAGGCCTCGCGATAGGCGTCAATGATGGGCTGCCAGCCGCGGTGTTCCTCGGCGAACGGTTCATAGATCCAATCCCACGCGAAGTTTCCCACCGCGACCGCCGGCACGCCCAGACGGTGGGCCGCCTGCAGGGGGAGCCCCGGGATGTCGGCCACCACCAGCCCGGCCGAAACCGATTTCAGGAACGCCATTTCGCGCTCCACGTGCGCCGGCCAGCTGGCCAGCATATGGCGGGCGGCTTGCAGGGTGGCCGGCACATCCACCCGCACGGAATCGAGCTGCACCATGCCCACGTCGAAGGAGCCCTGACGGAAATGAATGTCGCCGGGGGGCAGCCGCGGGGCCAGGAAGGCTTCGGCCAGATCGCTGACCAGATGGACCGGCAGGTCGGGCTGACGGCGCAACACCGCGGACAACACATCACAACTGCGCGCGCCGTGGCCGTAGCCGTGGGTGGTGACGTAATAGACCAGCGCCTTCTTCATGTCAGTCTGCGCCGCCGCGCGCGGGTCGAAACAGCGCAAAGGAGCTGGTGTAGCCGTGCAGGTGGGTGACGGTGCCCACGGGGCCGATCTCGCCGTTGCAGAAAAAGCCCGCCAGCGGGACCGCGCCGAAAACATCGGAAAAGACGCGGGAGTCGTGATTCGGCTCGCCGTAGAGACCGCGCCCGCGACCCAGGCAGGAAAACAACAGCGCCCCGCACGGCGCGGCGGGAATGATCCGCTCGCGCTGACCGGTCAGCTGGATTTCCAGATCTTCCGCCGATGTAATCTTGTCGCGCAGATGAAACTGCACTACCTGGCCAACCTCCAGCGAAGCCGACACGGCCAGCACGCCGCGCTGGTAATCGATGCCCACCAGGTTGCGAATCAGGTATTCACGGCGGGGCAGCTCGGGCCCCGGGTCCTCGGTGTGCAGGCCCAGGAACAGCGAGGTGCGCATCAGCTGGCGGTCGTAATCGCTCATGCGTTCCACCAGTTCGGCCAGGTATTTCAGCGGAGGCTGGTGATTCACCTCCAGCAGCAGATTGCCGTCATGCCGGGTTACGGTCAGGGCCTGGCCGATGGGACGACAGCCCTGGGCGACCACGGTCTCCAGCTTGATATCACCGCGGAAGGAGAGCAGCACCGCGCCTTCGTCCCGCACCTGCTGGCCGATGAACAGGGCGTTCTGGCCGGGCAGGCGGCCGCCGCTGGCCAGACCACCCACCTTGCCGGCGGACGGATAGGCATAGTCCAATCCATTCAGCAGGGGCTCCACCCGGGTGGAAAACGGATCGGCCAGCACTACAAAATGAACGTCGGATTCGGGCACCCCCACCCAGGCGCGCCATACCTCGGGAGATGCATCTTCGTCCGGCAGCTCGCGGGTGTTGATGGCATGCAGGCCCACTTCAACACCGGGCAGCCGGGCCGCGGCGAGCGCCACCGCGGGACGGCTCTCCTCCTCCAGGCCATCGGCCAGGACCGCCCCGCCGCTGCAACCGGCCAGCGCGCGCGCGGGCAAATGTTCCTGCACCAGATCAGGCACCCGATGAAAACCCTCGCGGTGATGATGGGACACGAAGGCCAGCACCAAGTCCACTGGCTCATCGCCCAGGACCGCGCGCAGATCGTTGGCGGCGCGGGCCACGGCATCGGTCAGGTTCGCCCCCGCAGCCAGACTGGATGCCCATTTCATTTAGATCCACCCCGCGCCCAGGGCCAGCGCCATCACGATCAGCAAAAGGCCCACCGCCAGTTGCATACTGCGCCACGTCACCTTGTGCAGCACGCGATTGCCAAAAAGGGTGCCGGCAAAAGCGCCCACAATGCCGGCCACCACCCAGCGCGGTGATCCGGCCATGGCGTGCGTGTGCGCCACCCATGCGGCCGCGCCATAGACCAGAAGCCGGGCCGTGTCCACAATCACCGCGCAGACCGCGCCGGTGCCAATGAAGGCCTGTTTTTCCAATCCACAGCGGACCAGAAAGGCCGCGCGCAAGGGGCCCTGATGCCCGGACAAGCCGCCAAAGAACCCGGACAACGCGCCGCCCAGCGGCAGCAGGCGGGGCGGGAAGGCCAGGCGCTGAAAATACGGCAGCAACTCAAACAGCGCGAAGGCCAGCATCAGGATGGCGATGGTCAGCTTGGCGGGCGTGACCACGCAGGTCTTCCCGGCCAGCACGTAGGTGGTCACTTCGCCGCCCCCCGCCATGCCTTGCAGCGCGGCTGCGCCCAGGAAGGAAAACAACGCGGCGGTCAGGCCGAACTTCAGCACCACGCCTCGATCGGCGTGCCGCCCCACCAGGCCCAACTTGAGCAGGTTGTTGGCCAGATGCACCACGGCGGTAGCCGCCACTGCGGTCGGAACATCGCCCAACAGAAAGGCAAACGCGGGCATGAGCAGCGTGCCCAACCCGAAACCGGTGAAAAACGTCAACAGCGCCACGACGCATGCCACGCCTGCCACCAGTAGGTCGGTCATCAAGATCATGGCTACCATCAAAGTCTGCTTGCTTGCCCCTTTGCAAACCGAATCGTCCACGCTATGTTGAATCCATCATGAATCCACCTTCCGCCCCGCGTTCCACTGCCATCTTCTGGATTTTTATCGCCCTGCTCGCGTTCGGGCTGCTGGTCAGCCTGGGCTTGAACACGGGCCTGGTCGTCGCCTTGCTGGCCAAGAGCGGCCACCCCGGCCGCCATCTCACGGAATCCCGCGGCGTGGATGAGTTCCCGGACCTCACCGAAGTCTGGTCCTATGGCGAGGGCGAGGTCAAAGCCGTGCGCATCGCGGTCAACGGGGTCATCATGCGGGGCAGCGAAGAAACCCTGCTGGGCGCGACGCCCGACATGGTCGAGTCCATTCACCAGCAAATCCGGACCGCCCGCAACGATGACGCGGTCAAGGCCATCCTGCTCGAAGTGGATTCGCCGGGCGGCGGGGTCACGGCCAGCGACGAGATTTATGCCGCGCTCATGGATTTCAAGGCCTCCCGCAAAGACCGGCGCATCCTGGTTTACATTCGCGACCTGGCCGCTTCCGGCGGCTACTACGTGGCTGCGGCGGGCGACTGGCTGATGGCCGAGCCCACCTCCATCATCGGCTCCATCGGGGTCATCATGCAGACGCTGAACATGAAGGGCCTGAGCGAGAAAATCGGGGTGCGCGACGTCACCATCAAATCCGGCGCCAACAAGGACCTGCTGAATCCCTTCAACGACGTCTCACCCGAACAACGCGCGCTGCTGCAGGAGGTCATTGATGCCTCCTACCAGCGCTTCGTGGGGCTGGTGCAGACCTCGCGTGCGCTGGACCCGGAGAAGCTGAAGGGACTGGCCGACGGCCGCATTTTCATCGCGGATCAGGCGTTGGAGCACAAGCTGATTGACCAAATCGGCTACTGGGACGACGCAGTGGCCAAGCTGGCCGAACTGCTGGAGACGGAATCGGTGCGCATCATCCGCTACGAATCGCAGCCGGATTTTCTGACCTGGCTGTCCCGGGTCCAGCTGAACCTGAATCCTTCCGCCTGGTTCCGGCCCGCGCCCGCCCGCATGCAGTACATGTGGCAGCCCTGAAGCAACCGAGTCGTCAGGCGCTTTCGCGAACCACGAGCGTGGGCGGCACGGAAATGTGGGCGCCCGGGGACGGTTGCTGGACCAGATCCAGCACGGCGTTGATTTTTTCGTCCAGTTGCTGGTCCACCGTGGTCAGATGCGGAAGGCAAAGTTTGGCCACCAGCAGATTGTCGTAACCCACCACGGCCACCTGGTCGGGCACCTTCACCGCAGCGTGGCGCAGTCCCTGCACCAGGCCGGCGGCAACAATATCAGCTCCGGTGACCACCCCGTCGTATTTCGCCGCGACCACCCGGCCCGCCACATCCGCCCCGTCATCGAAGGAGGTGGCCGCCTTGATCAGGTCCAGGGAGCGACTGGCCCGCTTGCAGGCTGCTTCGGCCGCGCGATAACGCAGGGTGGGAATCAAGCGCGGACGATCCTCGTGAACATCGCCGACAAAAACCAGTTTGCGACAGCCCCGGGCCAGCAGGTGCTCCGCGGCCAGGCGCGCCCCCAGAGCCTCATCCCCGCACACCTGGGTATAGTTGCCCTCCCCCATAAACGTATCCACCAGAATGAGGGGCAGATGGTGACGGATCAATTGATCGGGCAGGTACGGGGTGCCGACCCCCAGCAACACCACCGCATCCTGGCTGCGCTGGAGCAGGAAGGCCAACGCGGCGTCCTCCTCCCCGGCAAACAGGTTGATGGAATAACCGCGGAGCCGCGCGGCGTGTTCCATGCGCAGAATGAAGTCACCGTAGAACGGATTGCTCTCCAGGTTGCGGAGAATCGAGTGGTGCTCAAAAGCGCCGGCCAGCACCACCGCGATCACCATGGACCGGTCTGACGATAGGGCCGCGGCGGTCAGGTTCTTGACATAACCGACCCGGTTCACCACGCGCATAATCTTGGCGCTGGTTTTCGCGGACACTTCCGAGCCACGGCCCTTCATCACATTGATCACCGTGGTGGTGGAAACTCCCACCTCGCGAGCAATGTCGGACAGGGTCGGTTTGTGGCCCGACTCCATCATCGGTTTGGTTCTGGCCTTGGGCATCAGTTGATAAACTGTAGCTTAACGTTTAAGCCCGTAAAACTATAAAGTCGTTGGTAAAAATGGAGCGGCTCGGATCGCGACCTATATTCTCAATACGAATAGTATTGGCAGCTCGATGGTTTTTTTGCATCTTCCGCGCGCTTTTGACGCCCCATCACGCCGAGACTGTTTCGGTGTGTCATGGGGCGTTTGAGCCGATATACGATGCAAACGCGCGACATAGTAGTGGAGAATCCGAACGGCCTGCACATGCGGGTGGCGTCGAAAATCGCCCAGCTCTCCCAGGAGCACGGGGCGCGGATTCAACTCATCAGCGACGATAACCGTCAGGCCAGCGGAGCCTCGGTGCTGGACATGCTGACCCTGGGCATCCAGCGCGGAACCACGGTTCGCGTCACCGTTGACGGCCCCTCCGAAAATGCGGTCGCCGATCAGCTCACCGCCATCCTCGCCGTCGGCGGCGCGGCCTGAGTTTATCTTTTTCTTGAATTACCTCTTGACCCAAAAGCATGGCCCGGCTATTAGTCTACTTATTCGGTAGAGATAATAGATTATGCTATCCAAGAAGACCAAGTATGCATTGAGGGCGCTCAGCTATCTCGCACAGGCGGATGGACGAGGGCCGGTCCTTATTGCCGAGTTGGCCCGGGAGGAGCGGATTCCCCGAAAGTTTCTGGAACGTATTCTGCTCGATCTGAAAACCCGGGGCATTTTGCGCAGCCAGAAGGGCAAGGGTGGCGGTTATCTGCTGGCCCGGCCGGCGAGCAAAATCAGTCTGGGCGATGTGCTGCGTTTTCTCGATGGCCCGCTGGCCCCCGTTTCGTGTGTCAGCCAGACCGCCTATGCGCCCTGTCGCGAGTGTAGCGACGAGGCGACCTGTGGCATCCGGTCGGTGATGAAGGAAGTGCGCGACGCCATCTCCGACGTAGTGGATGCCACCACGCTGGCCGACCTGGTCCAGCGCAGCAAGGCCGCCCAGAGCGCGCGGGTGGATCAATTGATTTACGAAATTTGAGGCGGCCATGAGTTTGTTCCGAGCATCTACGTTGTTCCTGATGATTTTGCTCACCGGTTGCGGCGACCACGGATCGCCCTCGGTCACCCTGTTGAACGTGTCGTACGACCCGACGCGTGAATTGTATCTTGAATACAATCAGGCCTTCGTCCAGCACTGGGAGGCGCAGACCGGGCAGAAGGTGACCATCCGCCAGTCGCACGGCGGGTCGGGCAAGCAGGCCCGCTCGGTCATCGATGGCCTGCAGGCGGACGTGGTGACGCTGGCCCTGGCCTACGACGTGGACGCGCTGCACCAGAAGGCCAACCTGATCCCGGCCGACTGGCAGACCCGCCTGCCCGACAACAGCGCGCCCTACTACTCGACCATCGTGTTCCTCGTCCGAAAAGGGAACCCGAAAGGCATCCGGGATTGGGACGATCTGGTGAAGGAAGGCGTGTCGGTGATCACGCCCAACCCGAAAACGTCGGGCGGGGCGCGCTGGAACTATCTGGCCGCGTGGGAATACGCCCGGCGCAAGGCGGGGGGCGATGAAGCACAGGCCCAGGCCTTCATTGCGCGTCTCTTCAAGAATGTGCCCGTGCTGGACTCCGGCGCCCGCGGGTCCACCACCACCTTTGTCCAGCGCGGCATCGGCGATGTGTTTATTTCGTGGGAAAACGAAGCCTTCCTGGCCCTCAAGGAATTCGGCGCGGACCAGTTCGAAATCATCGCGCCATCCCTGAGCATCCTGGCCGAACCGCCGGTGACCGTGGTGGACAAGATCGCGGATCGACGCGGCACCCGCGAAGTTTCCGAGGCTTATCTGAAGTACCTCTACAGCGAGGAAGGACAGGAAATCGCCGCTCACAACTTCTACCGCCCGCGCCTGGCCGCCATCAAAGCGAAGTACGAAAACAAATTCCCGAAGATCGAGCTCTTCACCATCGATGAAGCCTTCGGAGGGTGGAACAACGCACAACAGAAACACTTCAGCGATGGAGGGGTCTTCGACCAGATCTACGCGAAGTAAGAACGCAATCCGTGTTCCGTGATCCGTTTGCCGCGGATCACGGATTACGGACTACGGAACACGGAAATGGCCACCGCCCGCAAAACCAACATTCTCCCCGGCTTCGGCCTGTCCCTCGGGTTCACCATCTTCTACCTGAGTGTGATCGTGCTGATTCCGCTTTCCGCGGCGTTCTTCAAGACCGTCACGGTGAGCTGGCCGACCATCTGGGAAACCATCTCCTCCCCGCGCGTCGTGGCCTCCTATCGCCTCAGCTTCGGGGTGTCTGCGGTGGCCGCCCTGGTCAACGGTGCGTTCGGCTTCCTGGTGGCGTGGGTGCTGGTGCGCTACTCCTTTCCCGGCAAGAAAATCGTGGATGCCCTGGTGGACCTGCCCTTCGCCCTGCCCACCGCGGTGGCCGGCATCGCACTGACCGCGGTCTACGCGCCCAACGGGTGGATCGGATCCCTGCTCGCCCCACTCGGCATCAAAGTCGCGTTCACTCCGCTG
>CAYTVN010000141.1:0-8775 GCA_964441655.1 uncultured Verrucomicrobiota bacterium | reverse complement strand
CACGGTCAGGCCGATCACCGCCACCAGGGCCCGGTTCCGCACATCCTGATCGGTGATAAAGCGGCCCACTGTGGGCACGGTATCCCGCGCCAAGGCATAGGGCGGCGTGGTGCCCAGTACGCTGGTGCGCCAGTTCATGCCCCCATAGGTAATTTGCGCGCCTCCGTTCACCGTGGGCGATACCGCGCTCAACATGGGCAATTCCCCGGCCAGCGCCTCGGCATCCTCCAGGGTCAGCCGGGAGACTTCACCCACGCCCATGGCCACGCCCCGGCTCGACATGTGGCCCGGCCACAGGATGAGCAGGTTCGCCCCCATGCCGGAGATGCGCTCTTCCACCGCCTTCTTGGCCCCGCCGCCCAGGGCCATGACCGTAATCACCGCCATCACCCCGATCAGCACACCCAGCATGGAGAGAAAACTGCGCACCTTGTTGGCGGCCAGCGAACGCATGGCCTGCCGCAGCATGGACGCCAACTCCGTGCCCGCGCGCCGCCAGCGATTGCGCACCAGCGGGGCCGACGCCACCCGCCGCACCGTGGACGCCGCCGGCTCCGGCGCACGCCGTACGTCGTCCACCACGCGCCCGTCACGGATGGTGATGACACGCCGGGCCTGGGCGGCGATTTCCGGATCGTGGGTGACCAGGATCACCGTCAGTCCGCGCGTATTCAGTTCGCGCAGCAGGCGCAGGATGTCGGAGGAACTCGCACTATCCAGATTGCCGGTGGGTTCATCGGCCATGACCACCTGGGGTCCGTTGACCAGGGCCCGCGCAATGGCCACCCGCTGCTGCTGACCCCCGGACAATTCCTTGGGCGCATGCTCCATGCGGTCGCCCAGCCCCACCATCTGCAACAGGGCCTCGGGTGATTGGACCGGCGCCTCTGCGGTGTAGATCAACGGCAACGCTACATTTTCGCGCGCCGAGGCACGGGGCAGCAGATTGAACTGCTGAAAAACAAAGCCGATGGCCCGCGCCCGCAGGGCGGCCCGCGCGGCCTCGGTCAGCCCGGCCACCTCGTGCCCATCAAAAAGAAAGGTGCCGCGATCCGGCGTGTCGAGCAGCCCCAGCAGGTGCATCAGGGTGGACTTGCCGGATCCCGACGGGCCGATGATGGCCACGAACTCGCCCGCCTCAATGCGCAGGCTGACGCCGCGCAGGGCATAGACATCCACCTCGCCCAGCCGATAGGTTTTGTGCAGGTCGCGAATTTCAATCATGGCGTTCATCAGCGCGGACGCATACCCGCCGGGCGCGCCGGTATAAACGGACTGCCGGTTTCCTTGCGCCCCTCCGGGATGCGGTACGCCGGCATCACCACCGACTCATCACCGCGAAGGCCTTCCGTAATCACCACCCAACCGCGCACGGTCAGGCCGGTGGATACAGGCTGCTCCCGGGGCTTGTCATCCTTGTGCGCCGAGGCCAGCAGCAGCGACGGGCCCCGCTCGCCCGTGCGGAGCGCGGCCTGTGGCACCGCCCACGCCTCGCCGGATTCCGACAGCCGGAAACCCACGGTGGCGGTCATGCCGCTCTTCATGAATTCCGGAATCTGCACGGGCTCCACCTCCACTTCGTAAATGGTGACATTGTTGACCGTGGTGGCTTCGTACGCGATATGCCGGATCTCGCCTTCCATTACACTGTCCGCGTAAGCATCCAGCTGGATGCGGGCGGTCATCCCGGTGCGGATGCGGCCGATGTCCGTCTCGTCCACCTGAGCGCGCACGATGAGCCGGTCCGACAACACCAGCACGGTGTCCGCCGCGGTCACGGTCTGCCCGGGCTCGGTGGCGCGCGCGATCACCGTGGCGTCCAGCGGCGCGATGAGCGGGGTGGCCCGATAGACGGACTCCCACTTGCGGGCGGTGGCTTCGTCCTTGGCGCGGGCGGAATCCAGCAGGGTCGCGCGCTCGGTGGAGCTGAGCCAGGCCATGATGTCGCCCCGCTTCACCATCTGCCCCTCCACGACCAGGACATCCTCGATGCGTCCCGCAATGGGTGGCTTGATTTCCAGGCGATTGCGCGGCTCCACCACGCCGGTGGACTCGATCACCACGGTCAGGTTGGTGCGGATCAATTCCGCCGCTTCATAAGCGGGCTTGGCCGCGCGTCCATTCTCCGCCTCGCTTCGCCAGTAACGCCAGCCGAAATAGCCCGCCACCACGAGCACCAACCCCAAAATAATTTTCTTCATTTTTCCACTCCATCAGCAAAGCCGCGCCCGATGACCTGCCACCAGGCGGCCTCGGCGCGCCAGGCCTGACGCCGGGTTTCCAGCAGGCTTTTCTGCCGGCTGATCAGATCGTTTTCAATGATGTCCCAGTTGTCGAACTCCAGCAGTCCGTTGCCGTACTGCTCGCGCGAAATGGTGGCACGCAACTCCTGGGCTTCCAGGAACTGACGCCGGACCGCGAGGGCCTCCACGGCCTCCTGAAGGCTCTGGAGCGTCTGGTCCACCCGGGTGCGCTGGCTGTTCAAGGTGTCGCTCAGGCCCGCCTCCGCCGCGGCCAGGCGCGCGGCGGCTCTCCGAATATCCGCGCCCGTCTGCCCCCCCGCCCAGATGGGGAGGCTCAACCGTACCCCGGCGCCCAGGCTGTCCTCTTCCACGCTCCATTCATCGCCATACCGCGCGGCGTTTCCATAGGCACTGAGCGTGGGCTGCCGACCGCTGCGGGCCTGACTCAAGCTGGCCCGCGCCCGCGCCACCGCCACTTCCGCCTGCACCGACGCGGGGGTGGCCCGGGCCAGCGCCGCGGGTTCCACGGCGCCGGGCATGGGTATGTCATCCAGCGATCCGGCGAGGGTGAGCCCGGGATCGTCGCGATCACGCCCGAGGGCGCGCACCAGGGTGCCGCGCGTGGTCTCCAGATTCCGGCGCGCCTGCTGCAAATCGGTTTCGGCTTCCTTCAAGGCGGCCTGGTTCAGGGCCAGCGAGCCCTGGTGTTCCTGTCCGCCCTGATAGCGCAAATCCACCATTTCGACATTGTCCGCGCGGCGCTGCCGAATCTGCTCCAGCAAGCCGATCTGTTCCTGGGCCCATAGCAGATCGGCGAAGGCCACCCGGAGGTTGTAGAGGATATCGGCTTCGCTCTGGCGCGCCTCGGCGAGAGCCACCGCGGCATCGGCCTCGGCAAGCCGGATCGCGGACCGCGTATTGCCGCCATCGTAGAGCACCTGGTCCACCTCCACGCTGGCGCGGTAGGAATCCTCGCCCCCGCTGACTTCAGAATTTTCCGAGTAGCCAGCCTGGCCGCTGGCGGATAGCTGGGGCAACCGGCCCGCCTGCGCCGCCCGCACCGAAGCCTGGGCTGCTTTCACCGCCTCCCGGGCCGCGATCAGGCCTGGATGCTGGGCCTGTGCTTCGCGCAAACAATCCGTCCAGGACAAGGCAGGCCCGGCCCACCCATCAGAAGCCAGCAGAAAACAAATGATCAGCAGGGGAAAAAACTTCATGTCGGGAAACTCTATGTCAAAAAACCGGGCATGACGAGTCACCCGTGAAGAACGTTTGAACGCGGTTATATATTGCCGCTTATGTGCATGCGTTCCCAGCAACGGCCCGCGGCGGAGCGCGGGCCCTACCTTAGGATCCGCAAGTCTAGGGCGTGAAGGCGGGAACCTTGATCCGATAGTAACGCGGAGTGTTGGTATTGTAGGTGGTGTCGGTCCACGTCACCTCGCTATCGCCATCGTTGGTTACACTGCCCAGCCACGACCACTCCGGCGAACCTGCGGCCAATTCCGACCGGGCTTCGATGTGGTAGGTCCGGCCGGGTACGGCCTGGAAGGTCAGGGTCAGGTTGGTCCCGGTTTTGAACATGGATTCCCAACCGATGTAACTGCCAGGCGCCGCGGGATCGGTGCTGGCCACCCATTCGGCGTAGTTGGGGAAGTCATCGCCATCGAAGTCACCTTCGGCGGTCTGATTCATATTGCCCTGGAACCAGCGGTATTCCCAGTCGTCAGGCATGCCGTTCCCGTTGGCGTCCCACGGCACGATGATGGCCACCGTGTTGGTCACCACGTGCACCCCGTCATCCGCGGTAAAGCTGACGTAGTTGGTGGTGCCGGCGGTATACAGATTGGTCACCCACCAGACGAACGCGCCGGTGCCGGGGTTGAAACTGGCTGTGAAGGGCAGCGTGCCGGAGCCCAGGGTCACCGGGTCCAGATCGGCATCCGAGGCCGAAACCACAAAGGCGTTGGTGGTGCCCACGGCATTGGTGTAGGGACCGGGCGGCGTAAACACCAGTACCGGCGCTTCGTTGTTGGCATCCTCCACCGTAAATCCGATGGAGAAGGCCAGCGTGTTGGTGCCGAACACCTCCACCTGGCGGGTCTGCGCCTGGTTGCGCATGGTCACGGAATCAAAGGTCAGCGGGCCGTCATCTTCGGCCGCGGTATTCACCGCGCCCTGCTGCATGGCCAGGGAGACCTGGATGATCGCCGAGGTGGTGGTCACCGTGACCACGCCGCCCGTGCTGGCGAAGCCATCCGACATTCCCCGCTGACCGCGCACCAGCAACTCCGAGAGATCGGGCGACAAGCCATTGCGCACGTACAGCACGCCTCCGTTCAGGGTCGGATCCACGGTGTAGCTCACAGAGAAGAACAGGGAGGTGGGCGCCAGGGTGACGGTCTTCGCGATCTTGCCGTCCCCGGAGGTCAGCCGCCAGCCATTGGTCACGCCGTTGGTGGTCACGGTGTAGAGATTGTTCACGTAGTCCGAGGTACCCGCCCACCAGTCTTTGAGGGACGAGGTGCGGAGGGCCACCGCCGAATTGTTGTTGGTGTTCACGCTCCAGGCGCCCTCTTCTTCCGTGTCGACGCCCGCGTAGGACGCCAGATTGCCCATCATCTGCCGCACCCGGCCATCCGACGTGCGCACCCAGCCCGCGATCATGCGACCGCCGATGCGTTCGAACAGGGCGGCCACGTGCCGGTTGTAGAGCCAGTATTCGTTCTCCCCATCCAGATCCGTATCCAGGTTGGTGGTCACGGTGCTGACCAGGCCGGTCGCCGCGGCGGCCCACGCATCCACCCGGGTGTAGAGGGCGGCCATGCGGGTCTGGTTCTGGGCGATGCGCGCGAAGTCCACCAGCCCCTGCCAGTTCGTGCTGGGATAGATGTAGCCGCCGTAGCTCCAGCGATCCAGGGCGTTGTTGTCCTCGTTGTGGAAGGCGGTTTGGAAAACCGAGGCGTGGATCACCTCGCGGGCCAGGCGCTTCACATCCGGATTGGTCAGCGCAGAAACCTGCGACCAGGCATTGGAGGAAAGTCCGCCGAAATACAGCATGCCGTAGGGCGTGGCGTTGGTGACCCCGGGCCGCAGCAGGAACTTCTTGTTCAGCAGTCCTTCGCGGATGGCGCTGCCGTTGTACCAATTGTCGTAGTTCTCCGCCGTGGCATGGTTGATCCAATCGTGCGACTGCTTGCTGCCCGCCGACATGCCGCGGTTGATGGGCTGCCAGGTCTGGCCCTGCGGCAGCGGAACCGTTCCCGCGGCGATGTCATCCAGGGCCACCAGCTGTATCCAGGGACGGTTGGCCAGCCAGCGCAAATTCTTATCGTAGGCATTGGCACGGGACAGGTTCGCGAACTCCTCCCACATGCTGAAGATGGTGGAAATCTGATCCTGCTGGCCGGAGCGCGCCCGGCGGTTGAACAGTTCGCGCATGGGCAGCGCGAGCCCGCTGTCGTAATTCACAAAACGGTAACCATCGGCCGCGTTGTTGATCACAAAGCAGTTCACATCGTTGATCTTGTTGATGCGGTAGCCATCATCCCCCAACGCCACCTGGCGGCCGTACCAGTTCCAGATGTGGGTGTTCTGGTCCAGCAGCGTGTAGCGGAAACCCACGCCCAGAATCTTGCTGAAACTGTCGCCGTCCAGCACCCGCTCCGGCGGCCAGAACACCGAGTTGCTGGTGATGTTGGCGCCGTAGATGCGGTTGAGCACCTCGGAGGCCAGGGCCACATTGTTGCTGATGAAGGCCGGGGTGAAGTACGGCAGCATGTGGTCCGAATACGTGCTGGCCATGAGCGAGATCACATTGGACGCCACCAGGGCGCGAATCTGATCGTTCAGGCCGGGGCCGGAACGCCAGGCCGGGCCATTGGTCTTCACCGCGGCCCACTCCAGCGCCATGGCGAGGGTCGGGGTGATGTGCAGATTCAACGGGGCCTGATAGATGCCGTGGATTTTGATGGCGCGCTGGTAGCCGGCGCCCGCGTTGTCATCCACGATGGTGTGCATGAAATTGCCGGGCTGCAGGGCCTGGTTGCCGTGGGCCAGCATGGCGATCTTGGCCGATTTGCCCAGGTCGTTGTCCGCATTCTTGCCCACCCACTGGGTCAGCACCGGATTCAAGATGATGTAATCCTGATCCCGCCAATAGTCGGAGGTGAGCCAGGTGTTGCGGATGGTGTCGCACACGTCAATACGCCCGCCGATATCCCCCGCCCCCGCGCTCCCGGCCACACAACTGTTGCAGGTGCCATCCTTGGTGGTGAACACCTGGAAGTTCAGGTTGCTGGCCAGACCGTTCCAACCCGCGGCCACCAGGGCGGACCGGCTGATGGAAAATTCCATGGCATCCAGCTCGGAATTGTAATAGGCGCCCTGGAACCCGCCCGGGATCTCCTGCACGCCGTAGGTCGGGCTGTAAATGTCATCCAACTCGGTCAGGGTGTTGACCCCGGGGTTCTGGTCCACATAGAGCCGCCCGTTCTGGCTGTCGTAGACCGCCACCACCGCCTCCCACTTCATGGCCGTACGGCCATCCACCTCGTCGGGCAGGGCGGCTTCGCCGGAGTTGGGGCTGTTGAAATCAATGACCACATACGTGTCCAGCGCGCTCGGCTCGGCCAGCGCCTGCAGGTCCTGGAAGTCCACCCGGAAATAGACCTTGTTGTCCACCGCCCCGCCATCGCGCATGTAGAACGCCACCATGTCGCGCGAGGAATCGAAACCATCCCAGCGCCGGTAGATATCCACGGCCTGGCTTCCGCCGTTGTTGTAGTCGTCCAACGCAATGAGGTCGCCCAGCTTCCAATCCGTAAATTCGACGTAGTTGGTCTGGCCGTTGACCGCGCCCAGCGGCTCGCCGCGCCCGATCGTGATGGCGCCTTCCGGCACCGATTGACCGGGATCGTCATACGCCCGCGGATTGGTGCCGTTCAGCAATTCGACCTGGTTGACGAAGGTGTCTCCATCCGGATCCCCCTGGGCGCCGTGCTCCAGGGAGGAAATGACCGCGCCCGTGCCCATGTGGATGGCGCCGATCACTCCGGAATTCAACGGATCGAGACCGTACCGATTTTCCCAGCCATCGGGCAGGCCGTCGCCATCGGTGTCGGGATTCAGCGGGTTGGTTTCGGTCCACAGCTCTCCCGCGTTCCACACGCGATTGGAGTTGCTGTCGCCATCAATCCGGCCGTTGCCATTCTTGTCTTCCCCGTAACCGTCGCTCAGCCCGTCCTTGTCGGTGTCGGAATTGCTGGGATCGGTCTCCGTCCACTGACTGTCCCAGTCACCGGTGGGCCAATCGCGACCGAGCCACGGGTTCCAGTCGGGCGGGATGAGTTGACCATCGCCATCCACCCAGCCATTACGATTGGCATCTTCAAGCCCGTCCTTGAGGCCATCATAATCGCTGTCCGGATTGGACGGGTCGGTGGTGGTGCCCGCCAGGAGCCGGGAGCGATCGCCGCCCTGACTCTGGCTGTTCCCGCCCGGCACATCGCCATAATTGTCCAGCGTGTTGTAGAAAGGCGGATCGAGGTCGGGCATGAAATTGCGCCAGCCGTCGCCGTTGGTGTCCGCGTTGGTGGCCGTGCTGGCGTCCGGCCAGCGCCAGCCCACTTCCAGCCCGTCCGACAATCCGTCGCCGTCACTGTCCGGACTCTTGGGCAGGCTGCGCCCAAAGGCGTTGTGCGCGTGCACTTCGCCGTTGGTCCAGAATTCCGGGTTCGGTTTATAGCGCGGGTCGGTGTCGGGGAACCCGCTGGGCAGCGGGGTCAGGGTGGATTCCCAGTCGTCCTGCAAGCCGTCATCGTCATGGTCCGCCTTGTTGGTGACCCCCATATCCACCACCTGCAGCAACTGCAAGGTCACATTCCGTGAGGCGTAGTTGGTCTTGTTTTGGGTGTCGATGACCTTGGCGGTAAAGCGATAGCTGCCTTCCACCAGGTTGCTCCACGTGTAGTCCCAATACAGGGTACTGCCCTCCAGGTTGGTGGCCACCAGACTCACCGCGCCGGTGTAGCCCGAGGGCGAGTTGAAGCTGATGCTGGTGATGATCCCGTTGGTCTCGGTGGCCAGGCGGATGGTCGTGCTGCGCAACGATGGATTGGTGGCCAGCACGGATGGCGGCAGGTCGGGCAGGATGATCACGTGCGGCTTGCCGTCGCTGCCCAGTTCGGGCGGCTCGGTGATGAGAATGCTGGGCAGCAGTTCGCCGCGCGTCTTCACCTTGCGGGTGGCTCGTAAGGTCGGATACCCGCCGCGCACGCCCTTGATCTCGAAGCTGTGCACCCAGTCCGGACTGCCGTTGTAGACATTCGGCATGGTGAAGGTGATGGTGTTTTCGTTGGGATAATTCCACTGGTGACTCAGGTTGATATCCTGAGGGGATAGCACCACTCCGTTGGTGGGATCGCCGCCATTTTCCGTGCTGTTCAGGCGGATCGTGAACAGAGCCAGCGCCCCCGCATCATCCAGATTTACTCCGAAAGAGGAGGCGTACTTCACCCGCACCAGCCAGCCC
>CAYTVN010000140.1:0-8895 GCA_964441655.1 uncultured Verrucomicrobiota bacterium | reverse complement strand
GCAACTGGCCCCCGCGCATCAGGGCGTGGTCACCATTTTTATCAACGAACAACGGGCCCGGCCCACCACCCAACTCAAGGAGGGCGACCGGGTATTCCTGGGCCTGCCCATGAGCGGCGGCTGATCAGCAACGGAAACAGGAGAACCTTCATGCAACAGACTCTATTCGTCCTCGGCAGCCTGTCCGCCGGCGCCGCCGTCACCCTGGGCGGCCTGCGTGGCCACCTGCTGGACAAGCGCCTGCCCAAGGAACGCCTGCCCCTGCTCGAAGTGGGCATGCGCTACCAGCTGTTCCACTCCATCGCCATGATGCTGGCCTCCTATGCCATGCGGTACTACTACGCGCCGCTGGCCCAGGCCGCCGGCATCGCCTTCGGCATCGGCATCGTGGTGTTCTCGCTGTCCATGTACGGCTTCGCCATGCTCGGCAAGCCCGCCCTCCTGAAGCTGTCGCCCCTGGGCGGTTTGATCTTTCTGGTGGGCTGGGTCCTGATGGCCGTGTCGGCCATGTAGGCCCGGCGCTACCACCCCACTCCACGCTTGATCTTTCCGGCGGGTCCGCAATCATGCGCGGCCATGGAACCACGCCTTAAGCAGTTCTTGCAGGGCCTGCTGCACCAGGCCATCCACTCCGGCATTTTTGCCGCCATGTGGAAAATGCCGCTGTCCAAGCTCCTCATCGTGCTCGGCCTGCTCATCGCCATCGCCGTGGCCTTCGGTCTCTACTAGCGCTTGTTTGCATCCGCATTCTTCTGGAGACGGGACGCCCCCGTCCCGCAATCCTTAGGCCGCGGCACCCCTGAAGGACAGACACATCTTGATCTTGGCGACCTTCAACCCGGACGGCACGTCGCGCAGACGCGCCGATGCCATCCCTCCCGTCATGGGCAAGTGAACGCATCCGCATCGGTGCGGTCCGCCCTATAGATGCGTCTACTCTGGACACCCATGCGGTCGGGATTGACCTGGACGGGACGCCGCGGATAATGACGGGCTAACAAGGAACCTTCGTATGAAACTTCACTGGCTGGCTGTGGCAGGCATGGTGCTCTCGTTAACCCTGACCGGCTGCGGCTACAACCGCATCCAGGTCACCGACGAACAGGTCAAATCCGGCTGGGCCGAGGTGCTGAACCAGTACCAGCGGCGGGCCGATCTGGTCCCCAATCTGGTTAACGTGGTGAAAGGCTACGCGGCGCACGAAAAAGATGTGCTGACCCAGGTCACGGAAGCCCGCGCGCGCGTCGGCTCCGTCCAGGTCAACGCCGACGATCCGCAATCCCTGAAGCAGTACCAGGAAGCGCAGGGCGCCCTGTCGAGCGCGCTGTCCCGCCTGCTGGTGGTGTCGGAGAATTACCCCAACCTGAAAGCCGACACCGGGTTCCGCGACCTGCAGGCGCAATTGGAGGGCACCGAAAACCGGATCACCGTGGCCCGCAACCGCTACATTCAGACCGTGCAGGAATACAACATCACGGTGCGCCGATTCCCGGTCAACCTGACGGCCAGGATGTTCGGCTATCAGACCAAGCCCACCTTCACGGTGGAAGACGAGAAGGCGCTGGCCCAGCCGCCCAAGGTTGAATTCTGATTGTGTTCGCGCGCCGCCTAGCCGCCCTGCTGTTCCTCCTGCTGACCGGGTGGGGGTCGGCCTCCGCCGCCCTGGCTCCGATCCCGCGCCTCACCGCACGGGTCACCGACCAGACCGGCACCCTGACCCCGGATCAAAAACAAGCGCTCGAACTGCGCCTGCAGCAGGTGGAGTCCACCAAGGGTTCCCAGGTGGCGGTCCTCATCGTGCCCACCACGGAGCCGGAAGCCATCGAGCAATATTCAATCCGCGTGGTGGAGGCCTGGAAGCTGGGCCGCAAGAAAGTGGACGACGGTGTATTGCTGATCGTGGCCAAAAACGACCGCACCTTGCGCATCGAGGTGGGCTATGGGCTGGAAGGTGCGCTGCCCGACGCGATCGCCAAGCGCATCATTGAAGAAACCATTGTGCCTCAATTCCGGGCGGGTGATTTCGCCGCCGGTATTTCCGCCGGAGTGGAGCAGATCATCCGGGTCATTGATGGCGAACCGCTGCCCCCGCCGCCCGCCCGGCACACAAGTGGCGGCAGCGCGATGGACGGATCGCGCATTGATCAATTCGGTTTCTGGATCATGGGGGCGTTCGTCGCCAGCAGTCTGCTGCGCGCCATCATGGGTCGCTTTATGGGCGGCGTGGTGGGCGGCCTTGCGGGCGGCGTGGTGGCCTATCTCATGTTTCACGCCCTGCTGGTCAGCGGCGTGGTGGCCCTGCTGATTTTTATCGTGACCCTGCTGGGCAACACCGGCGGCCGGGGATCCGGCACCTACTACGGCGGCTCCTCACGCAGTTCGGGCGGCGGCGGTTTCAGAGGGGGCGGCGGCGGATTTGGAGGAGGCGGCGCATCCGGGCGCTGGTGATTATGCTGCGTATCATCAAACATCTGTTTACCCCGCCCTGGGCGCTGCGCCGCGCCTGGCCGGCCGAAGCCCTGGCCGACGTCGAAGCCGCCATCAAAGCCGGGGAATCCACCCACCGCGGCGAACTGCGCCTCGCGGTGGAAGCCGCCCTGGACCTGGGTCCGCTGTTGCGCCGACAATCCGCCCGCGACCGGGCGTTGGACGTGTTTTCCTACCTGCAGGTGTGGGACACCGCGGAAAACAACGGGGTTCTGATTTACGTGCTGCTGGCCGACCGCCAGATCGAAATCGTCGCCGACCGCGGCATCCACGAGCGCGTGGGTGAGGAAGCGTGGTCAGCGGTCTGTGCGCGCATGGCCACCGGCTTCCGACAGGGGACGCCCAAGGACGCCCTGCTGACCGGCCTGCAGGAAATCAGCGGCTTGCTGGCCCAGGCGTTCCCCGCGACCGGCCCCAACCCCAACGAATTACCCGACCGTCCGTACCTGCTTCGCTAGGCGTGTGTTTATGTTCGATCGTCCCGGGCGTGCCGGTCGCCGCCAACCCGCGCCGGGCCAAAAAGTTCCAATCGTTGGAAGTTGCAAAAAGGCCATTTTCCAATCGTTGGAACTTTTGGGGCCCCGGGAAGGCCGTCGCCGGACCTCGTTTTCAAGATGACGCAGAATGAAACGGTGATTCTCCTCTCTTAACATTTCTTCAGCAGGTCGGATTGGCCAGCGGAGGTGTTTCGGTATAGGTTTTGGGTAGTAAAGGAGTCCTGGATTATGAAACGTGTTTTTGCGCTGCTCGGTTTGTTGTGTCTGGCCGCTGGTTCCGTCCGTGCGGATTGGCAGGGGACGGCCCAGGCGGAGTTCGCGGTGAAGGCCACCATGGATAGTTTTGTCGGCAAGGCGGCGAGCGAGCCCATCGCGCTGGCCGCGGACGCCACCGAACTTCCGGTCACCTTCCAGATCGCCAAGCTGGACACCGGCAAGAAGAAGCGCGATGTGGAAATGCAGCACATGTTTCACATGGAGCAGCATCCCGCACTGACCGGCGTGGCCAAACTGGACGACCTGTCGAAGATGGAGAAGGCGGGCGAGGTGCCGGTGACCATGACCATCGCCGGCGTGACCCAGGAACTGACGGCCCGCATCAGCGATGTAGAGCGCACCGACGGGCAGTGGTCCTTCACCGCCCAATTCGATATCTCGCTGAAATCGTTTGGCCTGAAGCCGCCGTCCATCATGAAAATCATCAACGTGGGCGACGTGGTGAAGGTAACCACGCGCCTGAGCCTGCGTACGGCAACGCAGCCCTGATGTCGAAACGGCTGCTCATAGCCCTGGGCCTGCTGGGGCTGGCCTCCGCGCGAGCCGAGGAGCCCTGGCTGGCCCGGGCCTTCATTCCCTCCTCCAACAACGTGCACGGCGAAGTGCGCCTGTTGAAACGCGACGGGACGGCCTGCATGCAGACCCTGCTCTACAGCAAGTACCTGCGGCGCGGCCTTTACGAGATGGCCAAGCAGGAGCGGCAGGCCTGGCCGGACGGCTGGCCATGCTGCGAATTTTCAAGCAACTACCTGGCCGCGGTGGACGCGGGCAAGCGCGAGGTGCTGGGCCTGTCCGAGCCGGACACCAACACCGCGCCCGAAATCAAACGCATGCTGATCGAGTTCAATTTCAGTCCCACCGGAACGTGGTACACCGTGGGCGAACCGGAACTGGACGGTCCACCGGAAACGCGGACGGTGACCACCGCCCGCGTGATACGTACAGAGGAGGCCCACCCCCATTACGTGAGCCGGGCCATGTGGCTGATGGGCGAACGCGGTTTCGGCCTGGAGCCCGCCGCCCTGCAGGACCTGCTGGAACGCGCAGGCTGGCGCGATGTGGCGGCGCCCGAACTTCCGCCCGCCCAGCAGTTCGTACCACGCTGAATCCTTAAGAAGTCTCAAGGTTCTTTCCGGGGACGCCCCCGGGGAACGCGGTTATGTTGTACCCAGATGAACGATCACCGAGGAATGTTATGAGCCCGAACCCCGCCACCGCCGCCAGTTCAGCCCTGCTCAGCGACGAAGACTTCGCGCGCGTACAGAGCGGCTATGGCAACAGCATGGAGGTGGGACCCCGCACCGAACCCCGCCTGCGCATGGCGATTGAACACGTGCTGGCCAACCCCGGCAGCCTGGTGCGCGCCCAATTGGCCTACCAGATCATGCGCGCCCGCGCGGTGAACGAATCCGACGCCCTGGCCGTCGCCGTAGCCATTGAATATTTTCACACCGCCTCCCTGGTGTTCGACGACATGCCGGCCATGGACCATGCCACGGAACGCCGCGGCTCGCCCTGCGTGCACGTGCGCTTCGACGAAGCCACCGCCACCCTCGCCGCCCTGGCCTTCATTACCCGGGCCTACGCCCTGCTGTGGCAGGCCATCGGCAAACTCCCGGCCACCGCTCGCAGCGAGGCCGCACAGCTAGTCTCATCCTGCCTGGGGGTGGAAGGCATCCTGAATGGACAGTCGCGCGACCTGCAGTTCCACGACAGCGCCGGCCAGGAGCAGGATGTACTGGAAGTGGCCGAGGGCAAGACGGTGACCCTGATCCGGCTGACCCTGCTGCTGCCCGCGCTGGTGGGCGGTGTTTCAGCGGCCGATCGGGCCACCCTGGAAGAACTATCCCAGCGGTGGGGCCTGGCCTACCAGGTCATGGATGATTTCAAGGACGGCCTGATGACGCCCGCGGAAACCGGAAAGACCGCCGCGCGCGATGTCAGTCTGCACCGCCCCAATCTGCCCGCGGTCCTGGGATGGTCCGCCGCGCGGTCCCGTCTGGACACGCTGATGGCGGAAGCGCGCACCCGGGTGGCGTCGCTACAGCAGCGCGATCCGGCCTGGCAGATCCTCCAGCGCCTGCAAGTCGTGCTGGACCGCGAACAGGCGCGCATTCAGACTCGGCTGCTCGCGGTAGCCTGATCCAGTCCGCGCCCGCGCGCCCGAGAACGCAGCGGAACGACTGCAACCGACCATGAATACTGAGCCGTCCCATACCAATTGCCCGGCCGACCTGTATGAGCAGGTGACCCGGCACAGCCTGGGCTGGCTGCTGGCGGGAAATCTGGTGGGCCTGTTGATGGCGGCGCTGCTGCTGTGGCCGGAAAGCGGGCGCCTGCTGGGTCCCCTCACCTACGGTCGCTGGGCCACCGTTCACCTCAACGTGCAACTCTACGGCTGGTGCAGCATTCCCCTGCTCGGACTGCTGTTCCGCCTGTACCTGCCCGAAGCCAATCCGCGCAGCGGAACGCTCGCCCTGCACGGGTGGTCCGGCGCCCTCGCGTTCTCAGTCGTGGCCTGGCTGGCCGGCGAGGTCTCCGGGAAACCGTTTATGGAGTGGAGCGGGCCCACCCGCTGGGTCATGCCCGCCGCGATGGTCCTGCTCGCCGCCGTGCTGATCCGCGGCTACGCGCAACGCCTGCGCACGCAAAGCGAATCGCGCGGATGGCGCGTCCTGAAGTGGATCGCGCTGCTGGTCCTGGGCACGGTGCCGTTTGTGCTGGCCTGGGCCGCCGACCCCGCGTTGTACCCTGTGATCAATCCCGACAGCGGCGGCGCCACCGGAGGCAGCCTGCTCGGCAGCACGCTGGGCATCATCGTGATGTTTCTCGCCTTTCCCCTGATCGCCGGGCTGCCCCTGAAGAAACGCACCCGCTGGCTGGTCGCGTGCTGGCTGGCCCTCGCCGCGCACTACGGCTGGTTCTTCGCCCTCGATCACGGACACCGCTCGCACCACGAGCTCTCGCAAATCATCGCGCTGTTCAGCCTCATCCTGTGGTGGCCGCTGCTGGTCCGCTACCTGGCCCACTTCACCTGGCCCGCGGGCAGCCGCCGCTGGTTGTTCGCCTTCGCCGCATGGGGCGCCATTCTGCTCCTCACCGCCCTGTTCACCTTTCTGCCCGGCGTGCTGGACCGCTGGAAATTCACCAACGCGCTGGTCGCCCATACCCACATCGCCATGGCAGGCATGCTGTCCTGCTTCCTGGTACTGATCCTGATCGCGCTCGATGAACCAGGCCGTCGTCGCGCCGCCCTGGCGGAACCCATCGGTTTCGCGCTCTGGCACGGTGGCGCGCTCCTGATGTGCGGTGCACTGCTCGTGCTGGGCACCCTTGAGGCGGACCAGCCTGCCCGGGTCTATTTTTCCGAGCCGATTGCACAACTAATATATCTGCTGCGCCTGCTCGCGGGCGGCGCCATGACCCTGGCGGTCCTCCGCTGGTGGCGCGGACTAAACCAACCAAACCAGGAATCGGACATATGAAAAACAGAACGACGTGGGTGTATGGCATGATGCTGCTGGCCGGACTGATGGACGCCACCACGGGCGCGCTCTTGCTGGCCGCCCCGATGTGGACCCTGAAGCTGATGGGCATCACGGTCCTGCCGCAGGAACCGCTGTTTCAACAGTGGATCGGCGCGTTTGTGTGTGCCGTGGGTTGCTCCTACCTGTTCCCTTTTCTCCTGCCCGCGGGCGTGGCGCGCAACCAGCGCGCGGTGGGCATTCTTACCATGGCCACCATCGTACGCATCTTCATCGCCGGCTTCTCCGGTTTCGCCATCGCCTCCGGCGCGCTCGAACCGGCCTGGCTATCGGTAACCTTCACCGACGCGACCCTGGCTGGACTGCAAATTATTATCCTGCGCAAAAAGGTCCTGGAACAAATCGATGCCTGACCGCTCCCAGACCAGCCGGTCCACCGCCTGCGCCCTGGTCGCCATCGTGGCGACCTATGTCTATTTCCTGCTCTTCGCGCAGTACGGATTCATCCGCCTGATCGGCACACGCGGCGACCACGCGCAGATGGTGGACCGCGCCATGGCCGGCATGGGCCTGACCGGACTGGCGGTCAGCCTGCTCGCCGCCCTGCTGCTGGCGCGCATGCCTGCACGACGCCTGCTGCAGGTGTCGTTTCTGGGCTGCGGGTTTTCCGCATTGCTCGCCCTGTGTCCGCACCGCGGCGTCACGCTGGCCGCATCTGTATTCATCGGCGCCTCCACCGGACTGCTGACCGTGAGCCTCGCCACCCACCTGCGCCGCTGGATCACCGGCCCGCACTTCGCGCTACAGGCCGGCACCGCCACCGGCATCGCCTATGCCATCTGTAATTTCCCGCCGCTGTTCGATGGAAGCCCGCTGGTGCAGGTACTTTTTTCCGCCGCCGTGTGCGCGATTGGTTTTGTCGCCGTCTCCGCTCTGCCGCGCGACGACGAAGCCCGCATCACTGAACCCGCCTGCCCCGGGCTGCAGCGGGCCGACTTTGCGGGCTGGGGATTTTTCAGCCTGCTGCTTGCCTTGCTCGCCCTGGTGTGGCTCGACTCCACCGCCTTCGCCACCATTCAGCAGACCACCGCGCTCAAGGGCCGGACCTGGGGCGGACCGCATCAGCAGATCATGAACGGCCTGGTCCACCTGTTCGCCGCCATGGCGGCGGGCGCCCTCATGGATCGCGGTTATTTCCGCAGCCTGTTGCTGGGCGCCTTTGTCCTGATTGTCCTGGCCGTCCGGATGCTCGCGATTTGGGGGCCCGCCGCGGGGTTGGCCGCGCCGCTCTACGTGGTCGGCATTTCCACCTATTCGGTGGCCCTGATCCTGGTGCCGTCCGCGCGCGCGGATGAGCCGGGCCTGCTGCCTGCGCGCGGGCGGGCCGCCCTGCTGTACGGCATCGCGGGCTGGCTGGGTTCCGCCCTCGGCGTGGGCATGGCGCAGCACCTGCACCGTCTGCCCGGCAGCCTGCTGGTGGCCGCCGGCCTCGTCATCGGTGCGGGCTTCCTGGTCAATCACCGCTCGCGCCTCCGCTCTTTCAGCCTCATCCTACCCGCCGCCGCGGCCGGTCTGCTCTTGTGGGCCCGCCCTACGCCACCGGTCGACACCACAGACGCGGTGGCCCGCGGGCGCGACGTGTACCGCCAGGAATCCTGCATCTCCTGCCACTCGCAATACATCCGCCCCCTGACCCACGACGTGGCGTGGTGGGGCCCGTTCCGCGTCCCCGATTTCACCGAGCGCCCTCCCTTCATCGGCAACCGCCGCCAGGGCCCCGACCTGATGAATGTCGGCCTGCGCCGCAGCGCCGCGTGGCAGCGTCGCCACCTCGAGAATCCGCGTGCGCTCTCCCCCGGTTCACGCATGCCCGCCTATGCCCACTTGTTCGCCGACGGCTCCACCCGCGGCGATGACCTGGTGGCCTACCTGGGCAGCCTGGGCAGCGGGCACGAGAACGAACGCTTCACCTTCATTCGCAACGCAACGATGCCGCAAGAAACGTCCGACCCGGCGCGCGGCCGACAGATTTTTCAGCGCAACTGCACGCCCTGCCACGGCGACGAAGGACGCGGCGATGGTCCCGAGGCGGCGCGCTTCAGCCGGCCCGCCATGAACCTCCGCAAGGGTTCCTTCTGGTATACCGGCGG
>CAYTVN010000139.1:0-8976 GCA_964441655.1 uncultured Verrucomicrobiota bacterium | reverse complement strand
GGTGGCGTTCAGATAGATGGTGGCCTCCTTGGCAGCCAGGTGGCCTGGATGTTTCGCGATGATGGCGCGGTAGCCCTTGCGCACCACGTCGTAATCCGGGTCCTTGCCCACCGGCACCACGTGCTGCAACCGGACCAGGGCCAGCTCGCACCACGGGGCCAGGTCGTGTTCCGGTTGCTCGCGGATGATCTGCTCGTATAAGGAACGCGCCTTGTCCAGGTCCTCGCCCGGCCGGCGCAGGTTCCACACATTGGCCAGGCCGAACATCGCGCGTATGGAATCTTCGCTGCCCTTCGGCGCACGGGCCAGGATGGCGCTGAACTCCTTGTCGGCCAGGTCATACTCCGCCAGCCGGAAATTCAGCCAGGCCTGGTCCAGCGACTGCTCGCCGCCCGCCGCCGCCGCGGGAGCGCGGGCACAGCCGGGCAACCCCAGCAAGGCCAGGCCACACCACAACAAAAATTTATGCACCAGCATCCGCATCATTCACCACCCTTGGGAAAGGTTCGTCTGTCATAGCAAACCGCGCAATCCTCACCAAGAATTTACTTTGAGCGACCCACCCCTGTGGTCCCCTCCAAGGAGGGGTGGGGCTTCCCCTTCACAGCCCCAGTTTCTTCAGCAGCGCTTCAGGCGTGGCGGCCACGGTCAGCGCGTTGAGTTGCTCGCGCCGCAGAAAGCCCGCCTCCACCACCTGGTCCAGAAATCGCAGCAGGTGGTCATAAAAGCCCGCGGTATTCAGCAGGCCGACCGGCTTGATGTGCAAATCGAGCTGGCGCCAGGTGAAAATTTCGAACAACTCCTCCAGCGTGCCGACACCGCCCGGCATCGCCACAAAGGCATCAGACCACTCGGCCATGACACGCTTGCGCTCGTGCATGTCGGGCACGGTGATCAGGCGGGTCACCCCCGTGTGCCCGATCTCCTTGTCCTGCAGATGCCGCGGGATCACACCGATCACTTCGCCCCCGCCCGCCAGCGCGGCATCGGCCACCCGCCCCATCAGGCCGATGTTGCCCCCGCCGTACACCAGCCCGAGACCCGCCGCCGCCAGGGCCCGGCCCATCTCGTCCGCCGCCCGGCTCAACGCCGGATCATGTCCCGCCCGCGAACCGCAATAGATGCATACTCGTTTCATGGTCAGCGCCCACTCTAGGCAGCCCGCAGTTGGTGAACCATCTCAAATACGCTATTCTTCACGCGCATGAAAAACGTGGCCGACTTCGATCTGCTGCCCGCCCCGCGCCAGCTTGAGCTGGAACAGGGCACCCATACCCTGAAGCACCACCACGAACCCGCCATCTGCGATGTCTCCGGGCAGGCCGCCGCCGCCGCCCGTCTACTGCACACCGACCTGCGCCAACTGCTGCGCCTGAACCTCCGCCTGCGCGGCGACAACTTCGACAAGGCGGAAGCCTCCCCCATCCTGCTGCAACACGATCCCGCCCGCCCACCCCAGGGCTATGTGCTGCACATAACCCCGCGCCAGATCAAACTGACCTTCGCCGATCCGGCCGGCGCCTGGTACGGCGCTCTCACGATGCGCCAGCTGGTGCGCCAATTCCGCGAAGCCCTGCCCGCGTGCCGCATCGAGGATCATCCCGACTTTCCGTCGCGCGGCGTCATGCTGGACATCAGCCGCGATAAAGTGCCCACCCGGGAAACCCTGTTCCGCCTCGTGGACGAGTTGGCCGAGCTGAAATACAACCGCTTCGAACTCTACACCGAACACACCTTCGCCTACCGCAATCACCGCGAGGTCTGGGCCGAGGCCAGCCCGCTGACCGCGGACGAAATCCGCGAGCTCGACGCCTTCTGCGCCGCCCGCTTCATGGAATTGGTGCCCAACCAGAACTCCTTCGGCCATCTGCACCGCTGGCTCAAGCTCCCTCGCTACGCCCCGCTGGCCGAGGCGCCGGACGGATTCATGACCCCGTGGGGCGAACGCCGCGAAGGCCCGTTCAGCTTGAACCCGCTCGATCCGGGCAGCCTTGCCCTGGTGCGGGAGCTGTTCGACGAACTAGTGCCCAACTTCACCAGCCGCAACGTGAATGTCGGCTGCGACGAAACCTTCGACCTCGGCCAGGGCCGTTCCGCGGCGGAATGCGAGCGCCTTGGCAAAGGACGCGTCTACCTCGACTACCTGCTCAAGGTGTACGAGATCATCCGCGGGCACGGACGCGTCATGCAGTTTTGGGGCGATATCATTCTGCATCATCCCGAGCTCATCCCCGAACTTCCGCACGATGCGGTTCCCCTGGTCTGGGGCTACGAAGCCGATCACCCCTTCGACGAACAGTGCTCCAAATTCGCGGCCACCGGACTCGCCTTCCACGTCTGCCCCGGCACCTCCTCCTGGAACAGCCTGGTCGGACGCACCGACACCGGACTCGCCAACCTCAAACTCGCCGCCGAAGCTGGACTCCGCCACGGCGCGACCGGCTATCTGGTCACCGACTGGGGCGACAATGGCCACTGGCAACCTTACGCCGCGAGCCTGCTGCCCTTCGCCGCCGGAGCCGGCCTGGCCTGGTGCGGCGCGGCGCACGCACGATCCGATCTGCTGGCCCAGGCCGATCGCCACGTATTCCGCGACCCGCACGGTGGAACCGCCACCATCGTACACGAACTCGGCCAGTTGTATCGGATGCTGGAGCACCCCATCGCCAACGCCAGCGCCCTGTTCCGCCTGCTCTCCCAGAAGAACATCGCCAACCTGCAGGAAGCCATCCCCTCCCAGCTCATGGAGCGCACCCGGGTCCGGCTGGACGAACTGCTGATCGGACTGCTTGGCGTTTCCTCAGATCGGGATGACGCCTCGCTGCTGCGGGAGGAATGGGCGGTCGCCTGCGGGTTGGCCCGCTTCGCCCTCAAACGCGGGCTGGATGTGCCGCCCGCGATCCGCGGCCCCGAACTGATGCAGACCCTACAGCGCTACCGCCACCAATGGCTCGCCCGCAACCGCCCCGGCGGCCTGCCGGACAGCCTCAGCGCCCTGGAACGTCGAGCCCAGGTGAGTTGACTCATCCCCGGAACCCCAAAAGTTCCGATCGTTGATCCTCGACACATGCATATAATTAAGCCATATGTATATGCATGAGAACTACGCTGATAATCAAAGATGACGTCCTCTCCAGGGCCGCCGCCTTGACCGGCATCAAAGAGAAGACGGCGCTGGTCCACCTTGGATTAGAAACGCTTATCGCGAAGGCCAGCGCGGCGCGATTAGCGCGACTTGGCGGCACCGAGCGGAAATTGTCCAATATACCTCGACGCAGAGCAGGATAATGATCCTTGTCGACACATCGGTGTGGATCGACCACTTGCGCCATGGAAGCAACGCACTAAGCGATCTTCTCATTGCAGGTGAAGTGGTCTGTCACCCCTTGGTAATCGGGGAATTGGCGTGCGGTAATCTACAGCAACGGAAAGACATACTAGCCCTGCTGCATGCCCTGCCAACTATTGGACGCGTTTCCGACGATGAGGTTCTTTTCTTCATCGAGAAACATCGGCTTTATGGGCGAGGACTTGGCTTGATTGATATGCATCTATTGGCCTCCTGCTCGGTTGGGCGTGGTCATTTGTGGACCATGGATAACCGATTACATAAAGCCGCCACAGAACTCAGCCTCGGAACATAACCTGAGCGCCCGGGACATCATTGACACTTTAGCACGGAGACATGGTTTACAGATTCGTTAGCTGATCCTGCCTCCGCCGTGACCTCTTTCAGCGCAGCCGCTGGATAGCCCAGGCGGCGTGTTCGCGGATCAAGGGCTCGGGATCGGTCAGGGCGCGTTCCAGTGCAGGCAGGGCCGAGGGGTCGCCGGAATTTCCGAGCGCGATGCACACGTTGCGCAAGAGGCCGCGCCGCTTGGTGCGCAACACCGGGGTACCCCGGAAACGCACGCGGAAGCCCTCGTCGTCCAGCCCCAACAGGTCGGTGAGCCGGGGCGCAACGAACTCGGGATCCGCATGGAGAAAGCGGGTTTTGCCCGGCCGGGAGAACTGCTTCACCCACGGGCACACGGTCTGGCATTCATCGCATCCGTAGATCCAGTTTTTCATCAGCGGACGTAGTTCCTCCGCAATGCTGCCCCGGTGTTCGATGGTCAGATAGGAAATACAACGGCGGCTGTTCAACACGTAGGCGGCGGGAAAGGCGTGGGTCGGGCAGGCCTCCAGGCAGCGATGACAGGTGCCGCAGCCCGCTTCCTTGCCGCCGTGCTTCAGGGTTGCACCACCGTCCTGCGCGGACGCATCGGGCGGCAGTTCCAGGTCGGTCAGAATTTCACCCAGAAATAGAAAAGACCCGAAGGATGGCGTGACCAGCAGGGTGTTGCGTCCCACAAAACCAAGCCCGGCCCTCGCGGCCACCTCGCGCTCCAGTACCGGACCGGTATCCACATACGCCCGCCACGCCACCGGCCGCCCGGCCTCACCCTCCACAAACCGGCCCAATTCCATGAGCATGGGTAGAAGGACCTCGTGGTAATCCGGGCCCCAGGCGTAGCGCGCAATGCGCCCGCAACGCGGGTCGTTCCAGCGCTCTTCCGGAGGCGCGATGACGGCATAGGAAAGCCCGACCGAGATGACGGACCGCGCGCCCGGCACCACCCGGGCAGGATCCAGCCGCCGCTCTGGATCGCGGACCAGCCAGCCCATCTCGCCGTGATGCCCGGCCGCCAGCCAGTCCCGGACCGCCCCGGCATGGGCGGACGGGCTCGCCGGCGCAATGCCCGCCAGGTCAAATCCCAGGCGCAGGGCTTCGTCTTTAATACGGGATGCAAGTTGTTTCATTGCGGACGTGACAGAGGAGAACGGTTTGATACATTCGCCGGATTTTAGCGAAAGGTCCATCCATGAAGAAGCGCCTATTCTACCTGCTGTTGCCCGCCCTGCTGACGGCGCCCGTCGCCCGCGCCTACGACGACGGCGATTTCCAGTCCTGGTACGATTTTTATGCCGTGAACAAGGTGAACGATAAAGTTTCGGTGCGCGTGGAGGAGGAGCTTCAGTTCGGCGATGACAGCACGGACCTGTTCTACTACCACACCGATTTCAGCGTCATCTACAAGGCCCTGCCCTACCTCAACTTCGCTCTCGCCTACCGGCATGTGGATGAGAAGAAAAACGGCGAGTGGTCCTACGAGGACCGACCGCACGCCAACGTGATCTTCAAGGGACAGGTCCAGCGTGTCATCATCGAGAACCGCAACCGGTTTGAATGGCGCGACCGCCCCGAGGTGAACAATTTCATGCGCTACCGGAACCGCACCACCCTGCTCTGCCCGGTCTCGATTTCCGGCGTCACCATCACTCCCTACGTCTCGGTGGAAGCGTTTATTGACACCGACACCGCCGACTTCAACCAATTCCGATCCGCGGCCGGCGTGAAAAAGAAGTTCAGCCACGGATTTGAAGGCGACCTCTACTACATGTGGCGGACCACGGAAAAATCCACCGACTGGACCGACTCGCATATTCTCGGACTGGCGGCCGGCTACTCCTTCTGAAGAAATCCGTCCGGTCTGGCGTCGCGGGCATTTTTCGGCTATGGTGACCGCCTATGCGACTGGTCGTGCAACCGTTTGTGGCTATCGCCCGTCTGGCTCTGCTGGAAAGCCTGCGCCAACCGGTGGTCTTGCTGCTCACCCTCTTCAGTCTGACCTTTACCGCGCTGCTGCCCGTCCTGATCACCCACGTGCTGGGTGACGGACAGCGCATCGTGCGCGACAGCGCGCTGGCCGTGCATCTGGTCAGCGGCCTGGTGCTGGGATCCTATGCGGCCTGCGCCTCGCTGCGGGACGAAGTCCGCCGGGGCACCGCCTCGGCCATCCTGAGCAAACCGGTGGGGCGCAGCCTGTTTCTGCTGGCCAAATTCACCGGCCTGGCTCTGGTCATGGCGCTGTACTCCCTGCTGCTGGCCATCGCCGTCATCCTGGCCTGCCGTACTGCAGCGCAGGATTATGTCCTGGATTTCTGGGGCTCCGGCCCGCTCCTGCTCGCGCTCCTGCTCAGCCTGATCAGCGGCGGCCTGCAAAATTTTCTGCTGCGCCGGCCGTTCGCATCACGCTGCTTCGGCACCCTGCTGATCACCGTGCCGCTGGCCCTGCTCTGGTCGGGTCAGCACGATGATACCGGGGCACGCGCCGCCATCTACGGTGCGGCCCTGCCTCTCGACACCCTGCCCGCGAGCCTGCTGATCGTGCAGGCTATTCTGATCCTGACCGGGCTTTCCGTAAGCCTGGCCACCCGCATTGATGTGGTGCCCACCCTGGCCTGCTGCGCCAGCCTGCTCATGGCCGGACTGATGTCGGACTATCTGCTGGGCACCCGCGCCGACTCCAACCACCTGCTGGCCGTGGCCTATGGGGTGCTGCCTAATTTTCAACACTTCTGGGCGGTGGATGCGCTGGCCCGCGGACCCATCCCGTGGAACTACGTGGTACAGGCCGCCGAATATGGGGCCTTGTACTTGGCTGGCATCCTGTGCGCGGGTATAGTCGCCTTTCGCTCCATGGAGCTTCGTGGATGACACGCCTCACCGAAAAAGCCACCGCCACCGCCGCCATCACCGCCTTCGTCGCGGCACTCGTTCTGCACGTGCTCGGCCAGCGCACCGGCCTGCTGGTGATGGGCGCCCTGCAACCCTTCGCGGTTTTGGGTCTGGTCGTGGCATGGGTGGCCTGGTTGCGCGCCCGCCTGGGCCGGCTCAGCGCGGACGAACGGCGCGATGCCGACCTGGCGCGCACCGAGCAAACCACCGGCGCCCTTTTTGAAGCGGCCGACGCCGAACCTTTTTCCACCGCGCGTACCGCCGCCCAGGTGGAGCGATGGGCCGTACCGACGGTCCCGCTCGTGCTGGCCGTCACACTCGGTTTCGTGGCCTGGCGAGGTTGGAACAGCGACGACGCCCTGCTGGCCCAACCCGCCGAGAGCCTGCTGGGCGCGGCTTCCCTGGGCGGTCTGGCCTTCGGTTTGTTTCTGATCAGCCGCTATCTGCTGGGCCTGGCCCGCAATCCCACAGAACGTCTGGCCCGCGCGCCCGGCGTGGTGCTCGGCTTGGCCAGCCTGGGCGCGGCCGCGGGCGCCGCCACGGCCGTGGCCACCCACCTCGGCTTCGCCGCCGCCGATCGCGGCCTGGCCCATCTGCTGTGGATCGTACTGGGGGTGCTGGCCATCGAGCAACTCGCACTTTTTCTGGTCACGCTCTACGCCCCGCGCAGCCGCCGGCAGGGCCTGCCCCTGCCCTACGAGAGCCGCCTGGGCGCGCTGCTCACCGATCCCGCGGCGTGGGCGCGGCAACTCGCCGATTCTTTTGACTACCAGTTCGGGGTGCGCGTATCGGAGTCCGTCTCCATGCGTTTCCTGCGCCGGGCCCTGCTGCCGCTCGTGCTGCTGCAGACGGTGGTGCTGTACCTGATGTCGTGCCTGGTTTTCCTGGGCCCCGAGGAGGCCGGCATCCTGGAACACTTGGGCCGGCCCCATCCCACCCGGGGTGCGCTGACCAGCGGCTTCCACCTTAAAGCACCCTGGCCGTTCGAGACCGTGCGCCGCGTACCCGCGCAGCGCATCCTGGTCGCGCGCGTGGGCTTCGAGCCGGAGGCGGACGAAATGCGGCCGGCCACGCTGTTGTGGACGGTGCCCCACTATCGCCAGGAGGACACCTTCCTCACCGCCAGCGCGGCCAGTGCGCAGGAGGGCGACGCCACGTCGGTAGGCCTGCTTTCATTTAATGCGCCGGTGGAATACCGCATCACCAACGTCTATCAATTCATCTACGGCCACGCCGAACCGGGCGCCCTGGTGCGCGATATGGCCTACCGCGCCCTGACCCGTGAACTGGCCGGACGCGATTTTGTTCAGGTGCTGGGCGCCGATCGCCTCAGCGTCGGCGAGCAGGTTCGCCAGCGCATTCAGCAGGACGCGGACCGGCACGGGCTCGGCATCGAAGTGTTGTTCGTGGGCGTGCAGGGCGTGCATCCGCCGGTAGCCGTGGCCCCGGCCTTCCAATCCGTGGTGGGCGCGCTGGAACAGCGTGAGGCCTCCATCCTGGAAGCCCGCGCCTACACCAACAGCACGCTGCCCCTGGCCAACGCGGAAGCCGATCGCGTTCGCCTGGTCGCCGAGGGCGGGCGGGTACGGCAGGCCGAACTGGCCAAAGCCGATGCGGATCTTTTCGCGCAGCGCCTCGAGGCCTACCGGGTGGCCCCCGCCGTCTTCACCAGTGACCTCTACCTCGGCACGGTGGTGCGCGCCTTGAGCGGCACGCGCAAATTCATCCTGGATCACCCGCAGGCGCGCGAGGTGCTCACGTTTAATTTCGAGGAAAAAGCCTATCCGGACCTGTTCGACCTGGGTCCGCCGCCGGAAGAGGATGCCCGTCCATGAAGCGCAACCCCACCCTGATGCTGTTCGGCCTGCTCATCATCGCCCTGTTCGCGCTGATGCAGCTTCTGTTCATCGTGCGCGAAGGTGAAGTAGCGGTGGTGACCCAGCTGGGCCGCCCGGTCCGCGCCCTCACCGAGGCCGGCCTCTACCGCCGCTGGCCGTGGCCGATCCAGCGCGTCTACCGCTACGACCACCGCCTGCGCACCCTGCAGGGCAGTTTTGAAGAAGCCCTGACCGCGGACGGCAAAAACATCCTGCTCTCGCTCTATGCGGGCTGGCGCGTGGCCGATCCCATCCGCTTCCTGGAACGGGTGGGCGGCGTGGAACAGGCGGAGGCCAATCTGGATGGCCTGCTGCGCACGTTCAAAAATTCCGCGGTGGGCCAGTACCGCTTCAGCCAGCTGGTCAACACCGACGCATCCCTGCTGCGGGGCGAGGAGCTGGAGCAGCGCGTACTCGACCAGGCCAAGCCCCAGGCGCTCGATCGCTATGGCGTGGAACTACAGTTTGTGGGCATCCGCCGTCTCGGCCTGCCCGAGGCCATCACCCAATCCGTCTTTGAGCGCATGCGCGCGGAAC
>CAYTVN010000138.1:0-9004 GCA_964441655.1 uncultured Verrucomicrobiota bacterium | reverse complement strand
TGACCTCCAGCGGCCTGACCATGAGCTATCCCATCGAAGGCGAACCCAACCGCTGGCGGGTGGGCGAGATGTACACGCCCAACAACTTCGGCCTCATCGAAGTGGACTGGAAGAACCCCGACCCCCGGATCACCCTGCACATCCGGAATATCGAAGGCCAGTCCGTGATCACCGAATCCTTCCCGCTGAGCCGGCTGCATCGCCCGCACGGCCGCAAAACCGGGCCAAAACCGTGATGTCATCCCCTTCGCCAACGTGCTATTTCAGGCCTGTCGCATGCTGACACATCCCTACATCACCTCGACCATCATGGGCCTCGTGGAAGGCCTCACCGAGTTTCTTCCCATTTCCTCGACCGGGCATTTGATCCTGGCCGGCGAGCTGATGAAGTTCGAGGGCGAGGTGGCCAAAACGTTTGAAGTCTTCATCCAGTTGGGCGCCATCCTGGCCGTGCTGCTTTCCTACCGGACCACGTTCCTGAACTTGCTGGTGGCTCCTTCCGACAAAGGTTTTCGCGGCGCCAACGGCCTGGTCCTGCTCCTGCTGAGCACCGTGCCCGGCCTGATCGGCGGCCTGCTGGGACACAGCTTCATCAAGGAACACCTGTTTAACTCCCACACCGTGGCCATCGGACTGGCCGTGGGAGGCGCGTGGATACTGCTTGCGGAACGATTCCACCACAACCACGCCCCACGCGAGTTGGAGCGCATGACCTGGAAGATGGCCCTCGGCATCGGCCTGTTCCAATGCCTGGCCCTGTGGCCCGGTATGTCGCGTTCCACCTGCACCATCCTGGGCGGCCTGTGGCTCGGTCTCAGCCGCAAGGCGGCCACCGAGTATTCCTTCTTCGCCGCCGTGCCCCTGCTGTCCGCGGCCTGTCTCTACGACCTGCTCCACAACTTCCACCTGCTGGACGCCCAGACCCTGCCCCTGTTTATCATCGGCTTGGTGGTCGCCTTCGTCTCCGCCTGGCTGGCCATCCGCTTCCTCATCCACTTCGTCGCCCACCACACCCTGGCCGCCTTCGGCTGGTACCGCCTGATCCTCGCCGGCCTGGTGCTCTGGCTGCTCTGATTCGTGGGCACGCGGCCGCCTGCGGACGCTAAATTTCCAACGATTGGAAATTCGCTGTTTTCGCATTTCCAACGATTGGAATTTTTTCGCCGCGGGTCCATCATGGCGCCATGAAAGTCTGGCACGAAACCGAACGAGTTTACGGCGAACTGCTGCGACGGCTGGAGAATGGCGAGGCCGCCGCCGTGGCCACCCTGATCCGACTGGAAGGATCCTCCTACCGGCGACCGGGCGCCAAACTGCTCATCGGACAGGACGGCGCATTGCTCGGCAATGTCAGCGGCGGCTGCCTGGAAGAAGATCTCCGCGAGCGCGGTCGGCGCGCCCTGCAATCCGGCCAGCCCGAGAAGGTCCACTACGACACCGGCTCGGATGAAAACGTGGTGTGGGGCCTCGGCCTCGGCTGCGATGGCCGCCTCGACCTGTGGCTGCAACCGTACCAACCGGGCGCACCTACCGAGACCCTGCGCGATCTGCGCGAGCGACTCCAGGGCTCCCGCCCGTTCGCGCTGGCCCTCTCCCTGACCGACGGACAGCTGGCGGTACACGAGGCCGACGCTCCGACCGGTTTACTCGAAGGCGAACACGGGCCCTGTTTCGTGGAACTTCTTGAGCCGCCGCCCGACCTCATCGTGGTGGGGGCCGGAGAGGACGCGCGCCCACTGGTGCAGCTGGCCGCCGACCAGGGATTCCGCATCACCGTGGTGGATCACCGCCGCGCCTTTCTCAGCACAGACCGATTCCCCGCCGCCCATCACCATGTCCTGGCCCGGCCCGAAGCCGGCCTGGGCACACTGCCGGTCGGGCCCGACACCCTGGTCGTGCTGATGACCCATGCCGTAAAGCTGGACACCGCGTGGGCCCGCCAGTTCGCGGCCACCCCCATCGCCTATCTCGGCATGCTGGGGCCCAAGGCCCGGCGGGAGGAAATACTGGCCAGCCTTCCCGCAGAGGCGCGGGGCCGGGCCTACGGTCCGGTCGGACTGGACGTGGGCGCCGAGGGCGCGGAACAGATCGCCCTCAGCATCATCGCCGAGGCGCTGGCCGTCCGGGCCGGCCGCACCGGCGGGCACCTGCGCGACCGCGCGCGACCCCTGCACGTTTGATGCCACCAAAGCCGTGACAGGTTGCGGCGAAGCCACTAGTATCGGCCCCCATGTAATGCCGCGAGGCGCCTCATCTTTTTCAGGCGCATCCGGGCACGACCAACCGAACGAGGCCCCATGAGTAAACAAAAAGTAGCCTTCCTGTCCGGCGAGCGTCCCTCCACCACGGTCAACGTGGGTATCTCCATCCTGTTCGCCATCGCCGCCACCGCGGTCATCTTCGCCATCCTGTGGCAGCTCCGGGGCACCTTCATCCGCGATCTGTTCATCGGCCGTAACGAGAACGATCCCGGCCGCTACATCTTCCAGGGCCTCATCACCTTCATGTGGGCGCTCTCCACGGTCACCATGATTCAGAAAAAGATCATCCTGCGGGCGGAAATGCGCATGCTTCAGGAACTGCCCATTCCGGACGATCTCGACATGACGGACATCCCGAATCTGATCGAGGTCTACGAAAACCTGTGCGCCATGCCGGACGTGGACAAACGCATGGTGGGCACCCGGGTGGCGCGCGTACTGGCCATGTGGATCAACACCGAGGACTTTGAGCGCGTGAACACCACAGCCAAGGAAGAGAGCGAGCTGGATCAGTTCACGGCCGATGCCTCCTTCCGCGGCAACCGTCTGTTCATCTGGACCATGCCGCTGCTGGGCTTTCTGGGTACGGTGTACGGCGTGTCTTACGGTATCGGCGGCTTCGCCGAATTCTTGCGCGGCGAGGTCACCGCGGAAGAAATCAAATACCAGGTGGGCTTGATCACCCAGGGCTTGGCCATCGCCTTCTACACCACCCTGCTCGGCTTGTTCACCTCGGGCGGCGCAGCCTATCCGAGCATGCAGGCGGAACGCGGCGAGGAAGTGATCCTGGGCGCCATCGACGAGTTGATCGGGGAGCGCCTCATCGCGCGCATGCCCTCGACCAAAAAGACCGAATTCCCCAGCGAGCACATCAAGGCCATTCGCGACGGCATGGCCGAACTGACCCAGTACATGGTGGCGCCCATGCAGGAGCTGGCCCGCCAGATTGAGGACGGTTTCCGCCGACTGCCCAGCCCGCAGCGCTACGAGGATGTGTTTGCCCAAGCCATCGCGAAAGCCAGCGACCTGATTGCGGAACGCATGCGCGACTTCAACCTGCACTACGAGGTGCGGGTGGGCGAACTGGGCGAGCAACTGGCCGGCAAGCTGCACACGGTTTCCCAGGATTTTCGCGAAGGCACCGTGAACCTGGCCAAGGAACTGAACGGCCAGGCCGATCGCATCAGCCAGGCCACCCGCCAGCAACTGGACCTGCAGGCCTCCTCCCAGCAAACGTGGTCGGTGGCCCTCACCAAGGCCAGCGAACAGGAAGCCGCACGCTGGAAGGAAGTCTCGTCCGACCTGCAGCGCCAGGTGGGCGATGTGGGGGCCCAGCTCAACCAGACCATCAACGTGCTGCGCGAGGCCACCGGGCTCGCGGCGCGCGGCGCGGACGAAGCCGCACGCGGGCTGGCCAGCCAGATGACACGCCTCGTGGATGTCGGGGCCAGCATCGAAAAGACCCTGCAAGCCACCAAGGCGGTCGAGGTGGTCCTGCAGGATCTCGCCAGCGCGGACGACTTCCGCCAGACGCTGCTGGAACTGCGCACTCACCTCAAGACCAGCGACGATTTGATCAAGCGGCTGTCCAAGCCGAAACAGATCGTGCTGCAGGAATCACGCTAACCCGCGACCGTAGGGTTTTCACGTCATGGCCCGTCCACACAAACACGATCCTGAGATTGACGTGTTGCCCTACATGGACTCCATGGTCATCGTGCTCAACCTGATCTGCCTGATCATCATCATCATGATCATTCCTATCATCGAAAACTCCAAGCAGGTCAGTTCCCTTTCCTTCGAGAAATTGCTGCGCAGCAAACAAGTCAAGGACGCCCAGACGCTTTCGCCGGTTTATTTCGACTGCCGCTCCGACGGGGTGACCATCCTGCCCGGCGACATCGCGGTGCCGGTGGATGCCCTGATCCAGCCCGGCAACGACGTGGAAAAAGTAATCAACCGGATTCAGGCCCACTCCGACACCGAGTACATCATCATGCTCGTGCGCCCCCATTCGTTGCCCGTGTATCGCTATGTGCGGCGCGAGGTGATGCGGCGCAATATTCTGACCGGCTTTGATGTGATCGACGCCGATGTAATTCTGGATTGGAAGGCGGAGGCCAAGAAGTTGCGCCTGCGCATGCCCAAATAACCATGGCCCGCCCCAAGAAAAAAAGCGTACCCACGCTCAACATCATCACCTTCTGCGACATCATCACGGTGTCCATGGTGGCGATGTTCATGGTGCTGATCATCGTCATTGACCAGGCCATGCGGACTCCCGTGGTGCGCCCCATTCCCCTGGCCCTGGCCACCACCAATGCGCCGTTCTACTTCGAGTGCCGCTCCAACCAGCTCTACTACATCAACCGGGTGGAGCTGGAGGCGATCCGCACGCGCAAAATGGATGAACTGCGCGCCCGCAGCGCCAAGCAGGAAGACATGCTGCAAAACGCCATGAATCAGGAAATCGGCAACGAATTCTATCGTTTCGACAACAGCTTTCTGATGATGGGCCTCACGGCGCTGCACTACAAGGAGGGCGTCTCCGGCACGCCGTATGCCGAACTGGACAAACCCGGCAACGAACTCCGCAACCTGATCACCAACCTGAACATCAACGCCCACTACGTCGTTTTCCTGGTGCGGGACGATGCCTTCGAGGCCTATCGAAAAGGTCGCGATCTGGCCACCCAGAGCGGGCTGCTCAATGGATGGGAATATCTGGCCCGGGACGAAGTGATCACCTTCGAGGGCATGATGGGCCGGGTCAAGGCGGAGTAGTCCGGATATTTCACCGCGGAGACGCGGACGCCGCAGAGACTATCTTTAGCCCGAATAGTGCATCGCAAACGATGCAATGTTCGGGTTAGCCATGGGCCGTCGTCGCTTATGGAGAAGCCAAGCCACGCGGAACAACTTGGTTGTGCAACGCGGCAAAGTTGGCGGCCCTCCTCCACCCATCCGGCATTCTTCTCCGCGAACTCTGCGCCTCTGCGGTGGTGCAATTTTCGGAGTAGCGGGCCGGGTCAGGGCGCCGCGACTTTTTCGTTGGTGGTCCGCAGGCGCTCCGCCATTTCCTTGAGCATGCGCCGGACCAGCGCCGGATGCTCCCGCAGCAGGAGGTCAAAATTGGCGCCCGACACGGCAATGACCTGGGTATCCGGCTCCGCCGCCATCGCGCCGGCTGAACGCGGGGCATCCAGCAGCATGGACATCTCCCCGAAATAATCACCGGCCCGTATCACCGCGAGTTCGCGTCCTCCGCGCTGGAGGGAAATCGTCCCCTGCAACACCACATAAAGTTCGTGCCCTTCCTCGCCCTCGCGGAACAACACCTCGTCCTTGTCCAGCCGCCGCACGAAGCGATCCAGCAGGGTGGGCCGTACCGGGCGGGCCGCCGGACCCTCGAGCAGAAATCGGCGCAACACCAGGGACTCGCGACGCCGCGTATTGGCCACCACCTCGGCCCCGAACAGCAACACGGCGAAGGTGTAGTACACCCACACGATGAGCAGGAAGATGGCCTTCAGCGAACCGAAGGCATAGCCGAAGTCAGGGTTGTACTGCAGCAGCAGCCCGAAGGCCGGGCGCATGGCGGACAGCAGAACCGTGGCCACCACCGCCCCGGCCAGCCACTCCACCCGGGCCAGACGCACGGGGGCGAACACCATGTACACGAAGGCCAGCGCGAACAGGGTCAACAGGAACGGCAACACCGGACCACCCAGCCGCAACATCAGGGCCGGTGGCACCAGCACCTTGAGCAAGACCAGGACCAGGAACAAGGTCAGCAGGACCAGGATGGCCGAGACGTCCAGTAGCTTGGCCTTCACCACGTTCAGGCGCTGCTCGGTTTTGAAGGTACGCAGAATAATGCTGCGCGCCGCCGCCGCAAACGGGGTCATGGACCACAGCAACACCACCACGCTGACCACGCCCCACACCTTGCGCGCGGCCAGCGTTTGCAATTCACCCAGCAAATCCAGATTGAAGGTGGGAAACAGCCCGGTCAGCGCCGAACCCAGGGCGGACAACACCTGCTCGGAGGAGCGCAACACCAGTCCCAGCACAAAGATGGCCAGCAGGAGGAGCGGCATCAGGGACAGAAACCCGTAGTAGGCCAGGGTGGCCGCAGACTCCAGGCAGCGATTGGCCCCGAAGGAGCGCAGGGACTCCAGCAGGACCAGGCGGGGCATGGCCAGGAGCGAACGCGGGGACGGTGATGCATCGGACATGCCCTGTATCTAGCATATTTTACGGAGGGGTGGTCCGCCTTTTTGCTCGACGTCGGCGCGGCCCCCGTCTATCTCCCTCCCACACCTTCGTCTGAACCAGGAGATCTACCGTGTCCTTCGAAAGCGGTTCCGTCAGTTTCCGAATGCTCTATGTGCCGCGCGACCTGCCCCACGACGCATGGTCGCGCTTTGCCAAACACGCCGCGCCGCCCATCGACACCTTGGGCGACGGCGTCATCCAGGGCTGGGTCACCGGCCGACACCTGCTGGACCGCAACATCACCGAGGCCACGGCGCTGCACGGCGGCTACCTGCGCCTCACCCTGATGCAGGCCGAACGCAAGATTCCCGAAGCGCTGCTGCGCGCGGAATGCCGCATGGAGGAACTGGCCCACATCCAGGCCCAGGGCCTGGAGCGGCTGAGCCAATCCGCCCGCCGCGACATCCGGGAATCCATCACCAAGCGCCTGCTGCCCACCATGCCGCCCACCCTCAAGGGCATCGGCCTGCTCTACGACCCGCGCAGCCGCCTGGTCTACACCACCGCCCTGTCCGACAAGCAGCTGGACGCCTTCCAGATCGGTTTCTCCCTCGCCCTCGGTTTCGGCGGGGTGCCCGTGCTGCCGGAGACGGCCGCCCTGCAGCGTAAGAAAACCAGCATCAAGGACTGGCCTCCGTGCAGCTATTCGCCCGAGGTGGAGGACGAGGATGTCACCTCGGACCCCGGCCTCGATTTCCTCACCTGGCTGTGGTTCGCCGCGGAAACCCGGGGCGGCATGTTCAAGCTGGACAAGGTGGGCGACTGGGGCGTGATGATCGAAGGCCCGCTGACCTTTGTCCGCGAAGGCGCGGGCGCCCACGAAACAGTGGTACGCCGCGGCGAGCCGCTGGTCAGCGCAGAAGCCAAGGCCGCCCTGCTGGCCGGTAAAAAATTGCGCCGGGCCAAGCTGACCCTGGCCCGCGGCGACCTGTCGTTCACCTGCACATTTGAAGGACCCTCCTTCGTGGTGCGCAGCCTCAAGGTGCCGGAGGGGGAAAAGCTGGACGCCATCAGTAAATTCCAGGAACGCATGACCTTCGTGGATCTGTTCAAGGAGGCCCTGCTGAGCCTGTTCGACCGCTTCGTCACCGAACGGCTGGACGCCAAGGCCTGGAAGACCACCCGCGAAGAAATTCACACCTGGGTCAAACAGCGCAAGACGCGCGGCTAAGCGGGTCCGGCCGGCTATTTCCCGGGCGCGTCGCGATGGATGCGCTCGTGGTCGGCCTGCGGTTCCAGGTGGGTGGTCACCTTGACCTGCGGACCCATGCGCTGCTCGATGGCGTGTTCGATTTCCGTGGCCTGGGCGTGGGCGAACCACACCGCCGTCTCGTCGGGAAACAACAGGTGCAACTCCACCCAGATGGTGTTGCCCGCCGTGCGGTGACGCAGTTCGTGATACTGCACATTGTAGCGTTTAATTTCCTCATCCAGCACCGTGCGCAGCTGCTGCTCCACCGCGGGATCGGCTTCGTCCATCAGACCGCGGAAGGAACGCCGCATCAGATCGAAGCCGGACCACAGGATATTGCTGGCCACCAGAATGGCGCAGATGGGATCAAAGGGCAGCCAATGCGTCCACCGGGTCAGCATCAGGCCGACGATGACCCCCAGGCTGGTCCAGCTGTCGGTCAGCACATGCTTGCCGTTGGCCTCCAGAATCAGGGAGCCGGACTGACGACCGCGCCAGATGAGATAGCCGCCCAGGGCGCCGTTGATGATAAACGCCGCCACCGTGAACCAGATGCCCGAGGTCAGGTTTTCGATGGCCAGCCCGGACAGCCACTGGTGGACCGACTCGTAGATGATGTAAAGCCCGGCCAGCACAATCATCGAACCTTCAAAACCGGCCGAGAAATAATCGATCTTGGCGTGCCCGTAGTGGTGGGACCGGTCCGCGGGCCGCCCGGAATACCACACGCTAAACAGGGCAAACAGGACGGCCACATTGTGCACCACCGATTCCGCGGCATCGGAAAAAATGGCGGACGAGCGGGTGATCCACCACGCGTAGCACTTCATGACCAGCATCAGCAGGCCGACGCCCAGCGATAGCTGCATGGCGCGCATTTGAGCAGGTGATGATTCGTGCGAAGTCATAAAGGCAAACGGGCTGCGCCCCCCGGGCGGGCCGCAACCTTCACACCATAGCCACGAAACGGGACCGATTGCTACAGCGACTTCAACACGCCGGTGGCGTCGTTGAACTGCTCGATCAGGCGGTCCCATTCGGCCACCTGTTCGGGGGCGAACACTTCCTGCCAGAAGTCCTCGCTCCACAGCTGGTTCAATTCCTCGGAGGATTTGCCCTGCTGCTCAACCCAGGTGAAGTACTTGAACTGGTGCAGTGCCTTGCGATCGAAGTAGGACAACTCGCGGAGGTGGTCGGTCTGGGTGCCGGCCAGATAGCGCGCGGCGAGGGCAACCGCTTAATCGCGATTGAACGGCCCGAGCTCGTGGGCCAT
>CAYTVN010000137.1:0-9021 GCA_964441655.1 uncultured Verrucomicrobiota bacterium | reverse complement strand
GCCCACAATAAAGGCCTCGCCCTCCGCAGCGGGATGCGTGGCGGCCAGCAGCATGGCGTCGGTTAAATCCTCCACATGAATAAGGTGGTAAAGGCATTTGCCATAGCCCAGGAGCGGAAACACGGGCTGGGTGGCGAGTTTGAATATCTTCAGCAGGCGGGTGTCCTCCGGCCCCATGATCGCGGCCGGACGCAAAATGGTGAAACGCAGGGGTTGGCGCGCGGCGAATTCGCGCAGCCAGATCTCCGCCTCCGCCTTGGTGCGCTGATAGATATCACCGGGATGAAAGGGCGCGGTTTCGTCGGCCGGTGGTTGTTCGATATGCCCGTGCACCCCCACGGTGGAGATGTGGATCAAACGTCGAAAGGCAGGTTCGCGCACGGCGGCCTCGGCGATGAGCTGGGTGCTGACGACATGAACCCTGCGATAGACTTCGTCATCCATCCCGGCCTCGCGATAGGCGGCGGCCACATGAAAAACATATTCGATACCCCGCATGGCTTCCGCCATGACCGCGGGGTCATACACCTGTCCCCTGATCCAGCGCACCGGCAGATCGCGCAAGGCCGGGCGTGGTTCCGAGCGAACCACGGCGGTTACATCGGCACCCGCCGCCACCAGCTTGCGGGTCAGGATGGAACCGGTGAACCCGGTGGCGCCCGTGACCAGCACACGCGTACCCGGCGAACAGTTAAATGTTTGGGCTTGTTCCGTCATAGGTTTATCGCCGCCGACCCTAGCAAGTTGCAGCGTTGCATAAAGGGCATATTTTTTGCACCTTACACGAATGGCCAGCCGATTGGTCGGCTGTTCTCCTCTATGCAGATCATCATTTCAGGACAAGACCGTACCGCCGATTTCGGGGCGGAAATCCGCAAGGCCGGCCACCTGCTGCAGCACGGCAACCGGTCCCAACCCCTGACTCCTGAAATGAAGCTGCTGGCCTGGCAGCAAACTAGCACCCAGGACGAATACCAACGTTGGATCGATCGTCAGCGACAACTGGGTGGGAACGAGTCTGCGCTATCGATGCAACGGCCCAGTTGGCTGGGAGCCAAGTTTCTCCGATTTCGCGTGATGGCGCGCAAATTCGTCAAAGGATGGCTACATGGCACGCGCCCCCCGGACGTGGGTTCCTCCATCGGGGCTCTGACCCTGCGCGAGGCGGCATCGGAATCCGACTTCTCCCACCGGCTGATCGGCCTGATGAAGCACCGGGACAATGTTGATTCAAGCCCCTTTGTGATGCCGCGCCGCCCCGGCACCGTGGGCGCCATCATGGCGCGTTTCCGCATCGAACTATGGCGGCACCTGCGCTTCCTGGTGGATCGCATCACCTTCCGCCAGAACCACATCAACGTCATGCTGACCCGCGCCCTTGAATTTGAGCACGAACAGCGCTTGCGCGAAACCGAGGCCCTGCAGAAGCGGGTCGCCGACTTGGAAGCCCGCCTCAAATAACATGCCGAACCCCGTTCACATTGACCAATTGTTGGCCGGTTTCGCAGATGGTGACGCCATCTCTCATCACGCCCGGATGATCAGGGACCTGCTCCGCGAAATGGGTTTTGCTTCGGACATCTTTGTGGAACCTGATCGTGTTTCCCCCACCCTGCGCGCGGAATTCAAACCCTTGTCCGATTACTCCGCAGGGCCCCGCGATGTGTGCCTCTTCCACTACAGCATCGCCTGCCCGGCGGCGGATACCTATCGGCTGTCACCCGCCCGCAAGGTGCTGATCTATCACAACATCACGCCGTCCGATTTTTTCCGCGGTTACGACGACCGGTTGGTCCGCCAGTTGACCGACGCCCGCACCCAGTTGGCCGACATGTGCCGCACCGCGAATGCGGTATGGGCGGTGTCGCGCTTCAACGCCTCCGAACTGGAAGCGCTCGGTGCCCAGAACGTTCAAATCGTACCGCTGCCCCTGCCCCGGGCTATGCTGGATATCCCGCCGGATCCGCTGGTTACCGGCAAGTTCACTCGCGAGCTCACCACACTGCTGTTCGTGGGGCGCCTCGCCCCCAATAAACGCGTGGAGGATTTAATTCAGGCCTTCGCCTGGTATTACCGGGCCATCAACCCCTTCAGCCGCCTCCTCCTGGTGGGCTCCGAACAAAGCTGCCCCCGCTACGCCACAATGCTGCGTATGTTGGTGGGTGACCTGGATGTGCCCAATGTGTGCTTCGAGGGCTTTGCTTCACCCGCCGGACTCACCGCCTATTACCGGGCGGCCGACGTCTACCTCTGCCCCAGTGCCCACGAAGGTTTTGGCATGCCCCTGATTGAAGCCATGTATTATGGCGTGCCCGTGGTGGCCCGCTCCACCGGCGGGACCCCGGAGGCTATGGGGACCGCGGGCGTGCGATACGATGAATTGTCCGCACCGGAATTGGCCGCGTTGATACACCGCGTGGCCAGCGTGCCGACCCTGCGCGACGACATCCTGCGTTCGCAACAACAACGCGTCCAAGAAATGCTGAACCGTCCGCTGGCTCAGGAACTGCGCGACCTGCTGGCAGGAGTCACCGCGTGAAGCGCTTCCGCGTCGCCCTGCTTTCGTTGTGCCTGACCCTGGCCGTCTGGCTGGTCATCAGTTGGCCCCTGCCCAAGGTGCTTAACGAAGCCATCTCGGTCGGCCTCATGAAGCGATCGAACAACCAGCTGGCCTCCGTCCACATGATGGCGGGCGACCACCTGCAGTTTGTCTATTACATGTGGATTTTCAGCGACTACCTCACCGGCCACACCCCGTGGTTTCACAACGTGTACGAATTCAACACCGATCACGATGCCGACCGCTACCGACCGGGTTCCTATTACTTCCCGTTTTCCCTCGGTTTCTCCGCCTTCTATGCCATCGGCAACCGGGCCTTCGCCTGGAACATGATCTCCCTGGCCACCCTCTGGCTGGCCGCTTACGCCACCTGGCGACTGTGCCGCCGCTACACCGACCACGATGGCATTGCGGCCACGGGCGCCCTGCTGGCCGTGCTGTTTCCCTACCAATGGATTCAGCTGTACGGCGGGAGTCCCGCGGGCTTCGGGATGACACTGATCCCGGTCCTGCTGCTGGGACTGGATCGCGCGGTGCGCGACGAACGGATAAGCGGCGGTTGGATCGCCGGACTGGCCCTGCTCTCGGCCAGCATGACGGATACCCACGTCTTTTTCTTCGGCACGCTGATGGTGCCCTGCTGGTGCATTGTAGCCTTTACCCAGCGCAACACTTTCGCCTGGCGGAAAGCAGGTAGCTATCTACGCCTTGCCCTGGCCCTTTCGCCCGTGGTCCTCATGGCCGTTCTGGCCTACCTGCAGGCACAACTCGGCACCCGGCATATCAAGCAAACCGCGTCCGCGGGCGGACGCAAGATTTCCGAGGTGGCCCTCTTTTCGCCCAAGGCTGACGGTCTCTTTGCCTGGCATGAAATTGATGTCTCCTATCACATCTATTTCGGTTTCCTGATCTCCGCTTTGCTGGTGGCTGGGTTCGTGACCTGGCTTATCCATGCCTGGAAAAAACGCGACCGCGCGACGTGGCAGACCTGTGCGCTCATGAGCTTGCTGGTCGTGGGTGTGGTCGGCATCGTGCTGCTGGCCCTGGGACCTTTCGGCCCCTTTGAAGGACGCGCCTTCACCGCGGCCCGGAAGTTTATCCCCAACTACACCATGATCCGCCAGACGGCGAAAATATACGTCCTGCTGCCGGCCCTGCTTGCACTGGCCGTCACTTTGACGCTCACCGGCCTGAAGGCGTGGCTGCCCCGGCGTCTGGCCGGACTGCTGGTCGTGATGGTGGCCATGGGCTTTGCGGTGGAATATTATTTCCAGTCCAAGCTGCTGCTCGGTTTCTTGGATGATCGGAACGGCGCCTACGCCGCGGTGGCGGACGATGCCAGGACCATGACCGAGCCCGCCCATGTGGTGGTGGTGCCGTTGTGGCCGGGCGACTCGCATTACACATCGGTCTACCAGCATTATGTCTCGCTGTATCGCATCCGCATGATCAATGGCTACCGACCCTTTGTGCCCAAGGAATACATCGATTCCGTTTTTACGCCGCTCCGCAGCATCAACCACGGGGTGTTGTCAGACGAACAGATTGACGACCTCCTGCGACGCGGCATCCACCATGTCATCCTGCACGAAGATCTGTTCCCGGAAAAAGTCAGCCCGTTCCCGGTGACGACCACCCTGCGAAATTTATTGGAGCATCCGCGGGTGACGTTTCTGGCTCAGGACGGACCGGTGTGGTCATTCCGTTTGGAGCCAGCCGCAGTGGCGCGATCGCCCCTCGCCCATGCCTGGCCGTATCATTTCCCAGCCCGCCGCCTGGAAGCGGAGCGTCAGATCCTTCAGGGCGGCCAGAAAGTGGATGACCCCGCAGCCAGCGGCGGCCGATTCGTGAACCTTTCGCAGGACGAATCCCTCGCCACCAGCCCGCTTTTTGCCCCCATGCTGCCTGATCTTCGTTGGGCCATACGGGCGCGCGGTCAAGGCGAACTCCGGGTCAACGGCCAAGTCCCCGGCCAGACCAACGAGGTGGCCGCCTTCCCGCTGGCCACGACCAACTGGCTTTGGCTGGAGGCGCCACTGGAGCCTTTTAGCCTGTCTCAGGACGTGGCGGTCCGAGTTAGCGTCCCGGTCGGCAACGTGGAAGTGGATGTCATCAAACTGTTGGCTGGATCGTGGAGCTCACCGGAGCCGGGCCAAACGTTGACCCTGCCCGGCCCCTGTTTCTTCCACGCCGGAGCCATTGACCTGTCCACTGATGCGGTGAACTTTCGTCCGGATCGTGATCGCCAGGATTTGATTCTATACGGGCCCAAACTGCCGCTGGAACCTGCACGCTATGAAATATCGGTGCAGATCGAAAGCGAGGCCGCCCCGGGCACCCTGTACGGCCTGTGGTATATGGCGTGCCCGGAAGGCAGCGAAGTAGGTCGCATGGAACTGACCGCGGGTGGGGCGAACCGGACCACCATTGAAGTGCCCAACAACCTGCCCTTCCTGATGGCCTTCTCCTACGCGGGCAAGACGGCGCTGAATTTCAAGTCCGTCGAGATCAAACGACTGCCCTGAGCGTTTCAGCCGACGCTGAGTTCTTCCCACACCAATTGCGCCGCCCGCTTCGCCGCGCCGCCATCACCCAAGGCGCGCACCACCTCCGCGGATGCCGCCACGCTGGCCGCGCGTTCGGGAGTCTCGGAAAGCAACGGAGCGATGCCATCCGCCAACGCCTGTGGATGGGCGGCATCCTGCAGGTATTCGCGGAACGCTTCGCGGCCGAGTATCAAATTGGCCATGCCCAGATAGGGCACGCGAACCAGACGTCGTCCGAGTTGATACGTCATGGCCGCGGTACGATAGACCACGATCATCGGGCAGCCCATCAACGCGGCTTCCAGCGTCGAGGTGCCGGACTTCACCAGGGCTGCCGTCGCCTGGCGCAGGATCTGGCGCGTGGATCCGACCACAACCTCAAATTTCGTGGCCCCGCCGGGCTGGATGGCCAGCAGGCGGCGAATCATATCCGCCATCTCCGGGGATGCGGCAGCCACGATCACCGCCAACGATGGCTGGCGTTCCTTCAGCAACAGCGCGGCCTGGGCCATGACGGGCAGGAGGCGCTCGATTTCCTGGCGTCGGCTGCCCGGCAGCATGGCCAGACGCGGCTGGCCGGTCCACGGCAGCTCGACCGCGGTTCGGTTCCGCTCATGGCGGGCCTCGTCCACCAAAGGATGGCCCACATAGTCCACGTTCAAGCCCGTTCCAGAAAATACCTCCACCTCGAACGGAAAGATCACCAGCAGCCGGTCAATGATCCTGGCCATCTGCGGAATACGAGAACGGTGCCAGGCCCAGACCTGGGGGCACACATAGTAAATCACGCGGATGCCAAGCTGTTTCATGGCCTTGGCGAAACGCAGGTTGAAACCTGGATAGTCCACGAGCAGCACCGCGTCGGGGCGGCGCTCCCGGGCCACCGCCACCATGCGGTTGAATACGCCCCGGAGAAAGCGATAGCGCTTGAGCACTTCCCAGAAGCCCAGCACCGCCATTTCGCGGGCATCCACCAGTATTTCCATGCCGGTTTGCCGCAAATGATCGCCACCAATGCCATACACCTTCACATCGGCATGGTCATTCTGAAGCGCGCGAACCACCGCAGCCGCGTGCATGTCTCCGGACACTTCACCCGCGATGACCAGCAGCGACTTCATGTTCAGGAGGCGCCGGCCCGCATTCGCTGGGTGATCTCCACGGCGAGGTTGAGCGCTTCCGCCGCATGCTCGCCGCTCACCACCGGCGTATCGCGCCTCGCGACACACCCGGCAAACGACGCCAGTTCGAGGGCCAGCGGTTCACCTTTCTCGATGGGCACTTCTTCGCGCTGGATGCCGCCCGCCTCCTTGCGAAACAACTCGCCGGCCTGGTTCTGATAATCGAGGGAAATGTAGGCATCCTCCGTGAAGACGCGGATTTTGCGCATGCGCTCCGGGCTGATGCGGCTGGCCGTGATGTTGGCCACGCAGCCGTTGCCAAACAGCAGACGCACGTTGGCGATGTCCTCGCTGCCGCTCAGCACCGGTACGCCCACCGCGCGCACCTCCCGCACCGGCGCATCCACCAGATGCAAAATAATCTCCAGGTCGTGGATCATCAGGTCGAGCACCACGTTTACCTCGGTACCACGCGGATGCAGGCCCTCGCGCGGCGGCGGGAACGGAGCCAGACGGTGGGCTTCGATAAAACGGGGGGCACGTGCGTGCTGTTCCAGAAAGGCTAACACGGGGTTGAAACGCTCCACGTGTCCTACTTGCAGAATCACCCCTTTTTCACGGGCTTTCCCCACCATGGCCTCCGCTTCTGCCGTGGTGGAAGCAATAGGCTTTTCGACCAACAGATGCAGGCCGCGATCCATCAAGTCGAGAGCGATGGCATGGTGCAGATGAGTCGGCACGACCACGCTGGCGGCCTCTACCGCCGCCGCCAGTTCCGCCACGCTGCCAAAAGCGCGACAACCATGCTGCTTGGCCAGTTGGGCTGCGCGAGTGACATCCACATCGTAGAGGCCCACCAGCTCCGTTTCCGGCAACTGGGCATAGATGCGGGCATGATGCTGCCCCAGTGCGCCCACGCCAAAAACGCCCACTTTGATTTTACGTTGTGTCATGATGAGTCCTGTTGCGCGGAGTCTTCGGTCTCGACGGCGATGAAGCTGAGCCCGAGCCGATTGGCCTCGTTTATCAATTTTTCGCGCTCCAGCAGGATGGTACGCCCGGCCTCCACGGCCAGTACCGCCACCCCGGCCTTGCGCAATGATTTCATGGTGTGCTCCCCCACCACGGGAATATCAAATCGCATATCGTGACCGCGCTTGGCCACCTTGACCACCACGCTGCCCGGACCGCCCAGCGCACCGGCGCGCCGGATGGCTTCGTCGGTACCCTCGAAGGCTTCCACGGCCAGTATGGTTCCATTTTTAACCACCACGGTTTGGCCGATGTCGAGCCCGCTGGTTTTCTTGGCCACCTTCAGCCCAAGCTGGATGTCCGCCTCTTCCGCAGCGGTGGGGGTACGACGGCTCAGACAGCCGGCGGCGGGCATGGTGGATTCCATAAACGAGCTGGCCGGGCGCAGGCTGACGCCGATCTTCCGCAACTCATCGCCCACCGCCCCGAATATGGTTTCGGCATTGCGTTCCTTGAGCCGGCCCAGCAGGTCCAGCATGGGGCGATCCATGCGCACACGGAACAGGTTGGTGGGTGTGATCTGACCCGCCATGACTGCATCACGGGCGCCACAATCCTTCAGGGCGTCCAGCAAGGCGGCCAGAGCGCCCATATTCAGCCAGTACACCTTGTCCACCACCGCGCTGATGCGTCGCTCGGTCTCCCCTTTGAAGGCCAGCGCCACCAGGCGGCGGACGCCTTGCTGCCGCGCCGATTCAGCCAGCAGGATGGGATAGACGCCGCGGCCTGCGATGATGGCCAATTGCTCTGGAATGGGTTCGGTCACGAGCCTGATATGCCAGAAGTCAGCACGCGTAACAAGACAGCCGTTTAGCCTGGTGCGGCAGACGTGAGCCGACGGCGCAGCCAACCCGGTGCAAAGAGCAAGCCCAGCAGCAGTAGCAACAGCAAGGCGGCGTGCCAGAGAAATTGGGGTTCGGCGGCGGTGGGCATCAGATGGTAGCGCGATTCAAGTGGCGGATAGCCGAAATAAGCAGGGTAATTTCGGAACCAGTAATGGGGCTTGAGGGCGCTGAGATACGAGAGCACGAGGCTGAGACTGCCCAACAGCACGGCGCCCGGCCACCAGAGCTGGCGCGTGGCGGCCCCCGGTCCCACGGTAGAGCGAAGCAAGGGCGGCATCAGCAGCATGGCCGCCATGACCTGGTACCGCCCGCTGGGACAGGTGCCCGCCCGGCGGTCTGCATAAAACGCCACGGCCAGAATGATTCCGACGAAAAGGATGAACCACCGCTGAAAAGCCTCGCCAGGCTCCTCGCGATACCAACGCCAGGCTGCGTACGCACCCACGACCAGGAATGGATTCAGCACGAAGAGTCCGATCTGACGGGTCAGGAAGAAGGCCACAACATCAATGAGACATTTTTTCAGCGGCGGCACCACGAGCGCGAGGAGGAGAACCAGCATCAGCACAATCCATCCTTTGCCTTTCAGCAAATGCCCCCACTGATAGAGCACGAACCCTGCCGCAAGCACCAATACCGCAGATGTCAGCAGGAGACCGGGGCCGATCTGGACACCAAGGCGGAACAACATGGCGGACGCCTGGGGCGCCACCGGATTACCCCAGAGCCAGAGACAAAATGCCGCATAAAGCAGCAGGTTCAGGGTGAGCACGACCGCTTCCACGCGACGTTCCGGGCGGCGTGAACAGAGACTCCACAGCCAGAGCAAACCCACCGCGGGCAAGACGCGTGGCGTGGCCCACAAAGGCGCCGAAATCAGTGCTGCCCCCACCCCGGTTGCCGGCAGCGAGGCGCGT
>CAYTVN010000136.1:0-9041 GCA_964441655.1 uncultured Verrucomicrobiota bacterium | reverse complement strand
GGAGGGCTATAGCGATGCCGGCGGCGGGACCACCGTGGTGGCGGCCACTCATCACCGGCTGACCAATGGCACCGAAGTCGTGATTAGCGGGGTGGAGCCGACCGCCTACACCGGCACGCTGGTCGTCACGGTGGTGGACGAGAATGCCTTTTCCATTGCCGTGCCGTTTGCCGGAGTTTCGACCAGCAACGGACAGTGGCAAACCGTATTGCCTCGAGCCCCCACGTCCCGCAGTGAGGCCTCTGTATCTATCCGCGTAGTCGGCGTCAACGATGCCCCGGTGGTGGGACTGGATGTCATCACCAACGTAACCGAGCGGTCCACGGTCCGCTTGATGGTCCGCCCCGAACAGGCCGGTTCGCCGCTGGTGTTCCCGGGTGATCCCGTGCCCGCGCCGGTCATGTTGACCCAGCAGGTGTTGACCAACGACGACGATGTTGATGCCGATGACGCGTGGTCCACCCTGCGTCCGGTAGGTGTGCTGGGGGCGGTCCAGGCCATCACCGGCTATGCCGGGACGCCCGGTGAAATGCCGGTCGCCGTCATCTCGCCCGCGCACGGCTTGACCAACGGCACCCAGGTCCTCATCGCCAACTACGGCGGGCACCCCGCCTACAATGGCTATCAAATCGTCACCGTGCTGGACCCCGACACCTTCACCATCCCGCAGTATTTTGTGGATAATGATCCGCAGGCGGGGGTGTGGGTGATCCTGAACGAGGCCAACCGCTACAGCGCCACCACCGATGTCGGGGCCGCGGTGAGCCTGACCTTGCGGGCCAACCCGGAAGAGGACTACTTCATCTACGACGCCAATCCATCGGCCTTCCTGCAGGGCTTGGCGGTGGGCGAACGCCATACCAACCGGTTCTATTATGCGGTGGAAGACAGCCATGGCGGCATCGGCATCGGTCCCATCGATGTGGTGGTGGACGGGGTCAACAACATCCCGGCCCCGCAGCCCGATCCCGGCTCCATCGGCGGGCTGGATCCGCTGGTCACGCCGTCCAACAGCCTCACGCAGGTGCTGACCGCCGGACTGGACCTCATGTACACCCTGCCGCCCGTCTCGGGTCGCAGCAACCGCGTAGATCTCCAGGTGCTGGACCTGAGCGGCCTGCTGCCCGGCACGGTGGTGATCGACGACATTTTTTCCACGGACGAGGACACGGCGCTTCCCATTGTGGCAACCAACCTTGTCCTGAACGACTCCGACGTGGATCGCACCGACCTTCTGGTGGTGACGGCGGTGGATACCCTGAGCCGCGAAGGCGCGACCATCACCTTCAACAGTGGCCTCATCACTTACCAGCCGTCCAGCTCCACCAACCTGCAGGCGTTGGCCCGCGAGGAAATGGTCATCGACACCTTCACGGTGCGCGTATCCGACGGCCAGCCCAACGGCACCGTGACCTCGCTGGTGGCCGTGCTGGTGGTGGGCGTCAACGACACCCCGGTGGCCAATCCGGTATTCCTGACCACCCATGAGGACGAGGTGCTGGTCTTTGACCCGCGCACCAACGATGTGGAGATCGATATCAACCAGGCGGAGCCGGACAACCGCCTGCGCGTGGTGTCGGTCACCAACTGGCCCAATCCGGGCCAGGCCGATGTGGACATGAGCACCACCAACGTGACCCATGACGCGCCGGCGTCGCAGTTGCTCAACCAGCTGGCGGACTGGCAGTCGTTCACCAACGTGTTCAATTACACCATCACCGACAATAGTTTCCTGTTTGCCACGGATGACGAATTCTATGTGCCGGCCGGAACCGTGGGCCGGGTGCTGGGTGTGCTGGTTAATGACCGGGACTTCACCGATGCCGCCGGCGTGCTCACCATCATCGACGCCGGGCCGTCGCTGCATGGCGGAACCGTCACCATCAGCACCAACGGTCAGTCCCTGGTTTACAGTTCACCGGTGGGCTATGTGGGCGACGATTATTTCCGCTACACGATTCAGAATGACCGGGGCGACATCGACCATGCCCGCGTAATGGTGCGTTCCGTGGTGGCCGCCATCAACGGCGTGTTGCACGCGGCGGATGATCACTACCTGGTGGCGGCGGGCGAAACGGCCGTCATGCCGGTGCTGGCCAACGACCACATGCTGCCCCTGAATGGCGCCGGGCTGACCATCACCGCCCTGGTGTCCTCTTCCCTGCCGGGCCAGCCTGTGCTGACCAACAACACCTTTGTGTATGTGGCCACCAACGGACTCACCCCCCTGACCTTCCGCTACGAGGTCAGCGGTGGCGGTACCGCGCGGGCCCAGGCGGAGGTGACGCTCGGAGTGGTGGAGCGGCGCGGGACCCTGAATATTCAGGACGACGCATTCAGTGTATTGCCCGGCAGTTTTGATAATGAGCTGGACGTGCTGGGCAATGACGGGCTGGTGACTGAATCCATTTCGGCGCTGCGCATCGGGGCCATTCCGGGCCCGGCCTCGCACGGACTCCTGACCACCAATGCGGCGGGTACCCGTTTGGTATACACCCCGACGTCCGGTTTTATCGGCGTGGATCGGGTGGCCTATCTGGCCGTGGATCAGGCGGGTGGCACGGCGACCGGCTGGGTTGACATCGCGGTCGGCAAGCAGGATGTGGCGGCTGATTTCTACAAGGTGGCGGCCACCACCAACCCGGTGCCCGTGCTGCTCGATGTGCTGGCCAATGACCGCATTCAGCCCGCCGTCCGCGGTTCCCTGACCCTGCTCTCCGTTACGCCCTCCACGCCCACCACCAACGGGACGATGTCGGTGGGTGGAGCGGGTGCCTACCTGCTCTTTACGCCGTCCAACACGCTGGGTCAGATGGAATTCGATTACGTGGTGCAGGATGGTGGCGTGTCGCCTCGCGTGGCCACCGGTCGGGTCACCCTGGCCACCGTGGCGTCGGGCACCTATGCCAATCCCGACACGTACCTCGTGCGCGGCGGCGGCGCGAACTACGTCCTGAATGTGTTGACCAACGATCGCGGCTATCCCGCGCTGAACCGGACCTATTCCATTTTGAGCATCGGCACCGGCCCGAATGCGCCGGATCATGGCGGCTCGGTATCCATCGTGGGCGACACCCTGGTCTACACGCCGGCCGTCGGTTTCTTCGGGGAGGAGTCCTTCACTTATGTGATGTCGGACTCCGTGGCGACGGATGTCGCGCGGGTTACCGTCTCCGTGCGGCGCGGTGATCTGCACGCCAACGATGACGTGTATGCGGTGTATTACGCCCTCGCCCCCGGGACCAACATCGCGGTCAGCTTCAACCTGCCTGTATTGCTGAACGATCGCATCCTGCCGCCGCTCGATCAGGTCATGACCCTCTCCGCGCTGGGCGTAGGGACCAATGCCCCCGACCAGGGCGGGGTGGTGCAGATCGCGCCCGGCCTGCAGTCCTTGGTTTATCGTCCCGTGCTGGCCACCACGACCGGCTATGTCGAGCAGTTCACCTATGAGTACACGGACGGCGGGGATCGCCGGGCCTCTGCGGCGGTGCGGGTGCATGTGCAGAATCGCGCCAGCAATCTGGTGGCCCTGACCCAGGCTGACGCCTTCACGGTGGCCCGCAGCAGCTCCAACAATTTGCTGCCCGTGCTGGCCAATGACTTCGTATTGCCGGGCAGCGCGGCCGGTTGGAGCGTGACCGCCGTTTCGCCCTCCCTGTTCGGGGCCTCTGTTTCCATCAGCAACACCGCCGTGCGCTACACCCCGGCCCCCGGCTTTGTGGGCGTGGACACGTTTACCTACAGTGTGTCCGATGGCCTCGGCGGCACCGGCAGTGCCACGGTGTCGGTGCGGGTGGGCAGCCTGCCGACCCTGCCGGATCGTTTCAGCGTGCTGTCCGGCACCACGGGGAACGACTTCGATGTGGTGTCCAACGATGTGCTGGTGACCACCTATGCGGATGAATATCCGCTGCACAGTGTGTTCGGGGCCAACGCAGGCGGCGCCCTGGCCTTGAGCGGTCACAACACGGTGCTGTACGCACCGGCGGCCTCGCACCTGGGTGGCTATCCCTATACGGAAACCTTCTTCTATCGCGTGGCCGATGAGTCCGGCGTGCTGGTGACCGGCGAGGTTCAGGTCACGGTCCACGACGCGGCCAGCGATCGCGACACCTCGACCATCACCCTGCTGGTGGAAGGGCGTAATGACCGGCCGGAGATTGCGAATGCCGCCCCGTTGCTCCAGATCACGGACAAGGAATATGTGAAGCCCTTCCCCGCGGTGCTGATCACCGAGGTGGATCAACAGCTGCAGGAAGCCATCGATGTCTCCGTCCAGCTGGGTCTGCCGGATCAGGGATTGTTCCGTAATCTGGATGGCTTCGTCCAGGCGGCGCCCGGCTACTATGTGCTGACCAACACCACGGCGGCCTGGGCGACGGCGCGCCTGCGCGACCTGATTTTTGAACCCACCGAAAATCGCATCACCGTGCCCACATCGGAGGACACCCGGTTCACCATCCAGGTCACCGACAACAAATCGGCTCCGGTGGTGGACACGAATTCCGTGGTCACTGTGACCGCGATCAACGATGCGCCGGTGATCCTGGGCACCCGGGCCGGTCAGCGGGTGTACGCGCGCCTGCCCATCCGGCTGTTCTCCTCCGTGACCATCCAGGAGGTCGACGACCTCACCCTGCAACCGCTGGACATCACCATCACCATGAATGCGCGCACCAACGGGTCCATCACCAATCTGGCCCCGTTTGTGCTGAGCACCACCGGCGTCTATCGCGCCACCAACATCACGGCGGCGGCGGCCTCCAGCGCCCTGCGTTCGATGGAATTCTGGGTGGCCACCAACCTCTTCCCGACCTCCACCCAGTTGTTGACCCAGTTCAGCATCGCGGTCAGTGACCGGTTCGCCGCCGTGGTGCAGGATTCGGTGACCACGGTGATCGCCTACGATGCGCCGGAGGGCGTGGTACGCCCGACCAACATCACCATGCGCGGGTCCTTCGGCATCGCGGTGGACACCTTGAGCGACTATGCCGTGGTAGGAGCTCCGAATGCCGGCGGGAAGGGTACCAATGCCGGGGCGGCCTTTGTCTACCAGCGAAATCCCGGCAGCTCCAATACCTGGACGGAGTGGCGGGTCCTGCAGCCGTCCCAGGTGGAAACCAACGATCGCTTTGGTCGCTCGGTGGCCATCAGTGACGACTATCTCGCGGTGGGTGCGATCAATGACGAGGTGGGCGGCGTGGAGGTCGGGTCGGTGTATCTCTACCAGCGCCATCTGGGTGGCACCAACAACTGGGGTGAATGGATCCGCATCACGCCCACCAACATCACCAACGCCATTCGCTTTGGTTACGCCTTGGATCTCGAGGGCGACACCCTGGTCGTCGGCGCGCCGGACGCCCAACTGGCCGGCGGGATCATCACCCAGGGCGCGGTCTTTGTATTCAACCGCCATGCCGGCGGACCTGATGCATGGGGCGAAGTGGCGCGCCGGGTGCCGTCAGACCCGGGCCTGACCAATGCCGAATTTGGATTCAGCGTGGCCCTGTCCGGTGATCAGTTGGTGGTGGGCGCGCCCAAGCTCAATGTCAACCTCACCACCACGGCGCGGGAGGGTGCGGTGTTTCAGTTCGCCCGGGATGAGGGCGGGCCCAACAACTGGGGCCCGGTGCGCCGGTTGACCGCGGTGGAAACCAACCTGTCGGTGGAGTTCGGCTGGGATGTGGCCTTGGACGGTTCGGTGTTGGCCATCGGCGCACCCGCCATGACCGCGGGCGCGGTGACCAACGCCGGTCGTGTGTACGTCTATACGATGCCCGCTGGCGGTACACAGTGGCTGGCCACGGTGACCCTCGACCGTCGCAACGACAACGAACGCCGGTTTGGTAACGGCCTGGGCTTGGAAGGGGACCGCCTGCTGGTGGGGGCGCCCTACAACAACGGGGCGCAGAATCTGGGCGCCGCCTACCTGTATCGCCTGGATCCCCTGACCAGCACCAACTGGATTCTGCTCGATGTCTTCCGGCGGCCCGCCGGCAGCACCGCCGGACTCTTCGGGACCGCGGTCGGGCTGGATGCGGATGCCGGCATCGTAGGGGCCCCGGCCGACTACAGCGATGTCAGCAATCGTGGCTTCGCCTATCTGTACCGCTTCAAGCAGAACAACGCCCCCATGCTGGTGGCGCCGGTGGCAGACCAGGTGGCCCCGTTGGGTGTGCCCTACGGATTCCCGATTCCCGGTGGCACCTTTGCCGATCCGGATGTGGATGATGCGTTGGTACTTTCGGCCACGTTCCCGTCCGGTTCGAACGGGCTGGACTTCATCAGCGTGACGGTTACCGGCACCCCCGCCGTCGTGGGGCTTACCCCGGTGGCCCTGCAAGCGACCGATGAAAGCGGCGCCTCGGCCACGCAAACTTTTGACGTGATCGTGGTGGATGGCATCAACCTGCTGGGCAGTCAGCGCGACCTCTGGAATCTGGACCATTTCGGCAACGCCGTGACCAATCCAGCCCTGGCGGGATCCCTGTGGGGCGGCGGAGCCAATCCGGATGGCGATGAACTGGACAACGATCAGGAGTACGTTTTTGGCGGCGACCCGTCTGTGCCGGAGGACCGGCGGATACGCCTTTCCGCCTCGGGCGACGGGCTTCTGCTCATCAATTATTTCCGTCGCACCGACGACCCGGACCTGCTCTATATGCTGCAAGGCTCCAGCAATCTAAAGGACTGGGCGGATCTGAATTGGACGGTGGTCAACGAGACTGCGGTCGCGTGGTCGGATCAACTGGAATATGTGACCATACAGGTCGCGGTGGATGCCTTGACGCGATACCAGCATTACCGGATCGTTGTGTTCTGGTGATGAGGGTGGGGCGCCGGATCGGTTCCGGCAGGCAGGAAAGAGGAAAAAATGAATAGCATGCGTAATCATTGGGCCGGAATGGCCCTGGGTCTTTGGGTGGCGGGCTGGTGCGGGTCGGCTTGGTCGGAAGAAACCAATGCCGCGCCGCCGGCGACCAATGCATCGATTCAAGCGACCAACGCCTTACCGCCCACGACGGCTGCGTCGCCGGTGAAAACCAAACCCGGGACGAAGGCCGGGGCCGTGACAGTGGGTGCCCGCTATAGCGATGAAGCGCAGGAATATTACGCCGACCTCTTGCTGCCCCTGGTGAGCCCGTCCGACACGATGTTATTTCTCGATCTGCGCGGGACGGCGCTCGAGGATCGTGAGCAGGAATTGAATGGCGGCCTGGTCCTGCGCCGGCTGGTCAGCGATCCGGACCTGATTCTGGGGGCCAACCTATTTTACGACACACGTTGGACCGAGAACGACAACACCTTCGACCAGGTCGGAGTGGGTCTGGAAGTTCTGTCCCGCCGAGTCGATGTGCGGGCCAACTATTATCTTCCGTTGACCGACGAGCAGACGCTGGAGGAATCCAGTTCAAGCGAGACGTCGACCCGGAATGAAGGGGGGCGTCAGATCACCACGACCACCACCTCCATCTACAAAAATTACGAAGAAGCCATGGAGGGGTTTGATGCCGAGGTGGGCTATTGGCTGCCTTTTCTGGACCGCGCCGCCCCGACCGCGGTCTTTGCCGGGTATTACAGTTTTTCGGCTGATCATGCCGAGGATTGGGCCGGCGCCCGCCTACGCGTGGAATCGCGCATTCATCCCAACATCACGCTGGATGCGGAGTGGTTTGAAGATAAAGAGCTGAACGGGACCGAGTATTTTGTCGGCGTGCGCGTGCACGTCCCGCTCGACTTCTGGCACGGGGTGAGCTTTGGCGCCCCGGCGGGCGGGAAAGCCTCGGCGCGCGTGCTGAAATCCCGGATGAGTGACATGGTCAATCGCGACTTCCGCATTCGCACCGTGAGCACCGGTCCGGTTCTGGCCGACCAGCGCTCGGTGGAGTCAACGCGTGCGGTCTCTCAAAATAAACCCGGCAATTCGGACCAGAATTCGTCCACGCCCAGCGTGCCTGTGGCGCCGGAGGGTGTGCCCAACTGTTACCTGAACGAAAACGGCGAAATTATCTGCCTGTAAACTGTGGCGAGAAACTCAAAAACACCCACCTCAATTCCGAAGTTCCTCCCCTGCGGTCTCTGCGCCGCTGCGAGAAATTAAACGTCCATACAAGGGCTGGGGTGGAGCCTATCGCCAGGCCGGTGGCTGTTTTGATTCAGCCTGCTTGAGTTCACCCACGCTCTTCAGGTTGGCCAGCGTGGGGGAGCCGGGTAGCGGCGTGCAATGCGTCTTCGTAGTATTCGAACCACGGCTGCAACGGCATCCACGACGTCGGTGGGGTTCAATATCGCCACCGGTGGGTTATCCAGCAGGAATCCCACCACTACGCCTCCGGTGAAGGCTTAGGCAATGCCCAGCCATTCGTACAGAATGGGATCGCGTAGGACCGCTTGGGGGGCGGTGGCGTCGGATTGGCCTCGGATGTGCTCGGTCAGACGGCGGTGAAGGTCGGTGGTGTAGCCGATGTAGAGAAGGGCGTCCTTCTGACTCTTCAGGACGTAGACGCAGAAGGGGAGCTTCTTCATCGGGTTGACTCTATCGGGGCGAGAGTCACGTTGCACCCGTGAAGTAGAGCCGCGAAAACGCGGCTCACTTCACGGTTGTGCCACGCAGTAGAACCTCGGATGGCCGTGCCATGCAGTGAACCGAGCGTCTTCGCGAGGTTCTACTGCATGGCACCCCCAAGCGGATTCGAACCGCTGTTCCCAGGATGAGAACCTGGTGTCCTAGGCCTCTAGACGATGGGGGTCCGAGGTCGGAAGAAGGGGGACAATGAAGCCGGAATCATCTTAAAAGTCAAGGCAGCCACGCGCGGTTCAAGTTGCCACATTTCCAGAGGAGTCCGGCTCGCGGCGCGGTGGCCGACGGCGGCGTTGGCCTTTACACCACCCTAACCTTGTGATTACAGTATCCGAGTAGGTCGCGGTTGCGGGCCTGGGCATAAAATCAATTTTTGAGGCTGGTTTTGCATGTGTCCAAAGTAAAGCGCTTTACGGATCGGGCGTGGGGAGAGCGAGGAGTCACCATGAAGCGGATG
>CAYTVN010000135.1:0-9059 GCA_964441655.1 uncultured Verrucomicrobiota bacterium | reverse complement strand
TGCGCCTACAAACATGATGGTACCTACTCCGGCTAAATCTTCCATTCCCTGTACTTGTCTGCATAGGGCAGAAAACCCACCTTTTTACTGTTCCAACGCCTGAAAATAAAGCACGGAAAGCAAGCGACCGGAAACCCGAACGGGGCTTGTCGCCGTGCCGGTCATAAGTTAGGTTCGCGGACATGACGACGGGTGGGGGCCATAACAACAGCAAGCAGTCTGCCGCGAACCGGCCCAACGGCCTTTGGCAGCCGCTTCCCATCGCCTTGATCCTGGGCGGCATCTATCTGGTTTTTTGTTCCGTCTATATCTGGATCTCGGGTATTCTGGTGGCCCAGCGTGCGGAAACGGTGCACGAACTGGCCCACCTGGAAGCCATCAAAGGCCTGATCTTCGTGCTGGTTTGTTCGCTGCTGCTCGCCCTTCTGACCTGGAGTTTTCTGCGCCGCCTGGCCGCGAAACAGGCCCAGCTGGCCGAGAACCAGCGCGCCTTGATCATGACGGAACGGCGCGCCATGGCGGGCAGCCTCGCCAGCACGGTGGCCCATGACATGAACAATATCCTGACCGTGGGTTGCGCGAGCGCGGAACTGCTCATGCTCGGCGACAAGCTGGACACGGACCAGAAGGAGCTGGTGCAGGACATCAACGACAGCTTCAAGCGCATGATGGAATTAGCCAAACGGCTCTCCAGCATGGGCCGCGCGGGCACCAAAAGTTCGCTGGAGCCCGGCGATCTGCGACAGGTTCTGGAAGAAGAGGTTGGTTTTGCCCGGCATCACGACCGCCTCCGCCAATGCCAGATCAAGCTGGACGCCGCGGAATCCATTACCCTGCCCATGAATCCGGCCATTCTTCAGCACATGCTGCTCAACCTGCTGCTCAATGCCGCCGAGGCAACCCAGGGAAAGGGCCAGATTGAGGTGCGCCTGCGCCGCGAACGTTCGGCGGCAGTGGTGGAGGTTCACGACAACGGACCCGGCATCCCGACGGAACAGCGGGAACGGATATTTGATGCCTTCTACACCACCAAGGAAAATGGCCAGGGACTCGGCCTGCTCTCCGTCAAGGCGGCCGCCCAGATGCACCGGGGTCGCGCGCTGGCCATTGAATCCCCGCTGGGCGGGGCCTGCTTCCGGGTCAATCTTCCCGTGGAATCCACAACCTGATCGTCACCGGAAAGGTGAAAGGTTGGCGCAACACCGCGCGACGAAAACCGTATGGCTGAAGAACGCAAACAACCCCGGCTGCCGAACGGGCTGGCCCAATGGCTGGGCCGGCACACGCCATCCTGCCAGGAAGTTGTCCGCCTGGCCTCCGAAGGGTTGGACCGCAAACTGACGTGGCGGGAACGCCTGAACGTACGCCTGCATTTCTGGATCTGTTTTCTGTGCCGACGCTACGAGCATCAGGTCGCGGCTCTTCACCAGGGCCTGAGCCGACACCCGGAATCGTTCAGCGAATGCAGCGAGGCCACCCTCAGCGAAGAAGATAAAGCCCGCCTGAAAAAGGCCTGCTCCGATCACCGATAAGCAAGCGGCGCGCGCACGGTGTCGGGCGGTTTTTACTGCGTGACCGCGAACCAGTTGACTTCCAGACAGCGGCGCAAGGCGGCGCGCGCGCGGTGCATGATGGTCCAGAAGTTGGCGGAGGACAGGCCCAGCTCGCGGCAGATTTCCTCGCCGGACAACCCGTCCACTTCCCGCAACACAAACACCCGCCGGGTCTGCTCGGGCAATTGATCCGCGCAGGCCCGGAAGCGTCGCCAGAACTCCGGGCGATCCATCGCGTCCACCCGGGCCTGCTCCCATTCGCGGGGCGTGGCGGCGCCGGGATAATTCCAGTGCCCGTTCTCGCGGAAGGTGTCCCCGCCCTCCCCGCCCGGCGGCGCCAGGTCGTCCAGCAGCGGCTCGCGTTTGCCGCGACGGTAGTAATCCACCACCTTGTTCTTGAGGATACCGGTGAGCCACGTGCGCTCGGCGGCCCGTCCGGCAAATCGATCCTGGGCCCGCAGCGCGGCCAGGAAGGTTTCCTGCACCAGGTCGCGGGCGACTTCGTGCTGGCGCACCCGGGCCAGGGCGAAACGATAGAGATAGTCGGAGTGGTCATCCACCCAGCGGGCGGGGTCCAGGGCGGCTGTGGAATCCGGGGCCATACGTGTTGTGGATACAGCATAAGCCGCTCCCGGGATTACAACAAGACTGCGGGGTTAATTTCTGCGCGATGCCGCCCCCGACGCCAAGCTTAGTCCGGATATTTCACCGCCGAGGCACAGAGGACGCAGAGAAAGCCTGCAAGAGAAGTACGAAACGCTGAATCCCGCTTCATCCGTTTGGGTCGTTTTGCAGCACCCGTGTTCGGTTTGGGACGTCCACTTGGCCCCGTCCTATCCGACCTCTGCGACCTCCGCGTCTCTGCGGTGCATGCAATATGCGGTTTACGCCGTCGTGCAGGTCCGGCACGGTCGACGCAGCCACAGCACCACCAGCGCGCACACCGCCACGGTGACGGCCAGCCCGAAGAGCAGGCCACCATCGTCATCCACGACGATACCCAACTTGGTCAGGTGCGCGTGCAGCGCACCGCCCATGACGCCCAGAGCCAGCAGGGCGCCCCAAAAGGCGCGGCGCGGCCACAGCAACAGTACGGCGGCAATGAGCTCGGCTACTCCACTGCCAATACGGCCCGCCGGCTCCAGGCCCAGCGTGGTGAACAACCGCACCGATTCCGGCGCGGCGGTGAATTTAAAGTACAGGGTTTGGGCCAGGATGACTGCGGCCACGATCTGGGCCACCCAGGCGACGATGTTGGCACGGCGAGATAGCGAACAGGATGTATTCATGCAGCATTGGACGCGCCGGCCGGGCCAACCTTACACCTCACCCCAGCGGGGATGGCGGCGGCTGGCCGGGCTGGGTTTTGACGATGCCCACCCGCAGCGGATAGCGGATGGCCAGGTCTCCATCAATCAGGACCTCCACCCAATGCGTACCCTCCTCCTGAAAAGCCACATTCAGAAAGATTTCCACATTGGTGGCGGTGGCCTCGGGCCCGGGCAGGCGGATGGGAATCAGCTGCCCCTCGACCAGGGTGGTGGTGCCGTCCGGCTTGAGGATGCGGCTGCGTTGCTGGGACTCGCCCTCGCCGCTGCACCAGCGGGTGACCAGAAACAGGCGCGGATACTGGGTCGGCAAACTCTGCACCATGATGGCGTCGAACAGGCCGATCAGGATGAACTTGCCGTTGCGTTCCTGGCGCACGTCGTCGCAAATGAGGGCGGACTGCAAATCGGGACGAATATAATTCATGCGTTTATTATGGGCCACTGGCCGCGCTGATAGAAGCGCATTCCGTGAAACAAACAATCGCTATGTTTTCTCAAGCTCGGCGGCCTGAAGCATCGCGCGGATGTAGTCCGGATTCATGGTTTGGATGCGCTTTTCCATGTCGGCCAAAAAGGCGATGACCTGGGCGGCTTCCCGCAAGGCCGACTCGGCCTTCTTCAGGCGATCCTTCAACTCGTCCTCTCCGGGTTCCGCCGCGCGGGCATTCTTTTCCGCCTGCAAGCCCTCCACCCGGGCCCGCAGCATGGCGTTCTCCGTCTTGAGGATTTCCAGGTCGCTCTCCAACGCGGCCACGTCAAAGCGGTCCGGCGCGCGGGCCACCGGGGCCGCCTTTTCCGTCGGCGGGGTCACGCTGATCGCGTTCAGACATTTGGGACACTGCACGCGTTTGCGACGACCACCCGCCTCCACGCGGACCGTATTTCCGCAGGACGGGCACTTCAAGCGAAGCTGGGCGACGACCTTGGACATCAGGATTTCACGGTAGTCAGGAATTCGATTTCTTCGCTGGTCAGCAAGGCCACCTGCGGTTGCGCCAGGGCCGGGCTCGACGGCGCCACCGGCGGCATCGCGGGAATCTGGATGGTGCCCGCGCATGCAGGACACGTTGCGCGGGTGCCGCATTTGGTGACATCGATGCGCAGTTTGGTCTGGCAGCGCGGACACAGGAAACGCATCTCCACGGAAAGAACTACGGCGGGACGGCTGGCGGCCTCGGCGTCGCGCTCACCCGGCACCACCAGCGCGGCGCGGCAATGCGGACACGCGACCTCGGCGCCCGCCAAAGCCGCATCAATTTTCAGCTTGGCGTCACACGCGCGACAGCGAAAGCGGATGTCGTCCATCTTGGTTCCAGGCGCACCGCGGAGTGCTTGTTGACAGGCAACCTATGGGACACTACTAATGGAGTCAAGTGAGGATGGCGGAGGGGCAAGCCACTTCATATGGGGGCTTTCGGTAATGGTGGGGGAAGGCGAAAGAACGGCGGATAGAGGGGGGACGGGGCGGAGCGGCGGCATATCACCCAGCCGTTTGCGCTTCCTGGTTTGCGAATTCCCCGACCTGCTCGGCATCACCCATCCGGCCACCCACTCCCTGCGCTTCACCGCCGCCCAACAACACACCCTGGACATTCTTCATCGCCTGCGTTTTGACGAGGGCCGTTCCGCGGTTGCAGTGCGCCAGGCCTGGGCGGAAAGCCGGCCGGGTCGGCGCGCCCGCATCATCACCGTGACCAGCGGCAAGGGCGGCGTGGGCAAGACCACGGTTTCGGTCAACCTCGCGGTGAGCCTGGGCCAGCGCGGACTGCGCACGCTGCTGGTGGACGCCGACATGGGGCTGGGCAACGTACACGTGCTGGCCGGCGTGGATGGACGGCGTACCCTGGCCGAGCTGATCCCCGGCGGCCCGCCCATTGAAGAGCTGCTGGTGGACGGGCCGGGTTCCATCCAGATTCTTTGCGCAGGTTCCGGCGTGGCTCGCCTGGCCGATGTGGACGAACGCACCCTGAACCACCTGACCGGCGAGTTGAATCGGCTGCTGCCCCGCTTCGACGTCATCCTGCTGGATACCGGCGCCGGTATTTCGCAACACGTGGTTCACTTCATGCACATGGCCCAGGACATCCTGGTCGTCACCACCCCCGATTTGACCGCCGTGCTCGACGCTTACGGCGCCATCAAGGTGGGCCGGGAAGCGCGGGTGGGCGGGCGATTCGGCATCCTGGTCAACAACGCGGAGTCGCCCGAGGAAGCCGCGCGCGTCTTCGAACGCATCAGCACCTGCGCCCAGCGATTTCTCCAGTTTACCCCCACCGCGCTCGGCCACGTGATCCGGGACGACGAGGTGCGAAAATCTAACCAGCTGCGGCGGCCCCTGGTGCTGGCTCAGCCCTCCCACCCGGCCGCCCGCGCCTGGGTCGCGTTGGCCGCGGGGCTGGTCACGCCGGAAAACCCGGAACGCATGCAAACGTGGGCGGGAAAAACACCCCCCGCCTTTTCAACTACCGGATAGCGAAAGAGGAGGAGTGTCATGGAATCAAGTTCAGCCAGAAAATGGGATGCCTTGTCGGATCAACTCGATGTCCTCTCCGGTGCCGCCGAGCCCGCCCACGATCCGCTGGCCGACCTGGTGCAGCCTGCGCACGCCAACCCGGCCCCGTCTCCGCTGACCCCCGAGCTTGGAAAGATGTTTCTCTCCTATTACGGCCTGCGCGAAAACCCGTTTGCCGACTCCCTGAACCCGGGCTTTTTCTACCGCACGGAAGCGCATGGCGACGCCCTGGAGCGGATGATGCTGACCGTCGAAAACGACCTCTCGCTGGGCATGGTCACGGGCGAAAGCGGTACGGGGAAAACCCTGCTCACCCAGCTGATTTTGCAGCAGCTCGATCCCGCCAAATACTGCCCCGTCCTCGTGCTGGTCAGTCCCGGCCTCAGCAAAACGGGCCTGCTGCGCGAAATCCTGTCCGAGCTCAACGTGGCCCTGCCGGTCGGGGTGGCGCGTACCCAGGAGTTGATCAAGCTGCTGAGCAATTGTGTGATTGAGCTGCACCAGCAGGGCCGGAAACTGATCATCCTGATCGACGAGTGCCACTTCCTCAGCGGAGACAACCTGCACATCATCCGCACCATCAGCAATATTGAGATCCCGGAGCGCAAGCTGGTGACCTGCCTGCTGTTCGGGGAGGCCCGGTTCCCGCAGCGCCTGCAGCATCCCAGCTTCGACTCTATCCGCAACCGCATGTATCTGCAGTGCGTATTGCCGGCGATGTCGGCCGAGGACTGCGCGGAGTATGTGAAGTTCCGTCTGATGTCCGCGGGTGGCAGCGATCAGCTGTTTGAGGCGGACGCGTTGACCGCGGTGCACGCCCACGCGGGGGGCGTCGGGCGCAGCATAAACAAGCTGTGCATGCTGGCCTTGCTGGAAGGCTGCCTCGCCCGCGCGGCCGGCATCTCCGCCGAACTGGTCCATCGCGCGGCCGCCCGCGGTTAGGCGCGAAAGCCATGGACGACACGTTCAGCAAGACCCGGCTGCGGCAGGGTCAATCCACGCCGCCCCTGGCCTCCGCCGCGACCCGTGTGCACCCCGAGGAAGAACAGCTGTTGCTGGACGAACCCCAACCGGGGACGGAGCAGGAACCGCCGCCCGCACCTCCTGCGACGGAAAAGTAGGCACATTATCTTGTCGGACCGCTTCCGGCGGATAAACTGGGGGGGCGACGATCGCACGCTATGCCTCTTGTTCCGGAAAAATCGCCGTCCTTTCGCACACGTCTGCTTTGGGCAGGCACGGCCGTCATCGCCCTCGGGGTCACCCTCAGCGTGCAGCAAATCCGGACCACCAACCGGCAGATGCGCGCAGACCTGTTGCATCAAGCCACCCTGCTTTCCTGGGCCGTCAATGCCGATCATGTGTCCTTGTTAACGGGTACCCCGGCCGATCTGGACTCCATCCTCTACCAGCGTATTCACGGACAACTACAGGAGGCACACGGCCTCTATCCCTGGGTGAAGTTCATCTACATCATGCGCAAGGATGAGGCGGGCCACATCCTTTTCCTGGCTGATTCAGAACCCATCGACTCGCCCGGATTCTCACCCCCCGGCCAGCCGTATGACGAAGCGACGCCCCTGCTGCAGGCCACGTTCGACACCGGCCTCTCTGCGACCGAAGGTCCGACCGGTGATCGCTGGGGCACGTGGGTCAGCGCGCTGGTCCCGCTTTTTCATCCCGCCGATGATCGGGTGGTGGGGGTATTGGGCATGGACGTCGATGCCCGCCTGTGGAATAGCCGGATGCTGCGATCCGGCCTGCCGCCGCTGGCCTTCACCGGGCTCCTGCTGCTCCTGCTCACCCTGGCTCATCTACGGCTGAACCGGGCTCACCACCGCAACCACGCCACGTGGCTTGGACCGGAAGTCCAGATGACGGCCACCCTCGGCCTGGCCCTGACTGCCTTCGTTGTCTACATGGCCCACTCCCACGAAAGCCAGGCCCGCCGCGATGCCTTTCGCCGCCTGGCCGGCTCCCAAGTCAGCCTGCTCCAGCACTCCATGTTCCGCATCGGCGACAACTACCTGGAAAGCGTGGCCCGCTTCTTCAGCAGCAGTGATTTTGTGGATCAGCCGGAATTCATCCACTTCACCGCCTTTCTGCTGAACCGGCCCTATGCGGAGTTCTGGTCCTGGATTCCCGCCGTCAACCGCGAAGACAAAGAAAGCTTCGAACAGTCCGTGCAGGCCGCGAGCCGGCCCGACTTTGCCATCCATGATTACCCCGGGCCGACCACGTCCAACGCGGCCCGGTATTATCCAATCTGCTACATTACGCCCAGTAACACGTACGACTATTGCCTGGGTTTCGATCAGGGCTCCGAGCCGGTGCGGCTGGCCGCCCTGAACCGGGCCATCCGCGAGCGTATGGCCACAGCGACCGGCCCGTTGCCCCCCTCGCGACCAAACAGCGGAACGGAAATCACCATCTACCGCCCGGTTTTTGCCAGGAATGATCCCGACCGGCTCTCCGGCTTTGCCTCGGTTACGCTGGACGCGGACCTGCTGCTTCGGCGCGCCCTCAGCCGGGAGTCCACCCGCAGCGAAACGGCCAATCCGGTGAGCTTCTACTACGTGTCCGGCGACCAACCGCCCCAGCGCATCGCCACCACCGATCCGGAAGAAGCACCGGATATCCGCCAGGCGAGCACGCCCTTCGCCTCCGGCCACCACCTGCCCACCATGGCGGTGCCCGTTTTTGCCTACGGAAACGTCTACGCCTTTGTCATCCAGCCCGGCGCTTCGTTCAACCTCCTCTACCCGGCGGTGGCGATGCGCAACACCACCCTTATCGGGCTGATCCTGACCGCCCTGCTCAGCGCCCTGGTCAACACCCTGATCAGCCGACGGGCCGCCCTCGAAAAAATGGTGGCCGACCGCACGTCGGAACTGCGCGCCAGCGAGCAGAGCTACCACGGCCTGTTTCACGCCATTCAACAGGCCATCTACATTCTGGACGATCAGGGCCGGTTCCTCGATGTGAACGACGGCGCCCTGAAAATGTACGGCTACACCCGGGAGGAGCTGATCGGCCGCAGCCCGGCCTCCGTCTCGGCGCCGGACCGGAACAGCATGTCCGATGTCGTACTGGCACTGGAGAAGGCGCGACAAGGTGAACCGCAATATCTGGAGTTCTGGGGCCAGCGCAAAAATGGCGAAACGTTCCCCAAGGATGTGTGGCTCTACCCCGGGACCTATTTCGGGCGCGCGGTCGTGGTGGCCGTGGCCACCGACATCTCGGAACGAAAGTGGGCGGAGCAGGAACTGCGCGACACCCACGAGCGGCTCAACACGTTCATCAAGGCCATTCCCGACACGGTGCAGATCAAGGATGGGCAGGGCCGCTGGAAGATCATCAACGAAGCGGCCGCCCGCCTGTTTCATGTGGACGAAGAGGAGTGGCGCGGCCGGACGGAATCGGAACTTGCGGACGCCCGGCCGGCCTTCCGTGCCATGCACGAAGCGTGCGAACTCAGCGACGAGGCGGCCTGGCGCAGCGCGGGTCTCTACATCAATACCGAGGTGATCAAGGGGCCGGACGGGCAGGAGCGGGTTTACGAAGTGCGCAAGCTGCCCCTGTTCGAACCGAATGGCCAGCGCAAGACCCTGATCGCCATTGGTCGCGATGTCACGGAGCGTGCGCAGGCGGAACAGGAAAAGG
>CAYTVN010000134.1:0-9116 GCA_964441655.1 uncultured Verrucomicrobiota bacterium | reverse complement strand
ATCAGCCTGGTCCGGCGTTACCAACATCGTGGTCGCGAATGCCGAATCCTTCCGGTACCTGTCCTCTACCCAGTCCGAAACCAAGACTACGTTCTACCGCGTCATCATTGACCATCCATGGAGGGCCACGCCGTGAGACCCTTCATCCTTCGCGTCCTGCTGTTGGCTTTGTTGTTGAGTCCCGGAGTGGGCTGGGCGGTAGAGATCCCAAACTCCATCGCCTACCAGGGCCGCGTGGCCGTGCAAGGCACCAACTTCCACGGCGCCGGTTTGTTCAAATTTGCCCTGGTCAGCGCAGACGGACTCACCTCCTACTGGAGCCATGACCTCTCCAGCGTAAACGGAAGCGCTCCCGCCTCCGCACTCAGCCTGCCGGTGACGCGCGGGCTGTTCTATGTCCAGTTGGGCGACACCAATCTGCCCGGCATGGCGGCGCTGCCGGAAAACGTATTCCGCGACGCCACTCCCCGTCTGCGGGTGTGGTTCAGCGATGGCGTCGGCGCGTTCGAACAATTCTCGCCCGATCACATCCTGGGCTCCGTGCCCTACGCCCTGGTGGCGGGCCAGGTGCGCAGCGGCAGTGTGGGAACCAATGCCCTGGATGCGGACGTTTATGACCGGTTTGTGGACAGCGCGGGCGACACCATGAGCGGGCCGCTCGCCATCGTGGGCGGAACCGGCGCGGGCGAATTTATTTTTGAAACGTTTTCAGGCACCAACCGTGTGGGATGGGCCCGGAAGAAATAGCAGGACGGACTACAGGACCGTCCGCGAAGAAAGAAGGAGAAGCAGGAAATGAAAAGTATGATGAAGAAACTTACATCAGGCGCCATGGCCCTGATGCTCGCCTCGTGGTCCGCGTGGGCGGCCGACGCCGGCGTAGAAATGGGTGCGGAAGATGATATGACCGTACTCGGCACGGAAGGCTCCCTGCCGGACGCGGACTTTGAGGCCAAGGGATACAGCGTGTTTGGCACGCCCTCGGTCGAGGTTCCATCCCAGTTCACCAACGGTGCGGGCTCGGTGGTCGTGGCCAGCAATCTGTTTGTGGCCGGCGAATTCAAAGCCGCGGGCGGCATTGATCTGTCGGGCGCGAACATGACGGTCTCCAACCTGACCGTGCAGGGCATCCTGTCGGCGGAAGGTCCGCTGTTTCAGGTCCTGCAAAATGCATCCATGTCGAGCAACCTGAACGTGGGCGGCAGCGCGTCGGTCGGTGGAAATCAGACCGTCACGGGCAGCAGCACGGTCGGCAGCCTCGGCGTGACCGGCAATGGCACGGTCGGCGGCACCCTGGGGGTCACCGGTGCGGCGACTTTCAATGATGCCGTAACCGTGGAAGGCCCGCTCACCGCGGATTCCCTGGTCGTGGACAACGATGCCGATGTCAGCGGTAATCTCGGGGTGGATGGCAACCAAGCCGTGGGCGGTAATCAGACGGTTACCGGCAGCAGCACGGTAGGCAGCCTCGGGGTGACTGGCAATGGCACAGTCGGTGGAAACCTGGGCGTCACGGGCAATGCCACCATCAGCGGTGTGGCGACCGCCGGAACTCTCGCCGTGGTGAACGACAGCACGATCGGCGGCACCCTGGGCGTCACCGGGCCCGCGACCTTCGCCAACAATATCTCGGTCACCGGCGCGGCGGCGGCAGGCTCCCTCTCGGTGGTCAACGATGGCAGCATCGGCGGCAATCTTGATGTGACGGGCGACACCACCGTGGGCGGCGCGCTGGAGGTGACGGGACCGGCCACCGTGACCGACACCACCGAATCCACCTCCAAGGACACCGGCTCCCTGATCCTCGAAGGCGGACTGGGCGTCGAGAAGAGCATCAACGCCGGACTGAACCTCGGCGTGGGCGGCAATGGCGCGGTCAATGGCACGCTCGGCGTAGGCACGGCCTCTCCCGATGCCAACACCAAGATGCAGGTCCAGGGCGGCGGCGCCTCGGGCAACTTCGCCACCAAGATTTACGTGGGCAGCGATCTGGCCGCCTGGGTGAAGAAGAAATAACCAGTCCCCTGCTTCTCCTGTATCCCGTTTGACGGGAGGCCCGCCCTGGCGCGGGTCTCCCGGAAGACGAGGGGAGAAAATATGAACATGCACTTCAAAAGACACCTTCAACATGTCCTGGCCGGTTTGGCGCTGGTCCTGAGCACCTTCCCGGCGCCCGCCCAGGACATCAATGTCGAGGCTGGCTTTGAAGATGATGTCACGGTGCGCGGGCGCAACGGTTCCAAGGCCGACCCTGATCTCGAAGTCCAGGGCTACACAGCCTTCGGCACCAACTTTTCCAACGCCAGTTTTGTGACCTCGGGGGTGGGCCAGGTTTACATCCAGCGCAGCCTGGAAGTGGGCTCCAACCTGTATCTGCGCAATAGCGCAGTCTTTCCCGATGGCACGGTGCAGTCCACCGCCTACAACACCAACGCCACCGTCATGCTGGCCTCGGGCGAGTGCGATACCAATCGCACGGATATCCTGATATCGGGCCAGTATCTGGTCAGCACGGTGCGGGTGTGGCAGGCCACTGCCATGGGCCAGGCCGTTTCGGTTTTTGTAAATGGTTCCGCGGTCAGCACCTTCAATTTTTCCACTTTGACCGCGACGTCCGCCCTGGCCATCAACCTGTCCCCCGCGGACCGCCTCGGCATTCTCAGCACGAACATCAATGGCACGGTGCTCTTCTCCTTTGAGGGGCGTCGTCGCTGAGCGGGGACGCATGGGGAGACGCTATTCATTCTGGATCTGCCTGCTGGGCGCCGGGTTCGCTCTGATGCCGGGCGCGCTGGCCCAGACCTTCCGGTATGTCTCGAAATCCGGTTCCCAGACCTCGCCCTACAACACCTGGGCACGCGCCGCGACCAATATTCATGCAGCCGTAGCCGGAGCCGGTGCCAACACCATTATCGTGGTCAGCAACGGTGTCTATGCGCTGACCAATACGATCACCCTGGCCAACACCATCACCATCCGAGGCCTCAACGGCCCGGATTCCACCGCGCTGGAAGGCAACGACACCTTCCGCTTGTTCACCCTTTCCGCAGGCGCACGACTGGAAGGGCTGACCATCCGGCGCGGACGTGCGGCGGGCTCGGGCAACGGCGCGTATGGCGGCGGGATATATGCCAATAATGCGCGTATTTCCAACTGTGTCATCCAGGCCTGCACCGCCACCACCTACGGCGGCGGTGTCTATTTTTTCACCGGAGGCGGACTACTCACCCACACCCGCCTGGAGGATAATGAAAGCCCCTACGGAGGCGGTGTGCACTGCCGCAACGTTGGCGTGGTTTCAAATTGCGTATTCCTGAACAACAAGGCCATCGGGCCGGCCGGCACCGGGGGCGGCGGGGCCTATCTCTATCAAGGCGGGGCGGTGACCCACAGCGAGTTTCGCGGCAATACGGCGGGCAACGACGGGGGCGGCGTGCTGATGGACGGGGGCGGCACAGTGGACAACAGCACCCTGACCGAAAACGTGGCGGGCGATTGGGGTGGCGGGGCCGCGGTCTACTTCACCGGCGGCCGGATGCGCAATTGCGTGGTGGTGGAAAACCGGGCCGACGAAGGCGGTGGTATCTATTTCCACCAATCCGGCCTGTTGGAGAACAGCACGGTGGTCAACAACCAGGCGTTGCAGGATGGCAGCGGAATTAAATTTTCCGACGGCGGCACCAGCATCAACTCCATCGTCTACTTCAACGCCGGGGACAACTATGCCCTGCCCGGGTCAGGTCACTCCTTCATCGATACCTGCACCACTCCGGCTCTCTTCGGGGCGCCGGACCAGGGTGGAAATATTTCGGCGGATCCCGACTTCCTTTATCTTCCGGAGGGCGTCCTTCACCTGAGGCCCGACTCACCCTGCATCAACACCGGCACCAACCTGGCCTGGATGACGGGCGCGACGGACCGCTACGCCTCGCCGCGACAACTGGGTGGCACCGTCGACCTGGGAGCTTATGAATTCGGCCCCCTGGTCTGCCACTTCGTGGGCCTGCCCAACAACGGACCCCCACCCCTCAGCGTGCTGTTCACCAATTTCGTCACCGGCACCAACATGACCGGCCTGCGCCACCGTTGGGATGCGCAGAACAACGGCACGGCGGAAACCAACAGCAGCACGGCCACCAGCTTTGCCTTCACCTACACCACGGGCGGCCTTTATAGCGTGCGCCTGGATGTGAGCAATGCCGTGGGCGAGACCGCGACCCTGATCCGCACCAATTATGTATTCGCCAACCGACCCCACTATGTTTCCACCAGTGGCAGCCATGTGTCGCCATTCATTACGTGGGCCACCGCCGCCACCAACCTCGCCGCCGCCCTGGCCGTCGCGGAAAATGACGGCATCATCTATGTCACCAACGGCACTCATCTCATCCCGCGTGAATTGGTGGTCACGCAGCGGCTGTTCATCTCCAGCATGAACGGGCCCACCGCCACCGTACTGCGCGGCACCGGCACCTCGCGCCTGTTCCGCATCCGCTCCGGCACCACCCTCTCCGGATTCACCCTGCGCGACGGGGTGTCCACCGGCGCGGCCGAGCTGGCCCACGGCGGTGCGGTGTACATGGATGCCGGCGGCCTGCTGACCAATTGCATCCTGACCGCCAACCGGGCGGCCACCTATGGCGGGGGCGCCTACATGTCCTACGGAGGCGAAATCATCGATTCCATCATTCACAGCAACCGCGCCCAGCTGGGCGGAGGACTGGCCAGCTACAACGGTGGTCTGATCATGAATGCCTGGATAACCACCAATGTGGCCCTGGACCGCGGCGGCGGGGTTTACCTCTATGGCAACAGCATCCTGCGCAACTCCATCCTGGATCGCAATGCCGCGGTCAGCAACGGCGGCGGCGCCGCACTCATCACCAGCGGCAGCACGCTGCAAAATTGCACGCTGGTCAGCAATCGCGCGGCCCGGGGCGGCGGCGTATTGTGCGAGGATGGCGGCAATGTGCAAAACAGCATCGCCTACTTCAACACCGCCACCGTTGAATTCCCCAACTGGCAGACCAACGCCGTTTCCTTCAATTACGGGGCGAACTTTCTGAATGCCTGCCTGACCCCCACCAACCAGCTGCCCGACGCGACCTGCTGCTTCACCAACGATCCGCTGTTTGTCCTTACTTCGGGAAATCCCTATGGCCTCAGCGGACTCTCGCCATGCGTGAACCGCGCCACGTATCTCGCCTGGATGTCCGGCGCAGTTGACCTATTGGGCACCACGCGGCTCGTGGGTGGAGCGCCTGATGTCGGCGCATTGGAGCGCATTTTGCTGGCCCTCGCCATCACCAGTCCGAGCAGCGGAACCCGTCTCCCCTTCCGCCAGACCTTCGTGCAGGTATCCGGAACGGCCGTGGGCTTGTCCGGGCAACTGGCCTACACCAATCGTTTCTCGACCGGGGCCATTCCCGGGCAAATCCCCGTGGCATCCAACTGGACCTTCACCGTGCAAATGCCACGCTACGGCAGCCAGATTGTTTCGGTAACCGCCACCGACGCCCTGGGGAATGTGGCCTCGGATACCCTGACCATCTTCCGCAATCGGAACCAGGTCTTCGTGCCCGCGGAGCCGCGCTAAATCGATCAGCCCTAAAAGGCCGGACCGGGCACCCGCACGTCACCCGTGGGCCAGCCCTGCGCGCCCAGCACCCTCACCAACGCCCGCGGCGCAGGCTCCCAGCAACCGCGTGCATCGGGGCCAATGGAAATGTTTTGGGGAGCGAAATAACCGCTGGAGCCATACACCGCTGGATTGCCGAACAAAACGGCAAAGGCCACGCCCCGTTGGTGCAGATCGTCATGGACCCGGGCCAACAGCTCGCGCATCAGACCGCGCCGTTGAACGTCCGGGTGAACACACACCTCAGCCAGACCACCCGCAGCCCAGCTCCGCTCCGCCGCCACCACCTGCCGTTCATGCACGGCCATCTGGGCGATGAGTCGGCCGGCGTGATCCCGCATCAGCCAGCGATGCTGGGGCGGATAACAAAAGTGACGGTGCTCCCGAAACACCGCGTGATGGGGCTGGATGAAGCAGGCGCTCAGCAGCGTGCGCAGCTCAATATCCAACCCCGGATCAACCGCGGCGTCGGGCAGATAGAAGATGGAAGGCATTTAGTGTTCAGTGCTACTGATTACTGGACACGGGTCACTGATCACTTCCTACTTCTCCCGGATCAGCTCGTAGATGTTCAGATAATCCTGGGCCGGGTGATTCCACGAGTGGTCCTGACGCATGCCGTTGAGCATCAGTTCCCGCCAGAATTGGGGATAATGCTGCCACATGCCGATGGCCCGCCGCAGGGCGGACTCCAGCCCCTCGGTGTTCAGGTCGTTGAAGACATACCCGTTGCGCTCGTGATAGGGACGGTGGGCGTGGTTGGCATCGAACACGGTGTCGGCCAGCCCGCCGGTGTTGCGCACCACGGGAATGGTGCCGTACTTCATGGCGATCATCTGGGTCAGCCCGCACGGCTCGAAAGCGCTGGGCACCAGCATCATGTCCGCGCCGGCGTAGATCAGATGGGCCAGCGCATCGTCGTAGCTCAGCTCCAGATGGCAATCGGGGTGATCGTTGTACTGGCGCTTGAGGTTCCAGAAATCCTGGTTAATGCCGGGGTCGGGACTGGTGCCCAGCAGCACGAACTGGCAGTTGTTGGCCAGCGCATAGTGGATGCCATGTTTGATCAGGTTCACGCCCTTCTGGTGATCGAGGCGCGTCACCACGGAGATGATCGGCTTGAAGTCCTGCCGCAGCCAAAAGCGGTTGCGCAGGGCTTCTTTGTTCCGGTATTTCGCATCCAGATTGGCGGGAGAATACTGGTGCGGGATGAAGCGATCGACCTCGGGATTCCATTCCGCGTAATCAATGCCGTTCAGCACGCCGCCGCATTTACCACGGTGGTGTTGCAGCACGCCCTGCAAGCCGTGACCCAGCCCCGTCCACATGATCTCGTTCATGTAGGTGGGGGAAACCGTGGTGACGAAATTGGAGAAGACGATGCCGCCCTTCATCTGGTTGACCCCGGTGGGATAACGCGGATCCAGCAGGCGGTCCGGCGTCATGTACCACGCGGGATTGAGGCCGACCTGACGCAGGATGAATTCACCCGTGACGCCCTGGTGGTGCAGGTTGTGCAGCGTGTAGCACACGCGGGGATGGGTCATGCCGAAACCCTTGTAGGTTTCGTAGAGCATCAGCGGCACCAGCGCGGTCTGCCAGTCGTGGATGTGGATGATGTCGGGATGCTTGTTGGACTTCAGCATGAATTCCAGGGCGGCCTTGCTGAAAAAGGCGAACCGTTCCACATCGTCGGCATGCCCGTACACCAGGCCGCGGGTGAAGAAGTTCTTGAAGAAATGCGGCTCGATGAAGAAGCACTTCACCCCGTCCACAAAACCGAAATAGACATCGCAGTGGACCCAGAAGTGATGATAGGGAACCCACAGGTCGCTGTAGCACTTGGTGAACCCCCAGATGCGATCGTATTTCATCACATCGTACTTGGGCAGGATCACCTCCACATGATGGCCGCGAATGGACAACTCGCGGGTCAGGCCGTGCACCACATCCGCCAGCCCGCCCACCTTGGCCACATTGGTGAATTCCGATGAGATATGAACGATGTACATGATGGTCTCCGCGCTTCAGGTATGGGCTAGTCGAGGTGCACAATTTCCTGCAAAACGTCGGGGTGACGCTGCAACAGGGGATACAGTTCGGTCATGATTTTCTGGTAGGCATCCTGCCACGGCATGTGGTCGCTCCAGCACTCCATATCCGCCAGCAGGGAGGCGGCCAGAACGATGGAACGCGCCTTGGTATGGGAGGACACCGGGCGGGCCAGCAGGGCGTGGATGCGATTCACCAGGGGAATTTCAGAAATGTTGCCGGTCAGATCAGCCAGGGTGGTGGTCAGCATACGGTGCAACGGGCGCCAGTGCCGGTTGCGGAAGGCGTGTACGGACAGCGGCAGGCGGGTGTAGCGGTCGAGCCCGTTCATCTCGCGCAGAATGTCCTCACCCTCGGGAAGCTCGTGAATCAGCTTCATGATCACGCCCTGATAGTTTGCCACCCAACGGTCGTGCTCCTCGCCCTCCGTCAGTTCCCGCCCCTCGAGCAGCCGAGACGCCACCTTCTCCGCATTGACGATGTGATCGGTGAGATAGGAGCCCAGGTAGGTCACCGTGATGGCCTTTTCCACCAGGGTCCGCTCGCGGCGAACCACCAGGTGAATGCGCTGGCGCAGGTAGCGGCCAAAACCCCGGTTGCCGGGATTGCCGGTCATGCGAAACAGCCGGGCAAACGAACGGGCCCTTAACTCGTGAACCAAGGGCGGCGGCAGCAGCAGCTTGGTGATCATGGTCGCATGCGCTCCGGTCATTCCGCGACGATTACTTCTCCCCCGGTTTGACGACCACGGGCGTCGGGGCGGCTTTCAGCGCGGGCTTCTCCTCGACCTTGACCACCTTGGGCGCCGGCTTTAGGCGGAAGTACACCGCGCCCAGCGGCGGCAGGGCGATGGCGATGGAAAACTTCTGGTTGTGCCAGGACTTGGGCTCGGCCTGCACCACCCCGAGCCGGGCCGCATTGCTGCCGCCAAACTCATCTGCATCGGAGTTCAGAATCTGCTCGTAGGCGCCCTCGCGCGGCACGCCCAGGCGGTAGGTGGTGCGCGGCACGGGCGTAAAGTTGAAGGCGCAAACCACCACGTCGTCCGGTGACTTACCCTTGCGCATGAAGGAGAGCAGGCTGTTGTCCTGATCGTGCAGGTCAATCCACTCAAACCCCTCCCAGCTGAAGTCCACCGCATGCAGGGCCGGCACCGTGCGATACACCTCGTTCAGCTTGCTCATGAAATCCACCAGCTTGCGGTGCGAGTCGTACTGGGTGAGATGCCAATCCATGCTGGTCATGCAGTTCCACTCGTTCCACTGCCCGATTTCCTGGCCCATGAAGAGCAGTTTCTTGCCGGGATGCGCCCACATGTAGGCATAGAGCAGGCGCAGGTTGGCAAATTTCTGCCAGCGATCGCCCGGCATCTTGGTCAGCATGGAGCCTTTGCCGTGCACCACTTCATCGTGCGAGAAGGGCAGGA
>CAYTVN010000133.1:0-9243 GCA_964441655.1 uncultured Verrucomicrobiota bacterium | reverse complement strand
TCCATTTCGGCAAGGGCGCGCAGTTTGTCCGGCTGCGCTTCCACCTTCGCCTGCACGGATCGCCAGTTGATCCCTTCATGCCGCGACATGTTCTTGGTGAACCGGTCCTGTAGCGTGCTGATCAAGGCTTCGATTTGTGCTGCTTTCAAAGGGCGCCCTCCTTCTGTTGTCTGATGATCCCCAATTCCGTTGCCACACGCTGCGCCAAGCGCACGATGCCCGCGAAGGCCGAGGCCCCAGCGACACCGTACACGATCCGCCACGTGATCTGGACAGATCGATCCATCGGTTCAAACGTGGTCATAAATCCGTAAACACAGAACAGCAAAAACGCCACCAGCAGGAGCATGGCCACCATTCTGATCACACGGTTCATTTCGTCTTACATTACCTTAACCGAATCGTTTTGCCAGAAGGGTCTGCGGGGGTTGGCGCGTGCTTTACGTAAGGCCGCAAACGCTCAAGCGCGACTTGACCCGCCCACCGGGGTGTCTATGCTCCGGCAACTTTCGAGGAAGCCTATGTCCACACCCAATCCCGTCGCGCCGGCCGCCAACACCTACACCCTGGGCCACGCCCGCTTTCAACTCCTGACCAACCGACTCGTCCGCCTGGAATGGTGCGCGGATCAGGCCTTCGAGGACCGACCCTCCTTTGCGGTGGTGAACCGCGCGTTCCCCAAGGTGGCATGCCAGGCCGATGTGCGCGGTCGCACCCTCACCCTGCGCACGGAGGCCCTCACCCTCACCTATCGCGAGGATGGCCGGCCCTTTCATGCCGGGAACCTGTCCGCCTCCTTCCTGCTCAACGGACGCACCATCCGCTGGCGCGTCGGCCAGGAGGACAAGGGCAACCTGGGCGCCACCCTGCGCACGCTCGACGGGGTGGACGGCGACCAGCAGACACACTGGGAGGACAACCCCGACTACGTGGAGGGCGCGGAAGGCCAGAAGGGCTGGAAACGCATCCCGGTGGGGCAGCCCGTGAATCTCGGCCGCGGCCTGCTCTCGCGCTCCGGCTGGTCGGTTTTCGACGACTCCACCGGCATCGTGCTGGGCCAGACACAGGGCCGGGACTGGCCACAGGCCCGTTCCGCCGGCGAACGCCGTGACTGGTACCTGCTGGCCTACGGTCACGATTTCAAAGCCGCCCTGCACGACGCCGCCCGCGTGTTCGGCCGCCAGCCCCTGCCCCCGCGCTACGCCTTCGGCTACTGGTGGTGCCGCTACTGGGCCTATACCGACCAGGAATTCGAGCAGCTGCAGCAGGCCTTCAACACCATGAACGTGCCCATCGATGTGATGGTGGTCGACATGGACTGGCATCTCGAAGGCTGGACCGGCTACACGTGGGACCGCCGCTTCTTCCCCAATCCCCGCGAGTTCCTGCAGCGCATGAAGGACGACCAGCTCGCGGTCACCCTGAACCTGCACCCGGCGGATGGCGTGGGCAAACACGAGGCGGCCTTCGCCGACATGGCGCGCGCGATGGGACTGAATCCCCGCAAGGTGGAGCGCGTGCCCTTCGACTGCACCGACCCGAAGTTCGTGGACGCCTACTTCAAATACCTGCACCACCCGCACGAAAAGGACGGCGTGGATTTCTGGTGGATGGACTGGCAGCAGGGTTCCGGCACCAAAATCCCGGGACTCGATCCCCTGCCCTGGCTGAACCAGCTGCACTGGGAGGACATGGAGAAAAACCCGCGGCGCGCGGGCAAACGTCCGCTCATCTTCTCGCGCTTCGGCGGACTCGGCGCCGGCCGGTATTGCATCGGCTTCTCCGGCGACACCTATTCCAACTGGAAATCGCTGCGCTTCCAGCCCCACTTCACCGCCACTGCGGCCAATGTGCTCTACGGCTACTGGAGCCACGACATCGGCGGCCATCAGCCGGGTCCCATTGAACCGGAACTCTACCTGCGCTGGATCCAATACGGTGTGTTCTCGCCCATCCTGCGCACCCACACCTCAAAGAATCCCGAGGCGGAGCGCCGCATCTGGCAATACCCCGATCCCTTCGACCACCTGATGATGGACGCGGTCCGCCTGCGCTACGAACTGGTCCCGTACCTCTACACCGAATGCCGCAAGGGCGTGGACAACGGCCTCAGCCTGTGCCGCCCGCTCTACCACGAGTGGCCGGAGGAAAAGGCCGCCTACACCGCGCGCGACCAATACCTGTTCGGCGACCACCTGCTGGTGGCGCCGGTGGTCAGCCCGGCCGACCGCGATACCGAACTGGCAACGGTGGAGGTCTGGCTGCCCAAGGGCACGTGGTTCGATACCGCGCGCGGTGAGTTGGTGAACGGCGGCACGACCACCCAGCGACGCTACCTGTGGAACGAAATCCCGGTGTTCGTGCGGCCCGGCACCATCCTGCCCGGCCAGCGCGAGGCCCGCCGCCTGCACGGGCCCAGCATCACGGACCTCGTGGTGACGGTGTACGGCGGAAACGAGGGAACCTACACCCTGCACGAAGACGACGGACAGAGCGCGAACTACGAAGGCCAATCCGCGGCCATCCGGCTGTCGCACCGCCGCCGCGGCGCGGTACATCGCATCGCCGTGGCCCCGGTGAAAAAAGCCTACGCAGGTTTTGCGTGGAAGAAATCACTGGAAATCCGGCTGCCCGCCACCACCCCGCCCACGGCGGTCAAAGTGGGCGCCCGCCCCCTGCGCTGGGCCCACCGCCTGGGCGCCGAAGGCTGGACCTACGATGGCGCCACCGCAACCACTATCATCCGCGTGCGTTCGGTGGACCTGAAGCGCGGCGCGCAGATCACGGTCACGGGCACCCGTTTCGGCGGGCCGGTGGATGGCTTCAAAGGCGCGCTCAGCCGCCTGCAACGCGTGATGTATTACAGCCGGCTGGCCATGTCCTATCACATCCTGCACCCGCAGGAACGGCTGGGCGTGGACCTCGCCCAAACCGGCAACCGGCTGTCGCGCGATCCGCTCTGCTTCGCGGCGGAAATGAAACGCTACCGCCGCAATCTGGCCGCCCTGCCACGCATGTTGAAGGAACTCGCCCAGCGCGGGCACGACAACAAACCCGAGGCGCACCGGCAGGAACGCTGCCGCAAAGCCCTGGCCCTGCTGGCCGATGTGACCGGCTGATTTTTCCAATCGTTGGAAGTTTTAAAAAGGGCATTTTCCAATCGTTGGAACTTTTTGCCCGGCTCCGGCCTGTAGGGCAGACGTCTCTTAATCCCGGACGGAACGCTGCGCCGACGCATCGATTCCGTCCCCCCCCCTAATGGGGACGGGAGGGACCGCATCCGCATCGGTGCGGTCCGTTACTGAACACAGAGGAACGCTGGCCGGTTTACGTGGTCCGCTCTTTTGCCCGGCTCCAGCCTGCGTATCCTCTTCTATTTTCCGGGTGAGACGGTCACAGTGAGGCGACATGATACCGCCCATCCTCCATCAATCATGGATGACCGCGCATGTGCCGGAACCGCTGGCCACCTACGCGCGGAAATGGCGCGAATTGCACCCGGGCTGGACGTATCGACTGTGGACGGATGACGACCTGCGCGAACTGGTGCACCGCGAATTTCCCGCCTTGCGTGACTTGTTCGATGGCTATGCCAAACCCATCATGCGCGTGGACCTGGCGCGCTGCCTGATGCTGAAATCCCAGGGCGGGGTGTACGCCGATCTCGACGCCGAACCGCTGCGCAACCTGGACGCGCTGCGCGCGGAGGACCGTCCCCTTCTTTTTGAGGAACCGGCCAGCCATGTGGCCAATGAATTTGTGCGCGCCCGCGGTTTTGTGCACGACGTGGCATCCAATGCGCTCATGCTGTCGCCGCCGGGCCACCCGTTTTGGGACCGCGTGATCGATCTCATGCAGCGCTGCCGGGGCGCCGCGAACCCGCTGGATGCCACCGGCCCGTTTCTGTTGACTGCCGCCGTTCATGCCGCGCCGCCGGACCAGCGACCCCGGATACGCCCCGCCTATCAACTGTCCCCCACGGACAAGTACGGCCACCCCACACCCGTTCCCGTTGGATCGCACGAACCGCCGGCCGCCCAGCATCACTGGCACGGATCGTGGTGGAAAAACGACCCGGCCCAACCCATCCAACAACACGTGGCACCCGCTCAGGACGACCAACCGCAAACCGCGCGGTGGCCGCGTAGCTGGCCCTGGCGTCGGCGCGCCCTGCCAACCTATGATCCGACCGCGGGCGATGAGGTCTTGATCGCCATACCCGTGCGCAACGCGGCCGCCACCCTGCCGATGCTGTTCCAGCACCTGCTGGCCCTCACTCATCCGGTGGAGAAACGCACCCTGGCCTTTATCGAAGGCGACAGCACGGACGACAGCTTCGCGCTGCTGGACGAATTCTGCCGACGACATCGCGATGCCTTTCGGAACGTGCAGCTTTTGCGCCATCACCAACGCGCCCCCGCGTATCTGCGCCGCTGGGAGCCGCACCACCAGCGGGAACGCCGGGCCCGCATCGCCCGCATACGCAACCGGCTGCTGGCCCAGGCGCTGGACCGGGAGGATTGGGTGATGTGGCTGGACGCCGACATCGTGGAGTTCCCGCCGGACCTGATTGCCGATCTACGTGCGGTGGGCGCGCCTGTGGTGCACCCGAACTGCGTACAGACGCGGGGCGGTCCCAGCTTCGACCTGAATGCGTGGATCAACGAGAAGACGTTGAGTGCTGCACAGAAGGCGCCCTACATGAAGGACGGTTTGTATCAGCCGCCCGCGGGATTTCATCGGCTCTATCTTTCAGACGTGCGCTATCACGACCGGATTCCGTTGCACAGCGTGGGCGGCACCGCGCTGCTGGTGGATGCGCGCCTTCACCGGGCCGGCCTTGATTTCCCCACCCGGCCCGAGGCCGGCCTCATCGAAACCGAAGCCTTCGCCGCCCGCGTGCGCGCGCAGGGCTGGCCCGTCATCGGCCTGCCCAACTATGAAGTCCGGCACACCCGCCGCGCGGGATGAACTTGCCCCCGGCGACGGGGAGAATTAGCGCTCCTCCTGGCGGCGGTAGATTTGCAGATAGTCCACCGTACCGTGCCGGCGATATTCAGCGTCCACCTTCGCGTGGAGGCAGTCCAGGCCATCGCGCTCCACGCGGGGCAGCGCGGGATTGCTGGACAGCACCACGAAGACGGGTTTCTGGGCGAAGATGGATTCGTATTCCGCGCAGGCGGTCCACGCCGGTCCCGCCAGGGCGCGTATCATGGCCGGGCGTCCGATGTTGGACGGATGGCCGATGCGGGTGGGCACCTTCGCGTCGAGCAGCCAATACGCGATGTGGGCGTCGGTGAGATACAGGGTCTGTCCGCGTGCGCCCGCCTGATCCAGATAACGGGCGAGTTGGATGGCCGGATCGTTCCACAACGGTTCGCCGGCCTCGAGGCGGCGCGCGTGGTGCAGATATTTCCGGGCCAGCGGTTCCCCCCACCACAGCACCACGAAGGCCAGGGCCAGCACGGAAACGAAACGGCGGCGGCGGCCCAGGGCTTCGACCGCCAGGGCAAACAATGGCGCGCTGAAGGGAAGCGTCTGCATCAGGTAGTGATCGAAGATGCGGCCGCCCGCGCAAATTCCGGCCATCGTACCCAGCCCACCCAGCAGCAACACCACGACCATGCGGCCGGTCACCGGCGTAGCCGTGCGCCGCATCCAGCCCACAGCCATTCCGGCCACCACGCCCACCGCCAACGGACGCATCGCCGGGCTCCAACTCAGGGCAAAAAAGCTGGCCGCCTCCCGGAACCACGCCGGGGTGAGGAGACGACCGCCCTCGGCGTAGGCCAGCGGACCGGCCACGGTGTAGCGGTACAGGGTGTCCAACTCGTGGCGATAGGCGAACAGCAAGGCGGCGAGCGGAAGCAGCGCACCGGTCGCAAACACGGACAGAAAAAGCCCGCGCCGTTCCCCCGCGGCCAGCGGCAGCACCAGTATCGCACCGCTGAGCAACAGCGCGGGATACATCAAATTGGTGCGGGTCAGCACGGCCGCCGCAGCGGTCAGCCCGATCAGAAAAGCGTGACGCCGGGCCAGGCGTTCGGTGGTCAGCATCCTCAGGATCGCGGCCAGCGCCACCTGCGCGAGATGCTCGGCCATCAGGGCGCCCGACCCAGGCGCGAACGTACTCAGGGCCACCACGGGCAGCAGGGCCGTCGCGGCCCAGCCCCCAAGCCCGAACGCACGCCGGGCCACCAGGCTGCACAGCCAGGCCGTGACCGCCACCAGCACGACACCCGCCAGGCGGACTGCGAGAATGGATTTGCCGCATACCAGCTGAAGCAAGGCGAGAAAACCGAAGATGAGGGGCGGCTTGTTCTCCGCGATTTCCGTGTAGGGCAAATGGCCGCGCACCCAACTGTCCGCCACCAGAAGGAACGAACTCTCATCCCAATTCACCACCGCATAGGGCACGAAGGGAAGTCGCCACAACAGGGCCAGCCCCAAGGCCAGCAGAAAAAGGCCGCCGGGCGATTCAAGCCAGCGGTTGATGCGGGACGCGGAACTCATGCGTTGCACAGTAGTGATGCTCCCGAGCCCTGACAAGCGGGCGCAGGAATACCGGGCGGCCCTTTTTTATTGCTTCATCCGCGCGGCTGGTTTCTCTTGAGCGCAATGTCCGGCTCTGAACTACCCATTTACGAAATCGCCCCCGCCATCGCGGCCGCCCTGCCCCAGCGCAAGCGGGTGGTCATCCAGGCCCCCACCGGATCGGGCAAGTCCACCCAGGTCCCGCAGATCCTGCTCGACCACGGGGTGCTGGGCGACGGGCAAGTCGTGATCCTGCAGCCCCGCCGCATCGCCGCCCGCCTGCTGGCCGCCCGCGTGGCCCAGGAACGCGGCGTCCCGCTGGGCGAGGAGGTCGGCTACCAGATCCGCCTGGAAAACGTGACCCGGCCCACCACCCGCATCCGCTACGTCACGGAAGGCATCCTGCTGCGCCAGATGCTGACCAATCCCGCGCTCCCCGGGGTGGCGTGCATCCTGTTCGACGAATTCCACGAGCGGCATCTCTACGGCGACATCACGCTGGCCCGCGCGCTGCAAATTCAACAAAGCACCCGGCCCGACCTGATGATCGGCGTCATGTCGGCCACGCTGGCCGTGGAACAGGTGGAGGACTACCTGCGTCCCTGCACCGTGCTGGAATCGAAAGGCCGTACCTTCCCGGTGGACATCATCTACATGGAGGGTCGCGCTCCGTCGCGACCAGGTACCGAGACCCCGGTGTGGGACCTGGCCGCGGAAGCGTTCTCCACCGCCATCCGCCGTGGCGAGCCGGGCGACGTGCTGGTGTTCATGCCGGGCGGATTTGAAATCAGCCGCACCATCCAGTCCATCCAGAACACCCCGGAGGCGAGCGGTTTCATCGTGCTGCCCCTGCACGGGGAGTTGTCGGCCCAGCAGCAGGACGCGGCGGTGGCGCGCTACCAGCAGCGCAAGGTGATCGTGTCCACCAACGTGGCCGAGACCTCACTGACCATTGACGGGGTGCGCATCGTGATTGATGGCGGGCTGGCGCGCATCCCGCGCTACGACCCGTTCCGCGGCATCAACACGCTGCTGATCGAACGTATCAGCAAGGCCTCGGCGGACCAGCGCGCGGGCCGCGCCGGACGCACCGCCCCCGGTCGCTGCTATCGTCTGTGGAGCGAGAAGGAACACCGCGGGCGACCCAACCAGGAACTGCCCGAGATCAAGCGGCTCGACCTGGCCGAAGTGCTGCTGAACCTGAAGGCGGCGGGTTTCCCGGATGCGCGCGCCTTCCCCTGGCTGGAGAAGCCGGAGGAGAAATCCCTGCTGCGCGCGGAGGAACTGCTGCGCGACCTGGGCGCCGCCGCGGAGGACACAGGCGCGCTGACCGAACTGGGCCGCCGCATGCTGGCCTTCCCGGTGCATCCACGTTATGCGCGCATGCTGATCGCGGGCGGAGAGTACGGCTGTGTGCGCCAGATCGCCCTCATCGCCGCCCTGACCCAGGGCCGTGACCTGTTGGTGCGACGGGTGGACAAGGAGACGGCGGAACGTCGCGACGATCTGATCAGCGGGACGGTGAACTCGGATTTCTTTGTATTGATGAAGGCGTGGCAGTACGCGGACCAGAGCAACTACAGCGTGGACGCCTGCCGCCAGCTCGGCATCCACGCCCAGTCCGCGCGCCAGGTGCGACCGCTGTACGAGCAATTCCTGCGCCTGGCCAAGGGGGAAGGCCTGTCGGTGGAAGACCGCGGCGCGGATGACGAGGCGGTGCAGAAGTGCATCCTGACCGGCTTCGCCGACCACCTGGCCCGCCGGCTTGACGGCGGCACGTTGCGCTGCCAGTTGGTCCACCAGCGCCGCGGGACGCTGTCGCGCGAAACTGCGGTGCGCGAAGCCAGCCTGCTGGTGGCGGCCGAGGTGGCGGAAATCGAGGGGCGCGAGGTGGAGGTGGTGTTGTCGCTCATCACGGTGGTGAAGCCGGAGTGGCTGCGCGAGATTTTCCCGGAGGGCTTCCGCGAGCAGACGGTGGCGGTGTGGGATGAGCCGACGCGGCGGGCCTACGGGGAAACCCAGCGCCTGTTCCGCGATCTGGTGCTGGAGAGCAAGCGCTCGGAAAAGCCGCCGCTCGAGCAGGCCGCGCACCTGCTGGCCACGCGTGTGATGAAGGGCGAGCTGGTGCTGAAGAATTGGGACGACGCGGTGGAGCAGTGGCTGCTGCGGGTGAGCTGCCTGGCGGCGTGGTGCCCGGAACTGAATCTGCCCATCATCACCGCGGAGGATCGCGAACACATGATCGCGCAAATCTGCCACGGCGCGGTCAGCTACAAGGACATCAAGGAGCGCGAAGTGTGGCACGTGGTGAAGGACTGGCTGAACCCGGCCCAGTGTGCGCTGGTGGACAAACACGCCCCGGAGCGCATCAGTCTGCCCAACGGGCGCACCTCGAAGGTAACCTACGCGGGGGAGACGCCGCCCTACTTCGGGGCCACCATCCAGAACCTGTACGGGCTCAAGGAGTCACCGCGCATCGCACAGGGGCGGGTGCCGCTGACCGTGCACATCTTGGCCCCCAGCCAGCGCCCGGTTCAAGTCACCCAGGATCTGGCCGGCTTCTGGCGCGACCACTACCCGCGCGTGAAACAGGAATTGCAGCGGAAATATCCGCGGCATGAGTGGCGCTAAGAAGTGATCAGTGTTCCGTAACCCGTGATCCGTGAGACGGATTACGTATCACGGCTTACGGATCACCTTCTTAAAGCA
>CAYTVN010000132.1:0-9267 GCA_964441655.1 uncultured Verrucomicrobiota bacterium | reverse complement strand
CGAGGAGCGTACGTCGGCGGAGCAGGCCGCGTTACAGCGCATCCGCGAGCTGGAGCAGGCGCTGGCCGAAGCCCGGCAGGGCGCGGAACAGCAGGCTTCATCGCTGGGCGGTCGGATCGGCGAGTTGGAGCAGGCCTTGCAGCAGGCGCAGGCGGACTGGAGTCAGACCCGTCAAGCGCTGGCTGATGAACAGGCGGCGGCGGCCACGGCGCGCGACCTCGCGACGGCGCAGGCGCAGGATCTTCAGCAGCGTCTGGATGCTCTGCAGATCGCGGAAGCGGCCGCGGTGCAGCGCCAGCGCGATCTGGAACAAGCCTTGCAGGGCTTGCGCGCAGGCGCGGAGCAGCAGGCGGCAAGTCTGGGCGGGCGCATCGGCGAACTGGAACAAACGCTGCAGCAGACCCGTAACGAATGGGCCCAGACCCGGCAGGCGTTGTCGGATGAGCAGGCGGTATTGGCGGCCACCCGCGAGGCGGCGGCCGAGCAGGCGCGCCAGTTGCAGGCCCGCCTGGATGAACGTACGGCGGCGGAAGCGGCGGCCATGCAGCGCATCCGTGAATTGGAGGATCTGTTGGCGCAGACGCGGGCGGAGGCCACCCAGCACGCAGGCGAATTGAATGGTCGCATCAGCGCGCTGGATCAGGCCCTGGCCGAAGCGCGGGAAGAAATCAGCCGCACCCAGGCGTCGTGGCAGGCCGACCAATCCGCCTTTGCCGCGGCCCGGGCCGAAGCTGCCGCGCAGTCTTTTGCCTGGCAGCAGCGGGTGGAGCAGCTTTCCCTGGCCGAGACCACGGCCCTGCAGCGCGTGCGTGAACTAGAAAACGGGCTGGCCGAAGAAAGCGGGGCGCACAGCGCCACGCGCGCCGAGCTGGAGTCCGCGCGCCAGGCTGGCGCAGAGTTGGCGGAACGTCTGGACCAGGCGCAGACCGAGCTGGCGGGCGCGCGGGCTGCGGCCGAGGTGGCCCGGCTGGAACACCAGCAGCGCGAACAAGAATTTTTGGCCCGGGTGGCCGCGCTGGAAGGCGTCATCCGCGAGCGGACGGGCGAGCGCGATCAACTGACTGCGGAATTACAGGCCGAGCAAGCGCGCCACCAGCAACTGCGCGAGGCCAAGCAGGAAGGCGATCGTCAGTACGAGGACCAGCTCGGGGTGTTGCGGGCCGAGCTGACTTCCGTCACCGGACAGCGCGAACAAACCCAGCAGGCCCTGGACGGCGAGCGGGGCGACCATCAGCGTACGCGGGAGGAAGCCCAGCTGCGGCAGGACGAGGCGGCCGCGTGCATCGCGGAGCTGGAACGGCGCCTGGCCGATATTTCACAACAGGCCGCGGACACGGGGGTCCGGCTGGACGGGGTTACGCAAGAGTTGCAGTTGGCCCGCGAGGCGGCGCAAGCCTTGGAGGCGAGGAACCGCCAGACCATATTCGATTTGAACAGCCAGCTGGAAGCGGTGCGCGCCCAGTTGAACCAGACGTCCACCACGCTGGATCAGACCCGGGCCGAACTGGCGGCCGAGCAGGAACGCGCCCAGCAGTTGCACCTGGCCCGCGAGGCGGCCGATCGCCAGCGGCAGGAGCATACCGAGCTGATCAAGGATCTGTTGCTGGGCGAATCCGAGAAGGTCGAACAGGAACTGGCCCAGGAGCGCGACTTCCTGAATTCCGTGCGCGAAGCCTGCCAGAGCAAGGAGCGTTTCGGACGCCAGCGCATTCACTCCATCCGCGAAATGGTGGGCAGCGATCTGCAGAGCCAGCTGGCCCTGTTTGAGCGGCGTCGCGCCGCCCTGGCCCGGGTGGAGGAATTGGATGCGGCCCTGGAGCGCGAGAAGTCGCGCCTGGCCGAAGTGGCGCGCGAGAAGAAGGCGTCCGAGCAGGCCCTGTCCGCCCAGTTGCAGCAGGCCCAGGCCGACCATCAGGCGGCCAAGTCCCGGTTTGAAACGGCGGAGGAGGAGGCGGAGCGTCAGCGCCAGGCCCTGGAGGAAGTCCGGGAGCGCAGTCGCAAGACGGAGGACGAGCTCACGGTTCGCTTCAATCAATTGCAGGAAGAGTACCGGGCCAACCTCAAGAAGCTGGGCGACTACCAGCTGCGGCTGGAAGAGCTGACCAAGTTGCGCGAGGACGCCATCCAGGATCTGCGTACCCGCGAGGAGGAACTGCGCCAGCAGAGTCTGTTGCTGGTTCAGCACACCGATCAATCCCGCCAGCGCGAGCAGGACCTGACCAGCCGGGTGGAGCAAAGCCAGGAGGCGTTGAGCGCGGCCTCGGCCCGGGTGGATCAGCTGGAGTGGGAAGCCCGTCAGCTGGAAGCGGCCCACGCTTCGGAGTTGGAAAAGCTACGCGGCGAGAAGGCGGCCCTGGAGCAACAGGTGGAAGACCTGCGCGGCGGGGCCAGCGAAACGAACCAGGCGCTCGAGCAGGTGCGTGGCGAATGGGTGCGCACGACCGCGGAGCTGGAGGCGGCCCGCAACCAGTTGTTGCGTCTGGAAGAACAGACCCGCATGGAACGCGCGGCCTGGGAGCAGCGTCAAGCCGCCACCCTGGCGGAAGCGGCTGCCATCCGGGCCGGCATGGATGAAGAAAAGACGTTGCGCGTCAATTTGGAGGCTTCCTTCCTGGATCGCGAGACCGCCCTGGCCGCGCGGGTGGAGGAGCTGACGCGCCAATTGGAAGAGGCCCAGAACGTTTCCCGGCAGTTGGCTCAGGACCTGGAGAAGCAGCGCGTCGAACAGGCCGCGCTCCAGGAGCAGTTGGGCCAGGTGGAGGCGCGCGATCTGCTGCGCGAAACCGATCATGCCCAGCGGGTGGAGGATCTGACCCAGCGGCTCGATCGCGAGACCGCGCAGCGGGAGGCTTTGGCCACCGAACTGCGGCGTCGCGAACAGGAGCTGACCGAACAGCGGCAGGCCCTGGAGGCCAGCCGGGCGGAAGCGGAGCGGCGGGAAGCCGAGTTGCAGAAGTCGTTGGCCGAGGTGCAGGAATTCCATCGGGCCAGCGCCGCCGAACTTCAGCAGACCCAGCGGCAGGCCTCCAGCGAACTGGCCCGGGCGCAGCAAAAAATCGATGAACTGGAGCGGGTGCGAAAGACCTTGCAGGAGGAGCAGAAGATACGGCGCAGCCGCGAGCAGGAGTTGACCCAGGCCCAGGCGGTGCTGGAGGAGGCGCGCAAACTGCTGGCCGATCGGGAAACCGAGCTGGAGACCAGCCGGGCCCAGGTGGCCAACGAGCAGGCCCTGCGCAAGCAGGTCGAGGACGCGCTGGCCCGCCAGGAGAAGCGACTGCACGAGTCCGAGGACCGCGCGCGCGCGGTCAGCGAGGAAATGACGCAGGATCGCCTGGCCCTGGAGGAAGCCCAGAGCCAGCTGCAGCAGGAGCGCGATGAGCTGATCGTACGGCTGGAGGCCTTCCAGGAAAACCAGATGCAACTGACGGTGAAGCTGGACCAGACCGTGCAGGATCTGGATCAGCATCGCATGCTGCTGGATGAGGAACGCAAGCGGGCCCAGGACCGCGAAGAGGATTACCGGCAGCAGGTTGAGCAATTGCAGGCGGAGCAGGAGCGCGTACGCCAGCAGGCGGACCAGGAAAGCCAGGAACTGGACCAGTTGCGGTTGTCCAAAGATGACATGGAGCAGCGGAGCCTGTTGCGCATCGAGGATCTGCAGCAGCAGATCGAGCAGGTGCGGCAGGAGAACGAGGCGCTCAGCGTGCGCTTCCAGCAGCAGAAAAAGTTCTATGACGAGGAGCGTGAGCAGCGCCGCCTGAAGGAAATGGAGATTCTGCAGCTGAAGAAAGCCATGCAGGACGACGCCAACACCATTCGCCAAAAGGATCAGCAGCTGGCCCACGAGAAGAAGATTTACGAGGACAAGGCGGCCCGCTGGCGGACCAAGGAGCAGATGCTGTCCCGCCGGGTCGAGCAGCTGCAGGCGGAATGGCGCAACCTGTCCACCAAGATGGAGCAGTCGCAGCGCGATCTGACCGCGCCGCGCAAGAATTTGTCGGCGGTGTCGCCGGCGGCTCCGGCTTCCGCGAAAAATGTTTCCGCGCCGTCCCGATCCGAGCCCGCGCCCCGCCGGGTCCTGCCGCCGCTGACCGATGCCGCCGTGGCAGGTGTGGAGTCGCGCCGACCCACGCCGCCCGCCCCGGAACCCGTCGTCGAGGCGAAGCCGCGGACCCGGCGTCCGACCGAAGAGACACCTCCGCTGCGCACCTATGAGCCGACCGTCGCCCGGCCCGTGCGCGATCCGCTGGCCCCCCCGTCGGGCACGGCCGCCGGCCCGCAATCATCTCCGCTTCCGGAGGAGCCGACCAAGCCCAAGGATGAGCCGAAGGAAGAGCCCAAAACCACCCGCTCCAAGTTTTCGCCCATGCCGTGGTTGAAACTCAAGTAACGGATACTAGCCATGGAACTACCACCCCCCGTAATGAAACATCAGGTGCGGAATCTTTCCGTACAACAGGATGTCAATGTCCTGCGCGGAGGCGCAGCCAGCGAAGCCTTTGGCCCGCGCTCCGCCGCCTTGCAGGCGTTGAAGGAATTCATGGACGCCGAGCAACGCAAGGCGCGCAAGCGAATGACCCTGCTGGCTTCGATCCTGGGCTCCCTTTTGTTGGTGCTCGCCCTGGCCGGTACGTGGGCGGCCTGGCGCGTGTCCAAAAAAGCGGCGGCGGATACGGGGACGGTGCGGGCGGATGTGGCGGATGTTCGGAAGGAAATTCAGTCGGTCCGACGCGATGTGGAGGTGCGAGCCGAGACCTGGGCGTCCGAGTCGCTGGCCGTGCAAAAATCCCTGGCCGAGGCCCAGGATAATCTGGCCAAGCTGCGGGACGAACTGGCGTCGGCGCTACAGGCGTCGGCGGATGAACCGGGAACTGTTTCGTCGCTGGCGTCCCTGATGCAGGAACTACAAATCCTCCGCGGGGAGCAGTTGGAATTGGAGGCACGGCGGGCGTATCTCCAGAACGAACTGGATCAACTGGCGGATGGCCAGAAGGTACGCGATGCCCGCAAGGCCGCGCTGGCCACCGAGCGGGCCGCCCTGGAGGAGGCGGTCAAGGCGTTTGCCGGTCGTCAGCAGGACGCGGAAAGCCGTTTGCAGAAGCTCAACGAAAGCCAGGCGCCAGCGTTGGACGGCAGCGCCGTTGTGGGGCGGTCGCGAAAAAATGCTGCTCCGCTTGCGGCGGATCCCGCGGCGGTTCTGGCCGTGATGGAGGACCTGCTGCGTCTTCGCTCGGAGCAACTCGATTTGAAGGCCCGCCATGCCATGCTGCAAAAAGAGCTGGATGAGCTGGACGCCGGACAGCGCTTTGGGTCGCTGCGTCAACAGCGTGCGGAGCAGAGCCGCGTGGAACTGGCCGCCCGGGTGGAAGCCTACCAGGGCCGCCAGCGAGAGTTGCAGGCCCGGTTGGAAGGGTTGAAAGCCGCCGCGCAGAAGCCCGCAACCCCGAGCACTCTGGAATTGATCAAGTGATGCCCGGCGCCGCCGCACCGGCATCGGCGGAGGCGGGACTCAAACATCCAGGTGGGTCTTCTCCAGCATTTTCTTGAGGTCCCGCTCGATGCGGTCCTTTTCCTTGTCGGGCAGGGCGAGGATATCTTTCAAGCCCAGGGCCAGGTGGGGGATGTAGAGCTCCATGTAGTTGCGTTTGCGGGCCGCCTCCAGATCGCGCATTCGCTTGTTCAGGAAGACCGATAGGCGACGCCCGCATTCCTGTAGGGCCAGGGTCATTTCGGCCAGGATCTCCTCGTAGCTGGCCACCGCGTCCTTGCTTTCACTGGTGAAGGGCACCCACACGCTGGCCATATGGACCATGATGGCCAGCGGGCCGAGAGGCAATGCGCCCTTGGGCTGGTTCAGGCCATAGGCCTTCCAATTTACTCCGATCACCGCCTTGGTGATGGCGCAGGCCCCGGGCTGGTAGAGCAGGGGCACCCGGTTGGCGAAACGCAGCACGCGGATGGGTTCCTCCTGTCCCATTTCCTGGGCCTTGGTTTCCTCCGGGCGCGCATAGGCCATGCCGATTTCGATCTGGAAGGGATTGCCCCGATAGACTTCCGGGTCGCGGGTGACCGCGGTATAGAAATCCGCCTTAATCTCCTTCTGCAGCCCGGCGATGATTTGCGCTTCGCCGATGGGGGACAGGCAATCGGTGGGCGGCCGCATCAGCTTGGTTTCCTGGATGGCCTTGAACAGCGCCTCCGCCTCCTGGTGGGCCACCCGGGTCGGATTGGCTTTGGGATTCAAGCCCGCGCGTTCGCAGATCTGGGCCGCGGTCTGGTCGCTCACCCGGGAGAAGTCGCTGGAGAGCGCCGAGCGCAAGGTGCGGGCCGGTGAGTCCTTCAGCATCTGCATCAACATGCCCAGTTCCACGCCGTGCGGATGGGGCATGATCTCGTTGGGGATCTTGGGCATTTCCTTCAGGGCGCGCGGGAAGGTGATGCGGGTCTGGAGGCTGGGGTTTTGAGAGTCTTCCGGTTTTGTTTCGGATTTCGTCGCGGGGATTTCGGATTTGCCCTTCAACGCCAGGCGGTAATGCAGAGACAGGTGCGGATTCACAATGGCGCACTGCTTGACGAATTCATCCACCGATTGTTTCCCGCGCTGGTACTGGGCGTCCATGTCGATGGAGACGCTGGTGCCGTGCCCGTAGGATGTCGGCTCCCCGTCCGGCTGGCCTTCTGCGGTGACGACCTGGAAGGTCGGACGCCAATCCTGCTCTTCATCAGCCAGAATGACCGGCTTGTTGGTTTTGGTGTCAATCTGGACCGAGATGGCGTGGGCGGCCTTGCTGCCCTTGGTGCGGGACAGGATGCGGGTGGCCGAGCCGGTGGTCAGCTGGCCGTACATGCCGGCGGCGCTGATGCCGATGCCCTGCTGGCCGCGCGACATGCGCAGGCGGTGGAATTTGGAGCCGTAGAGCAGCTTGGCAAAAATCTTGGGAATCTGCGCCTTTACGATGCCGGGCCCGTTGTCGGTGATGGTGACCCGGAAGCGTGAGTCCGCGATCTGCTCCAGTTCCACGCTGATCTCCGGCACGATGCCCGCCTCCTCGCAGGCATCCATGGAGTTGTCCACCGCTTCCTTCACCGCGGTCAGCAGCGCGCGCCGGGGCGAATCGAAACCCAGCAGATGCCGATTCTTCAGGAAGAATTCGGAGACGGAGATGTCGCGCTGGCGCGCGCCCATGCTTTCCGCGGTTTCCGGTTTCCGTTCTTTTTTTGGGGCGGGTTTGGCCGCAGGCGCCGGAGTCGGGGGGGCAGCTTTTTTCATCAGGCGGACAGGTTAATTTCCGCCGCCCAAAAAACCACGCCATTTTTTGCGCGGGATAAAACAAAAACGCCACGGCGTTGCCGCCGTGGCGTTGTGAAAAGACTCGGTTAAGAGCCGGTTCGACTAGAAGCGGTCGCGGCGTCCGCCGCCACCGTATCCACCACCGCTGCCGCCGCCGTAGCCGCCGCCACCGCCACGAGGACGGTCTTCGCGAGGCTTGGCTTCGTTGACGGTCAGGGCGCGACCATCATGATCCTTGCCGTGTTCCGCCGCGATGGCCTTGCTGGCTTCCGCGGGGGAGGACATTTCGACAAAGGCAAACCCGCGGGACTTGCCCGTGAATTTGTCCATGATCAGGCTGCAGCTGGTGACCGTACCGTGCGCGCTGAAGATCTGACGGAGGTCGTCTTCGGTCGCGTTGAACGACAGGTTGCCGACATATAGTTTCGTTGCCATGTTTGTATCTTCCTACTTCTGCTGTTGGGGGAGTTTTTCGTGACTGTCCCGACTCGTTCGGGTGAAGGATCTACCAACCTGCAGAAGCGGGCGATATGTAACCTGACAATTCAACAATGACTCTCTTCAAGCAGCGCGCTTTTCGCATATACGGGATGAATAGCAACAACTATCGCCTTTTATTATTTGGTCCTGCGGCAGGATGTGTTGCCCGGCTGGATGGGCAACAACTTGTCAGGGAACGACTTCCACAGCGTAGAATTGCTGGTTGGACGCGCCGGGGTCGATGACGGCGTTGGTCACTGCGAACCAGGGGGCGCTTCCCCCGGACACGGTGTTGCTGAAGATCACCGTGCTGTAGGGTTGCCGGGCCTCCGAGGTCGCCCGCACCACGTAAATCCTTTGGTTGTTGCCCCGGGCCATCCAGGCCACGCCGCGGCCCGCCGGTGCATTGCTGATAGCCACCAGCTTCAACACACTGTCGAGATTGTTGGGGTCGGTGCCGGCGGTCGCCTCCCAGCCATCGAGCTGTCCATCGCCATCGGTATCGGCGAGGTTCACCAGGGTGGGGGCGACGGGATTGAATCCGGTCCCGGCAATCTCCACCGGATCGGCCAGGTCATCGTTGTCGTTATCACGATCAAGTTCATCGGGCTGACCGTCGTGGTCCGTGTCGAGTCCGGGTTTCAGGATATAGGTTTGAAGGAAGCCGGCCTGGTTTACCAGGGAGCCGCCGGTGGATTCCGCGATGCCGCCCGGCTGCCCGACCGCGCTGTGGTTGGTGTAGCCGCTGCCGGATGACCGGGTTCCCGCACTGTCTAGCACGGAGCTGCGGTTGGTCAGCTGCGCCGAGGCGTCCAGGGATGAAATCCACAGGCAAAACAAACCCAGGTGGACGAAGTGGCGATTCATGTGGCGGTCCCCTTTAGAACTTCGCCAGCATAGGATGGTCTCCGCTAAAGTGCAAAACGCTTCGCGCATTGGTAAATTCGGTTTCGCACGCTAAAGTAAGCCGCAGGCGATTATGCACGGTATAGGATTCCTTCAAGATTTAGCCATGGTGATGCTGGTGGCCGGCCTGGTCACGCTGCTGTTCCGTCGCTTGCGCCAGCCCGTAGTGCTGGGTTATCTGCTGGCCGGGTTTATCATCGGTCCCTTTTCGCCCCCCTATGCACTGGTGCAGGATGAAGCCACCATCAAGATCATGGCTGACCTGGGCGTGGTCTTCCTGATGTTCGCCCTCGGGCTCGACTTCAGCTTCAAGAAGCTGCGCGCGGTGGGGTTGCCCGCCTTCATCATCGCGGCTTTTGAAATCATGGTCATGATGGCGGTGGGTTATCAGTTGGGCGGGTTCCTGGGCTGGACCGGCATGGAACGCCTGTTCCTCGGCATCATGCTGGCCCTCACCTCGTCCACCATTGTCATTAAAAGCCTGCGCGATACCGACCAGCTGAAGGAACGGCACGGGTTTCTCATCTCCGGTGTGAGCATCTTCGATGACATCTTCGTGATCTTCGTCATGATCCTGCTGCCCGGCTTTG
>CAYTVN010000131.1:0-9297 GCA_964441655.1 uncultured Verrucomicrobiota bacterium | reverse complement strand
CATCGAACAGGCCCTGGAAAAGGCCAAGAAGTTGAAGGCGGGCTAAGCCATGACGACGTTCGCATTCTCCATTCTCAGCCCGCGCGGCAAGGCCTTCGAAGGACCGGCCCAGTCGGTGAGTGCACCTGGAACCCTGGGTGGCTTCGGTCTGCTGGCCGGGCATACGCCCATGATTGCCGCCGTGCAACCGGGCCTGACCAAGGTCGAGGCGGATGACAAAACGGAATACTTTTTCACCGGCGAAGGCGTCATGGAGGTGACCCGCCATGAAAGCGTTTTGCTGGTGGATGAAGCGGAGAAGGTGGAGAGCCCGGAAGCAGCGCGGGAATGCCTCCAGAAGCGACTCGCCAAACAGGCGCCAGCAAAGGGTAACTCATGACCGCAGTTTTCTGGGCCACCTGGATTCATGTGCTGTGCATGGTAGGGCTCTTTGGCGGCCTGCTGGTCGTCCAACTCGCCCTGCCTGCGCAGGTGCGCAACGACGCGGACATCGCGCGCCGCATCACCCGCCTGCTCAGCATCCTGCTCGGCATCGGCCTGCTCGCCGGACTGGCGGGCTATGGACTGAAGCAAGGCCACCTGATGGGCGGCCACTTCAATGGCGTGATCGGGCTCAAATTTGTCATCCTGCTCATGGTGGGCGGACTGCTCCCGTTGACGCGCAAGGAAGGACGCGGCGACCGGATACGTGGGATTATTCTCGCGCTGCTCGCCTTCGCCGTACTCAGCGCGCTCACCCTCCGCCATGTTTGAGAAGCTGAAATCTCGCTGGGGGCTCCAGACCAACGGCCAGGTGGTGGCCGTGTTTCTGGTCTTTTCGCTGGCCGGCAGCATGATCATGCCCGTGCGCAAATTCGTGTTTCACCTGCTGCACTTCGACGGGCACACGCCGTTCTGGGTGAAGACCGTGGCCTGGCTGATCATCGTGTTCCCCACCTACCAGTTTTTCCTGCTCGTGTTCGGGGCCCTGTTTGGCGAATTTCGCTTCTTCTGGGAAAAAGAGAAGAAGATGGGGCGCTGGTTCAAGCGACGCCTGGGTCTGGGCACCAAGGCCCCCGCCACCAGTTGAACATGGCCAACCTGGCCCACCCGTGGTAAACCTCGCAGCAACATGAGGTCAGCGGAATGAAGTCACCGGTCAGTGTCGCCTACCTGGGTCCCGAGGGAACCTTCTCCCATCTGGTGGCCCGCAAGCATTTTGGAACCACCGCCCGACTGGTACCCCAGGCCAGCGTGTACGACGTATTCGCCTACGTGCGCGCCGGGTCCAACCGCACCGGTCTGGCGCCCATCGAGAATTCATCCGGCGGCACCATCTACGAGACCATCGACGGCCTGGTGGAACAGGCCGGCAAGCTGTGCGTTCGCGAGGAACTTTCCCTTAACGTGCGCCTGGCCCTGCTGGGACACCGCGGGGAAACCATCCGCAACCTCTACTCCCACTTCGTGCCGCTGCAACATGTGCAACCGTGGGTGCGTCAGCACCTGCCCGGAGTGCGCCAGCATCGCGTGGCCAGCACGTCACGCGCGGCCGAAATGGCCGCTGCGGACAGGAACGCCGCCGCCCTGGGCACGCGCGAAGCGGCCCGCCGCTACGGTCTGCAGGTGCTCGAATTTCCGGTGCACTCGGAAGTGCCCAACATCACCGAGTTCATCGTAGTGGGAAAAAACAGCGCGCCCGCGCCACGCAGCACCAAGACCAGCCTGCTGGTCACCCTCGAAAACCGGCCGGGCAGCCTGTTGGATTTCCTCCAGGCTTTCAAGGACAGCGGAGTCAACCTGACCCGACTCCTGTCGCGCCCCATCATCGGCCAGCCCAAGAACTATCTTTTCGTGGTGGATGTCCAAGGCACACCCACGGCGCCCGCAGTCAAGGCCGCCCTGGCTCAGGCCCGCCGCGCCGCCCGCAGCTTGACTGTGCTGGGTGTGTACCCGGTGCGGAAAATGTACGCGTCGTAAGACCCACCCCGCCCTTCGGGCACCCCTCCGTGGGAGGGGACCCACCCCGCCCTTCCGCCTTCGCCAAGGCTTCCGCCGCCGCTCAAGGAGCTATGGCGGACAAGACGGCGGACATGTCGGGCACCCCTCCGTGGGAGGGGATTTTCTTACTCCGTGTCCCCTCCCTGGAGGGGACTACAGGGGTGGGTTCTTCACACCTTGATGCCGTAGCGTTGCAGCGCTTGGCCCGCGAGATAGAGCGAGCCGGTCACACAGACCAGCCCCGAATGCTGAACCGCCCATGCCTTGGCTTCCACAAGTGCAGCAGCCAGGTCCGGCATGGGTACCGCTTCCAGATGGGCCGCGCGCGCGGCGGCCTGAATATCCGCCAAAGGCATGGCGCGCTCTCCGTGCAGCGGAAGAATCCACAGTTTCCTGGCGAGCCCGCTTAATTCGCGCAGGAATCCAGCGGCATCCTTGTCGGACAGAAAACTGGTGACCAATCCCACCGGTTGCTTGGGCGCCAATTCGCGCAAACTCCGGGCCAAGACCAAGGCCGCGGGCGGATTGTGCGCGCCGTCCACCAACACGGTGGGATGTTGCTCCACCACGTGCAGGCGACCTGGCCAATAAACCCCGGACAAGCCCTTCACGATGGCTTCGCCCGACAACGGCAGATGACTGGCCTCCTTGAAGGCCAGCATGGCGCTCACTGCGGTGGCGACGTTGGTGAGCTGATGCGATCCCAGCAAGGGAATGACCAGGGGACCCAGGGCTTCGTCCGGCGTCTCCACGACGATCCGTTGCCCAGCCAGGGTCTGGCGGGTCCGTCGAACCTGCACCGAATCGACGACCGGGATAAAAGGAGATTGGCGATCCCGGGCCACCGTTCGCACCACCGCTTCCGCTTTCGGGTCCATGGCCGCGCAGACCACCGGCCGGCCCGGCTTGATGATACCGGCCTTTTCGCCCGCGATGGCTTCCACGGAGGCGCCCAGATACTGCTGGTGATCCAACCCAATGGGCGTGATGACGGAAACCATGGGTGTCACAACATTGGTCGAATCCAAACGTCCGCCCATTCCGGTTTCGATCACCGCCACCTGCACCTTCTGATCACGGAAATGGGAGAAGGCGAGTGCGGTCGTAAATTCAAAAAACGTCGCGTCGCGCATGCCGTCCTGCCGGCGTCGGGCCAGCGCATCCTCCACCACCTCCAACTGCCGGGCCAGTTCGGCATCCGAAATACAGACCCCGTTGACGCGAATGCGCTCGTGAAAACGGATCAGGTGCGGCGAGGTGTAGAGGCCGGTGCGAAAGCCGGCCGCCCGCAGCACGGCGTCCAGCATGGCGCATACCGAACCTTTGCCGTTGGTGCCCGCCACATGAATCGACAGGTAGGCCTCGTGTGGCTGATCCAAACCTTCCAGCAAGGCGCGGGTTTCGTCCAACCCGAGTTTCACCGCGTGCTGGTTGCGGCGGTAGAGATACTGCAGGGCCTTATCGAGGCCGCTGGAACCGGAGGTGGTCACACGGATGCGCCGTTCTATGGAAACTAGCTGGCGGCGGCAGCCGTTTTGCCCGTCAGATAGTCGAGCAATCGCACCAGTGTGGCTTTCAAATCCTTGCGGGACACCACCACATCGAGCAGCCCGTGTTTCAGCAGGAATTCCGAGCGCTGGAAACCTTCCGGTAGGTCCTGCTGGGTGGTTTCCTTGATCACGCGCGGCCCGGCGAAACCGATGAGGGCATTGGGCTCGGCCACAATTACGTCCCCCAAGGTGGCAAAGCTGGCCATCACGCCTGCCGTGGTGGGATGGGTCAGGACGGGAATGTAGGGCAACCCGGCCTCGGCATGGCGAGCCAGCGCGCCGCTGGTCTTGGCCATCTGCATCAGGCTGAACATACCCTCGTACATGCGCGCGCCGCCCGAGGCACAGGAAAGAATGACGGGCAGCCGGGCCTCGGTGCATTTTTCGATCAGGCGGGTGACCTTCTCGCCCACCACCGACCCCATGCTGGCCCCCAGGAAAGTGAAGTCCATCACGCCCAACCCAATATCGTGGTGCGCCATCCGGCCGCGCCCGATGCTGATGGCATCGTGGTAGCCGGTCTTGCGCATGTTCTCTTCGAGCTTGTTGGCATAGGACGCGGTGCCGGTGAAGCTCAGCGTGTCCACGCTGTAGAGGTTGTCATCCCATTCCTCGAAGGTACCGTCTTCCATGATCATGTTGATGCGGTCCAGGCGGGGCATCTGGAAGTGGTAGTCGCACTTGGGGCAAACCCCCAGATTGTTGTCCAACTCCTGCTTGAAGATGATTTCCTGGCAACCGGGGCACTTCAGCCACAGGCCGTCCGGGATGTCCCGCTTGCGCACCTTGACCGTGGAATAGTTTTTCTTGCTGAACAGCGGCATATAAAAATTCCTCCGCGCACCCTACGCTCCGCGCGCCAATGTCACTCCATGAACCGAGGCGGCTCCTGCATCCTTAAGTGCTTTCGCACAAGCACTTACCGTGGCTCCCGTCGTCATCACATCATCCACCAGCAGCAGGCGCAACCCCCGCCATTGCGCCGGGTTCCGGACCTCGAATGCGCCCTTCACGTTAGAGAGCCGTTCACGGGCTGTCAAATGTGTTTGCGTGCCGGTATCCCGGCCCCGCACGAGCCCGCGGCCCCGCATCGGCAAGCCCAGGCGCCGGGCCAGGCTCGCTGCCAACAGGGCGGCTTGATTGAATCCGCGCTCGCGCTGCCGGACATGGTGCAGCGGAACCGCGCACACGGCGTTAAAGGTCCGGTCGGCGTAGTGGGTGGCCACGCAGGCCTGCAGCAGGTCGGCCAGTTCCTCCTGCAGCCAGACGCCGTGGTGATACTTGAAATCGCGGATCAGGCGGGTGACGCCCCCCTCGAAACGCACGGCCGAGCGGGCCTGGTCAAACTGCGGCTTGGTTTCCACGCAATGGAAGCAGATGTACTGGTGATCAATCCGGCCTTCCACCGGGTTTCCGCACAACGAGCACAGGGGGTCGCCGATGACTCGTAACTCGGCCCGGCAGTCCCAGCACAGGTGGCCGCCATCGGGATCGGCCTCGCCCCCGCAGCCGCCGCAACTGCGCGGGTAGAGAAGATCGAGCATAACCTGCTTGAGCATGGGCGAAGCATGCCTCAGCCATCCGGGATTGACAACCGGCTTGTACGTTCATCTACTACGGCAAAGCAAAGGGGTGAATTCGCTATGATGAGCGGACAGGATTTTGCGGGCTATTCCGTAACCCGGCGTTTGGCGAACGGCGGCATGACCCATCTTTACGTGGGGGTGGATGCACAGCAAAACCGCGTGGTGATCCGCCGACTCAAGCCCGACTATGTGAAGGATCGCCGCATCCGGCAAAGCTTCCTGCACGGGGCGGAAATTCTGAGCCATATCCACCACCCCAACATCGTGCGCCTGATCAAGGCCGGGCTTTTTAACGATGAACCGTTTATGGTCGTGGAATATGTGGAGGCACGTAACCTCCGCGAGCTCATCCAGCGCAAGGATCCACTGCTGCACCAGAATATCCTGACCATTTTCCGCGAGATGGCGGCCGCCCTGAGCTGCGTGCATACAGCCGGCTACTGGCACCTCGACTTCAAGCCGGAAAACCTGATCGTTCGCAACGACGGCCTGCTGATCCTGATCGATTTCGATCTCGCCATGGAACGGAAGCCCAAACCAGTCAAACTCAGCCCGTTGCCCGGCACCTTCGCCTATATGCCCCCCGAAACCCTGACCCGCAGCCTGGTGGACGATCAAACCGACATCTATGCCTTCGGTGTGACCTGCTACGAGTTGCTGACCGGGCACAAACCCTTCGAAGGCGTCACCATCGAGGATTCCAAGAAGGCACAACTCGATCCCCACGGCCGTCCGCCCCGTCTCAAAATGCATAATGTGCAGGTTCCCATGGCCATGGAGACCCTGATTTTCAAATGCCTTGCCTACCGGCAAGAGGACCGATACCCTTCCATGAGTCTCGTGATGCGTGATCTTGAGACCATGGTATGACAGAACTAGTTCCCGACCCCAGCCCGGCGCGTCCAAAGCACGGAAAATGGCTCTTTGTTCTACTGCTACTCATTCTGGCTGTGGGTTTTGCATATTTCATGTGGCAACGGGCAAAAACCAACCCGCCAACCCTATCCGCAGTAACTGCCCCGCCTGAAACGGCCATCGCAGCGCCCGTCCAGCCGGCGGATGTGCCGGCCACCCCACCCCCTGCGGTTCAAACCCCGTCTTCACCCCTGCCCGCGGCCAACCCGGCCCCGGTATCGCCCACCCTGCAATCAATTCCAGTCGCCGAACCGGTAGCGGGCCAGACCGCGGTGGTCGAACCGGCTTCGGCCCCCGTCGCGGCAACGCCCAGCCTGGTCGAGGCGGAAGAAGCTAGGAAAGCCGGACGCTTACAGGAAGCCCGGGAAAAAGCCCAGGCTGCCCTGGACCAGGCGGGCGGTGATCCCGCGCTGACCCAGGCCGCAGAAACGCTGTTGGGCGCCATTCACACCGAGCTGGTATTCTCCCCCCGCCCCATGCCGGAAAAAACGGACTACACGGTTCAGCAAGGCGATTCCCTGGACCGCATCGCCCGCAAATTCAGCACCACGGTGGAACTGATTCAAAAAGGCAACAACGTGCGGGGTGCGCTCATCAAGTATGGCGACCGCATGCGGGTGTTCAGTGGCGAGTGGGCCATCCGGGTGAACAAGACCCGCAACGATCTGCTGCTGACGCTGAACGGCAAATTTTTCAAACGGTACCGCGTGGGCACGGGCGAATTCAGCAAGACGCCGGTGGGCGAATTCAAGATCGTGGACCGCATCGCCCAGCCCACCTGGTGGCATCCCGATGGCCGCACCATCCCGTTCGGCGATCCGGAGAACCTGCTGGGCACACACTGGCTGGCCCTGGACATCAAAGGCTACGGCATCCACGGCACCTGGGAACCGGATACGGTGGGTAAACAATCCAGCCTGGGCTGCGTCCGCCTGTTAAACAGCGACGTGGAAGAAATTTTTACCCTGGTGCCCATCGGAACGCCGGTCATCATCGAGGAGTGATTCGATTCCCGAGGAAGAACGATTATGCCCCCTTATACCCTCCCATTTGAAAAACCTGTGCTGGAGCTGGAGACCAAGCTTCAGGAGCTGATCAATTTCAGCGAGACCCAGAAGATTGACGTCTCGACGGAAATCGAGCGCATGCGCCGCCGCATCACGGATACGCGCAAGAAAATCTACAGCGAGCTGAGCTCCTGGCAGAAGGTGCAGGTGGCTCGCCATCCCTTGCGCCCCTACACGCTTGATTACATTGCCAATATGACCACGGACTTCGTGGAGCTGCACGGCGACCGCATCCACCGCGACGACCGCGCCATCATCGGCGGGCTGGCCCGCCTGGACGGACAACCGGTCATGATCATGGGCACCCAAAAGGGGCGCGACACCAAGAGCAACCTGGAATGCAATTTCGGCTGCGCCTATCCGGAAGGCTACCGCAAGGCCCTCCGGCTGATGAAAATGGCGAATAAATTCAACGTGCCGGTCATCACCCTCATCGACACCCCGGGTGCTTATCCCGGCATCGAGTCCGAGGAACGCCACATCGCGGAAGCCATCGCCGTCAACCTGCGCGAGATGTTCACCTTCCGGGTGCCCATCATCGTCAGCATCATCGGTGAAGGCGGTAGCGGCGGGGCGCTCGGCATCGGCGTGGGCGACCGCGTGCTGGTGTTGGAACACGCCTACTATTCGGTTATTTCACCCGAAGGTTGCGCCGCCATTCTGTGGAAGGATCGCGCCTTTGCCGATCGCGCGGCCGATGCCCTGAAGCTGACCTCCAATCACTTGATCGACATGGGCTTCGCGGATGAAATCGTGCCCGAACCGCTGGGCGGCGCCCACCGCGATCCCAAGGGCATGGCCAACACCTTGAAGTTGCAGATTCTGAAGAACCTCGCCACCATCGCACGCATGAGCGAGCAGGAACGGCGCGATACCCGCTATGCCAAGTTCCGGGCCATGGGTCGCTTTGCCGAAGGCACCCCGCCGGCGCTGATGAAGCCGTCGAAAAAAGCCAAGATCAAGGCGACCGACACTCTCGCCGACGACACGGTGGACGAGAAGGAATAGTCCAAAGTCCCAAGTTCCAAGTCCAAAGTCCCACGTCGACTTGGAACTTTGGACCTGGGACTTTGGACTGTTTAGGGCTTCTCTTCCGGCGGCAGATCCAGCTGAATCCAGATGTCGCGCAACTGGCGGGCATCCACCTTATCCGGCGCGTTCATCATCAGGTCCATGGCCTTCTGTGTTTTCGGGAAGGCCAGCACGTCGCGGATGCTGTTTTCATCGGCCATCAGCATGACCAGGCGGTCCAGGCCCAGAGCCAGGCCACCGTGCGGCGGCGCACCGTACTGGAAGGCGTCAATCATGTGGCCGAACATGGACTTGATCCGTTCGTTGGTCAGGCCCAGGGCGCGGAAGGCTTTGGCCTGCAGCTCTGAGTCGTGAATACGGATACTGCCACCGCCCAGCTCCACGCCGTTTAGAATAATGTCGTACGCGAGCGCACGGCATTTCAGCGGTTCGCTCTCGATCAGGTGCGCATCCGCGGGATGCGGCGCCGTGAAGGGATGATTCACCGCGGTCAAACCGCCGTCGCTGGTCTTCTCGAAGAGCGGGAAGTCGGTGACCCAGGTGAAGGCAAATACGTCGTCCGGAATGGCCTTGGCCTGCTGGCCCGCGAGCAAACGCAGGCGCCCCAGCGCGAGGTTGGCCGCGTCCGCTTGGTCGGCTGCGAACAACACGAGGTCGCCCACCTGGATGTCCAAACGCTGCTGCAGCCTCTGCTTCTCGGCGTCCGAAAAGAACTTCACGATGGGCGACTTCCACGTGCCATCTTCCTGCACACGGATAAACGCCAAACCGCCGAGTCCCGCGTCCTTGGCCAGCGCGGTCCAGTCGTCGATCACACCTGAAGAAACCCCGGCCAGACCCTTGGCGTTGATGGCCTTCACCACCCCGCCCTGCCCCAGCACGTTGGCAAACACCTTGAACTGGGTGGTCGAAAACAGGTCGCTGAGATCCGTGAGCAACATCCCGAAACGGGTGTCCGGCTTGTCGGAACCATATTTGCCCATGGCATCGGAAAAGGGCATGCGCGGCAACGGCAGCGCGGGCCGCGGGCGACCCGACGCCTCCACCACGTCCGCGATCAGGCCGTCAATCAGGTGATAAATATCCTCCGCGGTCAGGAACGACATTTCCAGGTCCACCTGGGTGAACTCGGGCTGGCGGTCCGCGCGCAGGTCCTCGTCGCGGAAG
>CAYTVN010000130.1:0-9301 GCA_964441655.1 uncultured Verrucomicrobiota bacterium | reverse complement strand
GGACAACTGTCCCGGCGAGCACTGCCGCCCACCCTGTTCGACATGGGGAATATGCGGGATCCTCAAATGTATATGGTTTCGCTCAGCTTGTTGCTGGGCTGGCTGCTTTATCGCAAGCCGGGAAGCCATCTGGGTTGGTGGTGGCTGGCCGCAACACTCAATACCGCGGCGTTTGTTCTGCACTTCAAACGAGGCGCCTGGCTGGCCTTCCTGATCAGTGCCGGTCTGCTGGCCATGGCCGCACGTCGTCGAAGGGTTATGATTTTGCTGCTGATCGCGGTCGCGGTTGCCTTTGCGTTCCCGCAGGTTCGTCAGCGGATGGGCCTGCTGCGCGACGAAATGCGCATCAAGACGGGCGGGCGCTATGTTTTGTGGACCCGCATCGCAGCACCGATGTTGCATGATTACCCTTGGGGAATGGGTTGGAAGGCCGCCCGCCACGAAGACTTCACCCGTTACGACCAGCGGATTCAACCGAAGCTGAATCATCTGCATAACAACGTCCTTCAACTCCGACTTGAGCTGGGGTGGGCGGGGGTGGCGGCCTGGCTGGCCTGGATGCTGACCGGACTGGGCGTAATGTGGTTGACGTTTCGCAGGGCCGTTCGCCACGCAACGCCGGACGCGGGTTTAGCTTATGGCTTATTGGGTGGGTTTCTCGCCCTGCAGCTAAATGGATTGGTGGAGTACAATTTCGGGGATGCCGAGATCTTTATGCTGTTCAATCTTTTGCTGGGCCTGGCGGCGGCGGCGTGGTGGGTTCAGAAAGGCGTTGGTTCAGCCATGCCCGAGCCTGATCAACTGTTGTAATGCGCCCTTCCAACTGCAGGTCGTAGGCCTCCTCCAACAACTGCTTGACCCGCGGCCCGGCATTGACGCCGGTCGCCAATACATCGCCGCCGCGCAAGAGAGGTGGGGGCCTGATGGATTCCTGGTTCAGCGTTTCGGCAAAATTACGGACAAATTGATAGTTGTCCAGATGCCCATGGCTGCCCAGACAGTCCACCCGGTGCAAGGCCAGTTCGGTGGCAAACGTGGGGGCCATCACCATGCGCCTAAGCGTGGCGGTTCGCATATTCCGCACTTCCATAAAGCGCATGTGCTGGCGAACACAGGTCACTACATGCTCGGTCAGGGCGCGCGAACAACGCAAGCGGGTTAATATCTGTTCCGCCATAATGGCGCCCGCCTCCGCATGGCCGTCAAAACGAATCCGCTCCCGCCCATCCGGCCGCAGTACCCGACGTTGGGTCACGGCCTTCCCGATGTCGTGCAATAAAACAGAAAGTGCCAGTTCCGGGGTTGGATGGTCCAACAGGTCGAGCATTAAAACGGTGTGTCGAAAGACGTCGCCCTCGGGATGGTACTCCGGAGGTTGCTCCACGCCACGTAGCGCGGCTACTTCCGGCAGGACGATGGTCAGCAGGCCGGTTTCCCAGAGCAACTCCAGAGCCTGGCCGGGTTTCACCGCCTCGGTGAGTATTCGAACAAGTTCGATCTGAATGCGTTCAGCGCTGATGCGCTTCAACTGGGTGGCCTGGTGGCGTATGGCCTCCGCGGTCAAGGGGTCCAGAGCAAAGTTCAGCGTGGTGGCAAAGCGAACGGCCCGCAACATGCGCAGATGATCCTCGGCAAAGCGATCCTCTGGCGTCCCTATGGCCCGTACGATGCGCGACTGCAGGTCGGGCAGACCGCCAACGAAATCAAGTACCTGTCCGGATGCGGGATCAAAGAACAATCCATTGATGGTGAAGTCACGGCGGCGGGCATCTTCCTCGGCAACAGTAAACTGCACGGACTCCGGATGACGGCCGTCATGATAGTTTGCATCACGACGAAACGTTGCCACTTCATACGTACCGCCATCTTGTTCCACCAGAATGACTCCGAAAGCGCGTCCGACAGCGTGGGTGGTCGCGAAGAGAGCCTGGACCTGTTCGGGCAGGGCATTGGTGGCGATATCGATATCTTTTGCCGGACGATTCAGAAGACGGTCACGAACGCAACCGCCGGCCCAATAGGCTTGATACCCGGCATCGTGCAGGACCTTCACCACGGCACGGGCGCCTGCTTCCAGGCCGGCCATTGAAGCCGGAGTTGACATGAGAATCAGACGGGACGGGTGGGGGCGCCTGCGTGAGTATCGCGCGCCGGCAGGCCGGGATTCGTATCGCGAGCCGTAACGCCAGGATTGGTGCCATGCCGGGATCGATGAAAGGAGGACGGTCTGATCCGGGCCACGTGATGGGCACAATAGTGGAGAAATTCATCCCGGCCGTAAGGCGAAATAAATATGGGATCATCGCTGTCTAATAGTTCAAGTCGAACCAACGAGCTTGTGTTGGAAGCGTAGTAGTGACCCGCAGATGAAAACCCCATGGCCTTGACCGGATTTATGGACTGGATGTTGGAAAAAGGAATCACCACCGCATAAATCCATCCTTCCACCAGGATACCTTGATCGCATAGCCGGTAACGTCTGGGCGGATACAGGAGCGGTCTGAACTGAGCAATAAGTTCGAAGTAACTGCGGTCATATTCGGAATCGCATTCCATGTCCCATGCGGTATCACGGAAGCGATGCATCAGACGGGCCATGCGCAATTTCGCCACGAGCAACGTGGCCACGATCACCACCGCAATACCGAGGAGAATCTGCCCCAGGTGTCCGTTGACAAACAGGGTCTGGTTTAAGTCACGGGAAACCACCAAAATTCGATAATAGGCCAGGCCGGCAAAAACGACGGGAGAAATCAGGTGGATGACGGGCAATGAATTGGACCGATCCCCGACGCCAGCCAAGCCCAAATGCATTAGCAAAAGTGCAACCAATCCTATGGACCAAAGGATATAGGATTGTTCCTTAAGTTTTAATGCCGCCTGATTGGCCGCCAGGCTGGAGTCAGCAGAATGGGCCGTGAATATCTGATAGGGCAGCAAAACTGCCACTACGATGAAGACCAGACTGAGGAGGTCCAATTCCCATGGCCAACCCGCTGGCCCCCACGTTTTATTCTTGCTCATAATGCCCTGTGTCGAGGATCGTTAAACGGTCTAACGGGTCAGAGGATAGGTGAGTGCCTACCAGGAAACAAGCGCGATATTCTTGGCGTCAATCGCTTAACCTGCTGAATGCCACAAGGATGCGCGAGGCATCAAAATGGGGAGTACAGTCATATGACGAGAGCACCATTTGCCATGGCCGGATTGGTTTTGATGGTTGGCTGCGAACTAAAGGCGCCGATACAGAAGGCAGCCACTAAAGCAGAGCCTTTGACGACGTCCACGAATGTCACCACGGGAGAGCTCATGAGGTATTTGAGCGGGGGTGAAGGCGTCTTCAACCTTGACGATTTCCACGGCAGCGTGGTGCTGCTGGATGTATGTGCCCCGTGGTCGCCCATCAGTCAGGCAAAGGTGCAGGAGATCAATCTTTTCGTGCAGCAAGAGGCATTCTCCGGGGTACGAGTGATCGGTTTGGTGGTGGATGCTGTACCTGCAGAAGGTATGACTCCGGAGTTGAAGAGTTGGGGTGCCGCCTATCCGCTGGTCGCGACGTCCCGCTCGCAGTTAAGCCATTTTGCGCAGGTTCGCTCCGTACCCGCCCGCCTCCTGGTGGACCGGAAGGGGCAAGTACGAAAGCAGTATGCCGGCATCGTCTCGCCCGAGATCCTGCAACAGGATGTGCTCGCCTTGTTGAAGGAACCGTAACGGGGCGCCTTCATTGACGCGTTAACTGACAATCGTTACAGTGCGCGATCACTCGAGGTTTCGCCCGGTTAATATTTACTGGAAAGCAGCGCATGAATATTCCTCTTATCGCAAACACCCTTCGCGGACTGGCCATGGACGGCGTGCAGAAGGCTAATTCCGGCCATCCGGGCATGCCGCTGGGCACTGCCGATTTTGCCAGCATTCTGTTTTTTAAATTTCTTAAACATGATCCGGCCGATCCTGTCTGGGCGGATCGCGATCGCTATGTGCAATCGGCTGGCCATGGATCCATGTTGTTGTACGGACTGCTGCACCTATGCGGCTATGACCTGTCCATGGATGAGCTGAAGCAATTCAGGCAGTGGGGAAGTCGCACCCCCGGGCATCCGGAATATGGCCACACGCCGGGTGTGGAAACAACCACAGGCCCGCTGGGGCAGGGTTGCGGGAACGCGGTGGGGATGGCGTTAGCCGAGGCGATGCTGGCGGAACGATTTAACCGTCCCGGCCACACCCTGGTGGATCACTACACGTATGTGCTGTGCGGTGACGGCGACCTGATGGAAGGAATTTCCCACGAGGCCTTCTCGCTGGCCGGGCATCTTGGCCTGCACAAGCTCATTGCCTTTTACGATTGCAACCGCATCACCATCGAGGGCTCCACCGATCTGGCCTACAGCGATGACGTTCGCAAACGATTTGAGGGCTATGGTTGGAACGTTCTGGAAGTCAACGGCCACGATCACGCTGCATTGGAACAGAGCCTGGTGCGTGCGCGCGCGGAGAAGAATCGGCCGTCCCTGATCATCGGACACACCCGTATTGGTTTTGGTTGTCCTGAATTGGAGGGCTCGGCAGAAACCCACGGCAGTCCGCTGGGCGAGGAGAATGTCCGCGCCACCAAACGCCATCTTGGCATGCCCGAAGATCAGCAATTCTACGTGCCGAGGGAAGTCGCGGCCGCCATGGCCGAATGCCGCACCCGCTGGCAGCAGGAACACGCCGAGTGGGCGCGCAGATTTTCCGCGTACGCCAAGGCCTATCCTGAATTGGCTCAACAATGGACCGAGTCTCAAGAAGGTAAACTTCCCGCCGACCTCGAGAAAAAATTACCGGTATTTGAGCCCGGCAAGGCCCTGGCCACCCGCGCAGCTTCGGGCAAAACGCTGCAAGCCCTTGCCCAGGCAATACCTCACCTGGTGGGAGGCTCAGCCGACCTGGCCCCCAGCACCAGCACCTTCCTCAAGGATTTGCCATCGGTCGGCCCTCGGGCTTTTGCCGGCCGGAACCTTCACTTTGGCATTCGCGAGCACGGCATGGTCGCGGTGGTCAACGGCATGTGCCTGCATCGTGGCTTCCTGGTTTATGGCGCCACCTTCCTGGTCTTTGCCGATTATTGCCGGCCTGCGCTGCGATTGGCCGCCATCATGGGGCAACCGACCATCACGGTCTTTACCCACGACAGCGTATTTTTAGGAGAGGATGGGCCTACCCATCAGGCCGTTGAGCATCTGGCTTCCCTGCGTGTAATACCCAACATGATGGTTATCCGCCCGGCGGATGCCAATGAAACCGTGCAGGCCTGGCTGGCTGCCTTGCAACACCGAACCGGCCCCACCTGGTTGATCTTAACCCGGCAGAATGTACCTACAGTGGACCGGACGTTGTGTGCACCGGCTGTGGGCGTGCAGCGGGGTGGTTATACGCTCTGGGCTCAGGGTGAAAAGCCTGACCTCATTTTGATGGGCAGCGGTTCTGAAGTCGCACTCGCACTGGGGGCGGCGCAGCAACTGGCCAAGGAGGGGGTGGCGGTAAGCGTGGTCAGTATGCCCTCGTGGGAATTATTCGCGCATCAACCTGCGGAGTATCAGGAACAGGTTCTTCCCGCCTCCTGCGCAAAGCGATTGGCGGTGGAAGCTGGAGCCACAATGGGGTGGGAACGTTTTGTGGGCGCCCGTGGTTGCGTCATTGGCCTCGATCGGTACGGCGCATCGGCGCCGGCCTCGGTGCTGGCTGACAAATTCGGTTTTACCGTGGCGCGCGTGCTGGAAGAGGCCCGCCGTCTGCTCGCATCCGTATGATCGATTTGCACATGCATTCTCTGTTCTCCGACGGAACTTTCACCCCGGAGGAACTGGTGGCGGCAGGCGTACAGGCGGGGGTTTCCGCCATGGCGCTGACCGACCACGATACCACGGCCGGGGTGCCGCGATTTCTTGCCGCCGCCGCCGCCGCCGGCTTGAAGGCCTTTGCCGGCGTTGAAGTCAGCGCGGATGCCGGCGCGGGCACCATGCATGTGCTGGGCTATGGGGTGAAACCTGAACACGAAGGGCTCATTGCCCACCTGAAATGGATCCGTGAAGGCCGGGAGCAGCGCAACCAGGAAATATTGCAGAAATTGAACCACCTGGGCCTGACCCTGAGCTACGCCGAGGTCACTGTTCATGCCGGAGCGGATGTCGTGGCGCGCCCGCACTTTGCTCAAGCCATGATGGCCAAGGGCTATGTGGGCAACAAGCGTGAGGCCTTTGACCGCTATCTGGCCCGTGGTAAACCTGCCTATGCCGAGCGGCGTCGACTTGATCCGGCTGACACGTTCGCCCTGATTCGTGCCGCCGGGGGTATCCCGGTCTTGGCCCATCCCTTTACCTTGAAACTAAAAGGTCAGCTTTTCCGTGCTGAAATCATAGCGCTCAAGGAAAAAGGTCTTGGCGGACTTGAGGTTTATTATCCCGAACATTCACCCGAACGCTGTCGGACATATCGCCGTCTGGCGGATGAATTGGATCTGGTGGCCACCGGAGGATCGGATTTCCATGGCGCCGTATCACCGGGCGTGGAAATTGGCCGTGGTTTCGGCAATTTGCATGTGCCGGATAGCGTCGCCGATGCCCTGGAATCACGACTTCAGGCCGCGTAAATCGTAAAACCTTTGAAAATAGATGTTGCGGAAACCGGGTGTGTTGGAAAAAATCCGCGCCTTGCTGATTCTCCACCCGCGAGAGTATCCGATTAAAGAACAGCGCCGCATAAAAGCGTACAAATAGTTGATAGACAGCATATTGTGACTACGCCCAAAGAGGGCAGGGAAGCAGACATGGCAACATCAAACAAAGCGGCAACCGGCAACACCAGCAAGGTCAGCGTGCGGTCCATCCGGGAACGAATGATTTACCACCTGACGTATACCCGGTGCAAAGACTGGCGCAGCGCCACGGATTACGACAAGGAAGTCAGCTTTGCCCTGGCCATTCGCGAGCTGGCCATGGATCGCATGATCGCCACCCAACGGGCCTATGTGGATCACGATGTCAAACGGCTCTATTACCTGTCCATGGAGTTCCTGCTGGGGCGCCTGCTGGAAAACAATATTGCCGCTCTGGGTATTACCGACGCCGCTCGCGCCGCCCTGAAGGAATTGGAAATTGATTTTGACGGCTTGCTCCGCCAGGAACCGGATGCCGGTCTGGGCAACGGTGGCTTGGGTCGGTTGGCGGCGTGCTTCCTGGATTCCCTGGCCTCGCTCGAGTATCCCGGCTACGGCTATGGTTTGCGCTATGAGCACGGCTTGTTCCGCCAGGAGTTTGAAAACGGATGGCAGAAAGAGCGCCCGGACGACTGGCTCAAGTACGGCAACGCCTGGGAAATGATCCGCCCCGAGTACACGGTGCCCGTGCTGGTCTATGGCCGGATTGAAAACGTACCCACCGTGGGCGGTGGCAAGAAGCCGATCTGGGTGGATTGGCAGATGTTGGAAGGCGTTCCCTACGACGTTCCGGTCATCGGGTTCGGTGTGAATACCGTCAATGTGTTGCGGTTATGGAGTTCGCGCGCCACTGAAAGTTTCCGCCTGGATGTGTTTAACCAGGGGGAATACGTCAAAGCAGTCGAAGAGAAGAACTGGGCGGAGACCATTACCAAAGTGCTGTATCCCTCCGATGCCACACATGCGGGCAAAGAGCTGCGCCTGATCCAGGAATATTTCCTGGTAACGTGCACGGTGCGGGACATTATCCGGCGCTACCGCAAGAACCATTCCAACTGGAATGCGTTTGCAGAGAAGAATGCCATCCAGCTCAACGACACCCATCCCGCGCTCGCGGTGGCGGAACTGATGCGCTACTTCATGGATGAAACCGATCTGCCGTGGGATAAAGCCTGGGATATCACCACCAAAACCTTTGGCTACACCAACCACACCCTGCTGCCCGAGGCGTTGGAACGCTGGCCGGTGACCCTGATGGAGCGGGTTTTGCCCCGCCATCTTCAGATCATATATGAGATCAACGCGCGTTTCCTTCAGCAGGTGACCTTGCGCTGGCCGAACGATGTGCAGCGTTTGCAGAAGATGTCCCTGATCGAGGAGGGCGACCATCGCCAGGTTCGCATGGCCAACCTGGCCATCGTTGGCAGTCATTCGGTAAACGGGGTGTCCGCCCTTCACAGTGAACTTCTCAAAGAATTGGTCATCCCCGAATTCGCTGAGATGATGCCCGAGAAAATCAACAACAAGACCAACGGCATCACCCATCGCCGCTGGCTGCTGGTGTGCAACCCGGGCCTTTCCAACTTGATCACCAGTCGTATCGGTGATGGTTGGATCAAGGAATTCGACCAGTTGAAGAAGCTGGAACCATTTGCCGATGACCCGGCCTTCCGTCAGGAATTCATCGCGGTCAAGCATCAGAACAAGGAACGTCTTGCCGCCTTGATTCAGGATGTGGTGGGGGAATGGGTGGACCCTGACTCGCTGTTTGATGTGCAGATCAAACGCCTGCACGAATACAAGCGCCAGCTCCTCAATGCCATGCACATCATCGCCTTGTATCAGCGGATCAAGGACGATCCCAATGTGGAGATCACGCCCCGCACGTTCATCTTTGGCGCCAAGGCGGCTCCCAGCTACCACCTCGCCAAGCTGATCATCAAGTTGATCAATGACATGGCGCGCGCGATTAATAACGACCCCGATGTGGCGGATCGCCTCAAGGTGGTATTCCTGCCTGACTACAGTGTATCCCTGGCTGAGATCATTATCCCGGCTGCGGATCTCTCCGAACAGATTTCCACCGCGGGTAAGGAAGCGTCCGGAACGGGCAATATGAAGCTGTCGCTCAACGGTGCGTTGACCATCGGCACGCTGGATGGCGCCAACATCGAAATCGCGGAAGAGGTGGGGGCGGACAATATCTTCATCTTCGGACACAAAACGCATGAATTGCAGGCCATGGAGGGTCACTACAATCCATGGGACTACTACCATGCCGACCCTGAGTTGCGGCGGGTGATTGACGCCATCCGGGACAATGATTTCGTGCCCGAGGAAGGCCCCGTGTTCATGGATATCTATCGCACGCTGATGGAGCACGGGGACGTCTATTTCCACCTGGCGGATTTCCGGGATTACATGAAGTGCCAGGCCCGCGTCTCGGAACTGTATCGTGACCAGCAGGAATGGGCTCGTCAGGCCGTGCTCAATGTCGCGCGCATGAGCAAGTTCTCCAGCGATCGCACCATCCGTGAGTATGCGGATGACATCTGGAAGCTGCGCAAGTTGAGCATCAAGCTACCCGAAGGAACGGCGGCT
>CAYTVN010000129.1:0-9312 GCA_964441655.1 uncultured Verrucomicrobiota bacterium | reverse complement strand
CCGTGAGGTCCACGTCGGTCAAGTTATCCGCATAGATGACGAAGAAGGAGGATTCACCGGCCACGAAGTCGCGATTGGCGGCCACCGTGCCCGCACTGCCGAGCAGACGCTCCTCGTGAAACAAGGTCACCCGCAAACCGGTAGGTGTGGACGTTTCGACAAACTCGCGCACCCGTCCGGGCAGGTGATGGGTGTTGAGCAATACCTCGCTCACCCCGTGCCGCACCAGCGCGTCAAACCAGATGGCGAGCAACGGACGCCCGCGCACCGGGACCAGGCACTTCGGGGTGTGGTCGGTCAGCGGACGCAGGCGGGACCCCACCCCGGCGCCTAGCAGGAAGGCCTTCATGCGGGACCAATGGAGCGGACCACGTTCAAGTCCTTCATTTTTTTCTCCGCGTAATCGAGAATGTCGTCAATGTCCGTCTGCGCCCGCAGGTAGGCCACATACTCGCGCACGCTGTCCACCGGGGTGTGGCGCGGCGTCCAGCCCAGCCCCTGCAGGGCGGAGATGTCGGACTGAATGTGGCGGGTATCCCCGTAGCGGTACCAGCCCGGCTGCTTGAATTCGATGGTCTTGCCGTATTCGGCGCGCACGATCTCGGCGAACTGGCGCACCGTATAGGGGCGTCCGCCACCGACATTAAACACGCGGTAATTCGCGCGCGCGTCGCGCATGACCAGCAGGTTGGCCGCCACCACATCGTGGATGTTCACGTAGTCACGGATTTGTTCGCCGTCCTCGTACAACACGGGCGCGCGATCAAAATACATATTGAGACAGAAAATCCGGCACGCGCCCGAATAGGCGTTGTAGAAGGACTGGCGCGGCCCCTGCACGATGGAGTAGCGCATGCACACGGTGGGAATGTCGTAGCGCTGACCCAGGCTGAGCGCGATGCGCTCCTGCGAAACCTTGCTCACCCCGTACTGGTTCTGCGGGTTGGCCACCGTCTCCGGCGTGAGCTGGAACTGGGCCGGACGCCCCTGCGCATCGCGCACCGCCCAATCACCCTTTTGCAGCTGGGCCAGGGGGCGGATGTCGGGACAGAACAGCTTCCCGTCCACATCGCGATACAGCCCCTCGCCCGCCACCGCCTGCGACGTTGCCACCACCACCTTCTGGATAGGCAGCTTGCGCTCCACGATGATTTCGTACAGCAGGGCCGTGCCCACCGCATTCACATGAAAGAAGGTGCTGAAATCGGGCAGGTAATCCTGGTAGGCCGCGAAGTGATACACCGCGTCCACCCCGTCCAGCGCGCGGCTGAAGGTCGCCTTGTCGCGCACATCGCCTTCGATAAATTCAACGGCTTTGGGCAAATACGCGGGGCGTCCCTTCAGGTGCACAGGCTTGGAAAGGTTGTCCAAGATACGCACCTCGTGGCCGGCCGCGAGCAGGCCGTCCACCGTATGCGAACCAATAAAACCGGCGCCGCCGGTCACCAATATCTTCATGCCAGGGTTCCTCGCTGTTCTGCGGACAGATGACGGGCCAGAAACGCGGGCACGTCAGCCATCGCGGCCACGCGGTGTTCCGCCACGGTGGGTTCGTCGCCCGGCCGCACCAGCAAGGTACGGCAGCCAGCGCGCTGCCCGGCGATCACATCCTTTTCGTTGTCCCCGATCATCCAGGAGCGCGTCAGGTCCAGCCCGTGGTCCCGCGCCGCCTCCAACAACATGCCCGGTTGCGGCTTCAGACGCGGATGCTCGCGATCCACTTCCGTGCAGAAATAAATGTCGCGCAGCGAAAGCCCTTCGGCGGCCAGCAAGTCGCGCAGGTGCTGATGGATGGCATCCAGGGTGGCCTGGCTCATCTGGCCCTTGCCCACCCCGCGCTGGTTGGTGATGATGACCGACTCATACCCGCGTTGCAGGACGAGGCGGAGCGCCACCACAAACTCCGGCAGCAGATGAAAATCCTCCACACGCTCGACATAGCCCGGCCCCGGCGATCGGTTCACGATGCCGTCGCGGTCAAAGAACACACACGGTTTCAAGGAGGTTGGCGGTTGCACAGCGTCATATGAATACGGAAGCACCTCCCCCCGTGCAATCCACAAAACCGCGGCATGGATTTTTCCTGGCCGCCATTGACCTGAAGCACGGGCACGGGCACCATGCGTCAACCATGAAGGCGGCGCGGCTAATCGGTATGGCGGGACTGGGCTTCCTCCTTGCGGGCAGCCTGCACGCTGCCACGCCTGAATCCGCAATGGGCGTCAGCGCGACACCGGACGGCACCCTGGTTCGCGTCTGGGCGCCGAACGCCCGTTCGGTGGAAATCGTCGGAGACTTCAACGGCTGGAAGGCGTCGGCCGGCGAACGGCTGCAAAAGGATGAAGGGTCCGGCGTCTGGACTGTCCTGCTCCGGCGCAGCCTGCCCAAGGGGGCCTATCAATTCCTGATCAACGGACAGCTTCGCCGGCGCGATCCCTATGGCCGCGTGGTTTCGCCGGACGGCAAAAACTCGCTTTTCTACGATGTCGATGCCTTCGACTGGCAGGGCGTGCGGCCGGTGGATCTCAGCATGGAAGACTCCGTGATCTACGAACTGCACGTGGGCGCCTTCAACGACCCGAATCCGCAGGACGGCCGGCCCGCCACGTTTGACGATGTCGTGAAACGACTGGATTATCTGGTCGAGTTGGGCGTGACGACGGTGCAGCTGATGCCCATTCACGAATTCGCCGGCCAGCACAGCTGGGGCTACAATCCCAGCGACCCCTTCGCGGTGGAACAGGCCTATGGCGGGCCCGACGGCCTGAAGACGCTGGTCCGGGAATGCCATCGGCGCGGCTTGGCCGTGCACCTCGATATCGTGCACAACCACTACGGGCCGGAAAATCTGGACCTGCTCAAGTTCGACGGCTCGGGGGGCGATGCCGTGGGCGGGATCTATTTCTATGACGCACCGGAGCTGAGCCTGACCCCCTGGGGCCCGCGTGTTCGCTTCGAAGCGCCGATGGTGCGGCGCTTCGTGAAAGACAACGCCCTGATGTGGCTCGGCGAATACCGGGTGGACGGATTCCGCTGGGACTCGACGGTCAACATCCGAGCCTACGACATGGGCAACAAGCCCCTGCCCGCCGGCCAGCAGATGCTGGATGAAGTGAACGCCGCTATCCGCGAACAGTTCCCGCGACGCCTGAGCATCGCAGAAGATTCCTTGAACATCGGTACTTTCGACGGCTCCTGGGACTACGATTTTCACCACAGCGTGATGGGCGAACTGAAAGCCAAGATCGACGCTGACCGGCGCATCAGCTCCATCGGGAATGCCATCGGATCGCGCCCCGAGATGCGGCGGGTCATCTACGTGGACAACCACGACGAGGCGGGTAAGTTGAATGGACAAAGCCGGATTGCCAACGACGCCGCCCCCACCGATCCCTCCGGTGACCTGGCCCGGCGCATCTGCGGCTTGGGCGCGCTGTTTACCCTGACCGCGCCCGGCACGCCGCTGTTGTTTATGGGCAACGAGTTTCAGCAAACCGGCGCCTTTCATGAGGATGTGCAGCTGGATTGGGGCAAGCGCACCCGGCACGCAGGTCTGCTGGCCTTGCATCGGGATCTCATCCGTCTGCGCCGCAACCTGGACAGCCACGGCCCGGCACTCAAGGGGCTGGAGGTGGAAATCCCGGTGCAGGACGAAAACCGGAAACTACTCGTCTACTGGCGCTGGCACAGCCAATCGCCGAATGAACGAATGGTCATTGCAGCGAATCTGTCCGCCCAGCCGCTGCTCGCGGCGGTACCGTTTCCCTCCGCGGGCCCATGGGTGACCCGGCTGAACACCGACGGCGCGAAGTACGGCGGCACGGGCAAAGACGACGCCACCCCCTTCAACTTCAGTACGCCACCCTACAAAGGCCGCGTCAGCCTTGCGCCCTACAGCGCGCGCATCTTCACCCTGGCCGACCCCGCGGTCGCCGCGAAGCAGGAACCCGTGGCGGTCGCCGAGGAACAGAATCCCGGTGTCAAAACGTTCTCCATGTATGCCTCCATCAACGTGGTCGGCACGTTTAATCAAGGCAACCTGACCAACGCGCCGCTCAAGCGCAACCAGGGCCTCGTCTGGGAAGGCCGTATCACCGTGCCCGCGCAGGACGGCGTTTCCTTCAAGCTATCAGCCAATAACGACGGTGTGATTTATTGGGGCGCGGGCCAGGACGCGACCATCACCCCGCCCTACCGTGGCGCGCTGGCCCGGCTCGGGCCGGATATCAAGGTCAACGGAAACATGTCCGGCGCATACAAAGTCATCTTTAACGAGGCGAACCAGGAATTGACCCTGGAGCCAATCGCAGGTACGCCCCCCCCCGAGCCCTTCCGAACCTGGACCGATGTTAAGAGCCGCCAGGTGGAAGCCCGGCTGCTGGACGTGCAGAGCGGGGTCGTGCAGCTGGAATCCCGCGCCGGCCAGAAATTACGCGTGCCGATGGATTCATTGAGCGATGCCGACCAGGACTATTTACGCGCATCGCACGTGGGTAAATAGCATCCCGTAGGTGCCGTAAACCAAGCGCCGCCTCGACATCACCTTCTCCATCTGAAATAGTTCATCTCTCTTTCCTAAACGGATGAGAACACGGGAACGAACATGAGTGAAACACCCTATGCGAAATTCGAGAAGGACGAGTTGATCCTTCGCGATGAACTGGCCATTGACCGGACGCTGCTGGCCAACGAAAGAACCCTGCTCGCCTATTTGCGCTCAGGCGTGGCCCTGCTCATTGCGGGCGCATCCATCATTCACCTGACCAGCGGTGGCTGGTTCTGGTGCGTGGGCATCGCCTGCATACCGTTCGGCATCATCACGGGGATTATCGGGATCACTCGATATCGCGGCATGAACCGGGATATTACGCGAGTGCGCCATTAAGCCCGTCGGGCCGTAGATAGCCCCGCGTAACGGACTGCAGGCTCGCTGATTTGCACTCGAGGCCCAGGCCTGAAAGCAAGGCGCGTTATTCCCGCGTTGCAGCGGACGCGGCATCCGCCTACATTCGGCGGTTATGAAAGCAGCGGATCTGCGTGGCATCCTCGGTTACATCGCCCGGTTTCGGGACAAGCTGTTTGTGCTGAACATTGACAGCGCGGTCCTGGCCTCGGAGAATTTTCACAACCTGCTGGTGGACATCTCCGTCCTGCACAGCCTGAATATCCGCCTCGTGCTGGTGCACGGGGCCAGCACCCAGCTTCGTGAACTGTCCGATGAGATGAAGGTTCCGGTCACGGACCTGGATGGCATGGGCGTGACCGATCCCGCGACGCTGCGCCTGGCCATTCTGGCCGCCAACCGGCTGGCCCATGAAATTCTGGAGGGGCTCAACGAAACCGACCGTCGTGCCGTGGTGACGAATGCGATCATCGCTCATCCGGCGGGCATTCTGGACGGGCGCGACCACCAGTGGACCGGCCAGGTGGAACGGGTGGATGTCGAATTTCTGCAGCGCATCCTCGAAAGCGGAGCCATACCCGTGCTGCCGCCCCTGGGCTTCGATGGCAACGGCCAGACCTATCGCGTCAATTCCGACGGGGTGGCGCTGGAGGTTTCGGAGGCGCTGCACGCCCACAAACTGATCCACGTCACGACCAACAACGGGGTGCGGAACGCGGGCAAACTGTCGGCGCAATTTTCCGTGGAAGAAGCCGAGGCCTACGTCAAAAAGCACCGGGCCGAACTGCCGGCCGCGCTGCAATCCAAGTTGAAGCACGGCATCCGGGCCTGCCGCAACGGGGTCCAGCGGGTGCACATTATTGACGGCACCCAGGACGAGGCCCTGCTGGGCGAGATCTTCTCAAACGAAGGCGTGGGCACCATGATTCACGCCAACGAATACGAGGCGGTACGACGGGCGCGCAAGAAGGACATCGGCGCCCTGCGCAGCCTGCTGCAGGAACCGGTGGAGCAACAACAGCTGCTGCCCCGCACCCGCGAGGAGCTGGCGGCGCGAATCGGCGATTTCTTTGTGTTTGAAATTGACCGCAACATTGTGGGCTGTGTCGGCCTGAAACAGTATCCCGAAGCCCAGCCACCCGCCGCGGAGTTGGAGTGCCTTCTGGTTTCTGAGATCCACGCCAACCAAGGCATCGGCGGGAAGTTGATGCTATATGCGGAGAGCCAGGCCCGCGAAGCCGGGGCGCGCCGCCTGTTCGCGCTGTCCACCCAGGCCTTCAACTTCTTCCAGCAGAAAGGCGGCTTCCGCGAAGGCGACCCAGCCCTGCTGCCCGCCGAACGGCTGGCCCGCTACCAGCACAGCGGACGCCACTCCAAGGTGCTTTACAAAGAACTGAGTTGAGCGGTCCCCTTGCCGCCTGCGCCGGTGCGGGGTAGGATGATACGCGAGGTACGCTTATGAAACTTGCTTCGTTTTTGACTTCGTTGTGGTTCGTCGGCTCGGCGTGCGCGGGCGTGACCGATGGTCTGCTGGGCGCTTATCTGCTGGATGGCGACGCCCAGGATCGCAGCGGCCAGCAGCAGCACGGGCAGGTGATCGGGGCCACCTTCACCGCGGATCGTTTTGGAAATCCCAACCGCGCTTTGCAGCTCGACGGACGGAGCGCGTGGGTGTCCACACCGGTAGATGGCCAGCGGCATCCCCTGAGCATTTCCTTCTGGTTCTACCTGGACGCCCGGCCCGGCGAGCGCCCCTTCACCGTGCTCAGCAGCAGCATGGCCGACGCCTTCGGTCACGGCTTTGTCATCGGGTCCGGCACCAATCACCTGAACGCCAATCTGGCCGCAAACTTCTCTTTTGCGGCGCGCACCTGGACACACGGCGTGGTGACTTATGGCGACACCATCCGCGTCTATTTGGACGGGCGGCTGAGCGCCGAAAAACCCACCCCACCGGACGCCGGTGTACCCGCGGGTCGCTTTTCCATCGGACGGCACAGCGGCTCGACGGAGGGTTTCTATTTTCCCGGCGCGCTGGACGACATACTGATCTACGACCGCGTGTTGAGCGCCGAGGAAGTCGAACAGCTCTTTGCCGGCGGAGCTCAGGTAGCGGACCAGATCAAAGCCGCCGAGGCCGTGCAGGCCCGACTGGCGAGCCTGGCCGCAGACGCAGCCTCCGGGGACGGCACCCGGGTCACACGACCTTCCGGACATGTCGCCACCGAAGGACCGCTACCGCTGGCCCTGACCGTCAGCAGCATCGCCGAACCCGGCACCAATGTGTGGTCCTTGTTGGATGACGACACCAACACGGCGTGGACCGCCGACGTGGATGCCACCGGCTGGTGGCTGGCGGCGGAATATGAAGATGTGGTCACCATCCGGCAGGCCGCGCTGTCCGATGTGGACAATTCCGCCTCGGGCGTGCATTGGTTGTGCAGCAAAACCGGAGATGACTGGTCCGACTGGACGCCGGGGGAACCCGTGGAACTGCGCTGGCTGGTAGGACTCATTCCATCCCGCGGTGAGCATGATCAGCCGCCGGTCGTGACGGAACTGCTCGTGCGGTGAGTTCGCGCCCGCTAGACTGGCGTCAGAATCTGGCTGCGATTTGGCTGTCCCAGTTCTTCTCCATCATGGGCTTCTCGTTCGCGTTGCCCTTTGCCCCCTATTACATTCAGGAACTGGGCATCACCGATCCGGTCGCGCTCAAATTGTGGGTATCTGTTTTCGCCGCCGCCACCCCGCTTTCCCTGGCCATCGTACAGCCCCTGTGGGGAATCGCCGCGGATCGCTACGGCCGGCGCCGCATGCTCATGCGGGCCAATCTCGCGGGCTGTGGAGTGCTGCTGCTGATGGCCGGCGTGCATAGCGTGGAGGCGCTGGTGGCCCTGCGCCTGCTTCAGGGCGTATTCACCGGCACGGTCACCGCAGCGCAGACCATGGTCGCGGCCAGCACCCCGAATCATCGCAATGGCCTGGCCTTGGGCGCGCTCAGCGCAGCCATATTTTCCGGCACCATGGCAGGCGCTTTCTTCGGTGGCTGGTTCGCCCACGCCTTTGGCTATCGCGCCACCTTTATGGCCGCCGCCGGCATCATTTTTCTGGCCAGCGTGGTGGTGATGCTCTTCACCCGCGAAGATTTCACTCCGCCCGAGGGACCCGCTTTTGCAGGCGCCGCCGCCCAGCTTTCCTGGCGCAACCTGGGCACCAGTCTTCCCATCCTGGCCCTCATCGCGATCATGGCGGGCACCCGTCAGTTCGACATGGCGATGATGCCCCTGCTGGTGCAAGACATTCACGGCAAGGTGGACGGCGTTTCCCGGTTAACCGGAACCCTGTTTGCCGTAGCCAGCATCGGCGGGCTTCTGGCCGGCCCGGTTTTCGGGCACCTGGCCGACCGGGCGAGTCCGGCCCGCATTGCGCGCATGTGTGCCGTGGGCGGTGCGATCATGATGATTCCCCAGGGGCTGGCCCACGTTTTCCTGACCCTGGTGCCGGCCCGCTTCGGCATGATGTTTTTCGCGGGCGGGCTGGACCCTGTCTTTCAGATCTGGCTGGCCAAGGTGACGCCAGCGGAGCGACAAGGCCTCGCTTTCGGCTGGTCGGCAACAGCGCGCTCGTTGGGCTGGTTCATCGCGCCGCTGATCAGCGGCCTGGTGGCGGCGACCTTCGGTTTGCGCAGCGTCTACTTTGTAAACTCCGCCCTTTTCCTGATGCTCATTCCGTTGATCAACGTCGCGCTAAAGAGCGCGCACCGCTAGGCCGCCAGCTGAATCAACGCAGCGGATTCACCCAGGCAATCGCTTCCGTGCTGGCCCGCGTCACCAGGATCAGAACCTCGCCCGCCTGCAGTTCAAAAGCTTCCGCCGAGCCCTCGCCGCCCGTGTGAAACCACCACGCATTCTCCCGAGTGTTCAGCCACAGCCGGGCCTTCGGACTCGCATTCATCTGCTCGCGAGAAGCAAATATGCGAATTTCGTCAGCCGCCCGAAACGTCGGCCCACCGCGAAAACCGGCCTCCCGCAAACCCAAATCGGAGACCTTCACGGCTCGCTGCGCGGAATACGTTACCACATTAAAAGCGCCATCAGGCAGGATGCGATCAGTCACCTCGTGCAGAACGAGTTCTGATGCATCCGCCTTATTCACAACAGGTTCCGATGCGATCAACCCTGCTACACCAATTCCATAAACCCAGATCAACGCCCATAGTAATCGAATATGTTTCATCGTTATCCCGCTCCCGCTGAATACGTTACCGCGTTCAACACCCAGTATAACCAACCCGGCCAGCCTTAAACCAGGCCACCCTCGGCGTGGTGATCCCAATCCTACACCAGTTTTTGGTCGCGTGGTATGGAAGTTGCTTAACTTCATAAGGATCGGAAAAACGAGTGATTTTT
>CAYTVN010000128.1:0-9394 GCA_964441655.1 uncultured Verrucomicrobiota bacterium | reverse complement strand
AAAAGGTTGAAGAAGAAGTCCCGGTAGAAGCCGTTGAGTATCAGGAAATGCAGTCGATGCGAGGTTCCCGTCCCGGCACGGACGCCAACACCTTCATCCAGTTGCTGGTGGGTATCGTCGGCACCATCATTATTTCCGTTGGTGTGATGCCGCTCAAGGGCACCAAGGCGGACTACCTTTACGGTATCATCAATCAACGCGGACCGGTGCAGTACCTCGAAGTGCTGATGGCCGTAATGGTAGCGGCGACCATCTTTCTCAAGAGCCGCATTGTAAACAAGAATCTGGCGGTTATTGCCTCCAATCCGATTCCACATGACTTGGATTTGAACGACGATCAGGCCCTCCAGAATTTCCGCGACAGCCTACCGCAACGTCCGGAATTCGGCTGGAGCATTCTGCTGAACCGACTGGATCGTGCGCTCTCCCTTTGGTTGGGCTCCAAGGATGTCGGTCGTGTTGCCACCTGGCTACAGGCGGAATCCACCCGCGACCAGGGCTCCTCAGCCTCGTCCTACGCGATCTCGGGCGTGTTGATGTGGGCCATCCCGATTCTGGGCTTTATCGGTACCGTGCAAGGACTGGGCGTGGCGGTCGCCGGCTTCGGCGTGCTGGGCGGTTCGGCCGACGTATCGGCCATTAAATCGGCCATCGGTCAGGTGACGGTGGGTCTGGGCGTGGCGTTCGACACCACCCTGCTGGCGCTGATCCTGACTACGATTCTCATGTTCCCACTGATCTCCTTCCAGCGGAAGGAAGAAGGTCTGTTCGGCGAATTGGACAACTACATCGACGACCTGCTGCTGGCCCGCTTCCCTTCGCCCGAGCAGAAGCCCATCGTGATCGAAAATCTCGAAGACTCCATTGAGGCCGGTTTCCGCCGCTATATCCCCGACCCGGACCGCTATGATGAAGTCTTCACCCGGTCTATTGAGAAGGCGGCCGCGTCGGTGGAGGAACGATTCCGCGGCCTGGCCACCAATTACGAGACCACGTTGAAAGAGCTGAATCAGGGGTTGGCGACCAATTTGCAGAAAGCCGGCACCTCCTTCGAATCCACCCTGCGCAATGTGGCGGATGAAATCCGCCGCCAGGACGAAATCACCCTCAGCGCCCGCCAGCAGCAGAGCAAGGCGGAGTCCGCCCAGTTCCAGAGCATTATCGCCGAGATCCACGGTACGGCCGATCGCCTCGCCAAGGAATACCGGTCGGGGGCGGAAACACTGCAGGCCAGCGCCAAGGAAAGCCTGCAAACCACGCTTCAGGCGGCCCAGGAGTTGGCCTCGCGCATGTCGGAAGTATCCCGCCTGGCCTCGGGCATTCAGGATCTGCTGAAGATCAATCAGGCGGTGGAGAAGAGCATGACCGGGTTGTCGTCTTCCCAGGCCTTCCAGGACACCCTGGCCGACATCCGGAAGCACCTCAGCGCTACCACGGATTTCTGCAACCGGATGAGCAAGCCGCGCGTCATCACCTTCCGCGAGGAATAGCAGGACCCGGCGATGGGCAAAAAACGCGATTCGACCAAGACCGATTTCTCGTCGTTCATGTGCGTCATTCTGATGCTCACGGGCGCCTTGGTCACCATCATGATCAGCAATGTCGTGATCATCGCGGCCAACCCGGAAAACGTCCAGATTACCTCCATCATCCCCTCCGGCTTCGATCCTTCCACGGAAAAAGAGGTGGAGGACACGCAGGGTAATGTCAGCAAAAATCCCTGGTACCTGGAGGTCTGGCGCGACCGCATGATTATCCATCCCACCGGGGAGGAGATCATCGTTTCGGAACTGGAAGCCAAGGGGAACAATTTCGAGAAGTTTCTGGACCGGGTGGCGGCCCGCAAGAACAGCCAGTATATTGTCCTGCTGGTGCGGGAAAACGCCGCCGCGCTGGCCCGCCGTCTCAAGCAGGCCATCCGGGACCGCAAGATCGATACCGGCATGGATCTGCTCTACAAGACGGACCCCATCATGCTTCGCAACTCCTCCACCAACGCGCCCCCGGCGAAATAAGTTATGGCCAAGAGCAAAGGCCCATCCATCAATCTGGACTCCTTCCTGGACATCCTGACCTGTCTGCAGGGGGTGTTGATTCTGGTTATTATTTCCACCGGCATTGACGCCGCCCAGACCAAGGTGCTGATCCCGACTCCCATTGAAAAGGTCAGCACCAAAAAACCGATCTACCTGGAATGCCGGGGTGATCTGATCTACCCGATGGATATTGCCAGCCTGGGTCGGGAGGCGCGGACGCGGATCAACCAGTTGACCGTGGCGGCTGGCGGCGACCAGATGAAGATGCTGCAGAGCATGACCGAGGTCCGGGTCACCAACGACTTTTACGAGGTGGATTTGTCGTACTATATGCTCGGGCAGTTGGTGGTGAAGCCCCGCAAGGATGCCACCGCCCCCGGTTTTGCCCTGGGCGAACGCGACACCATGTCCACGGACAACTATATGACCCGTGCCCTCAAGCAAATTGATGGTGAAAAAGAGCGGGTGGTGCTGGTGGTCAGGGATGACAGCTTTTCCGTTTTCAAGGTCGCCCAGCGGCTGTCCTTCTTGTCCAAGGTTGAGGTGGTGGTTCAGATTTACGATGTGCGGGAACCCCTGCGATTCAACCAAAACGCTGTGTTAAGCGAAGGTTAGTCACCCTCCCGGCGGGGAGCCCTCATTTTTTCCCATGACACCGGGGCTGGAATCTGCCCATATAGCACGCGTCTTTATTGGAGGGTGAGTGTATGTCTTCGATGGATATCAAAGAGATCCTGAACGTGCTGCCGCACCGCTATCCTATGCTGTTGGTGGACCGCGTGTTGGAAAGCGACGGCAAGGAGCGCATTGTCGCCATCAAGAACGTCACCTTCAACGAGCCCTTTTTGCAGGGTCATTTTCCCGGCGACCCCATCATGCCCGGCGTTTTGCAACTGGAAGCCATGGCCCAGGTGGCCGGCATCTTGATGAGCGAATTGTTTGGCAGCAAGGGGCGCATCGCTTACTTCCTGGCCGTGGATAACGCCCGCTTCCGCCGGGTGGTGCGTCCGGGCGATCAGCTGCGCATTGAAATTGTTTTCCTTCGGGCCCGGCTCGGCATGTCCAAGGTGCACGGCATTACCTATGTAGGGGATGAGCTGGCCAGCGAGGCGGACCTCATGTTCGGTTACCAGGATCCCTGACGCCATGTCCCTGCTTCATCCCACGGCTATTATCGCTGCCGGGGCCGAACTGGGTCCTGATGTGGAGGTCGGTCCCTATTGCACAGTGGGCGCGAAGGTCCGCCTGGGGGCGGGCACCCGGTTGATTTCCCATGCCGTGATTGACGGCGATACGGAGCTGGGCGCGGGCTGCACCGTATTCCCGTTCGCCAGCGTAGGCCTGCAAACCCAGGATTTGAAATTCCGCGGCGGACTGTCCCGCACCGTGATCGGCTCCTCCACCACCATTCGCGAGTGCGTCACCATCCATGCCGCCACCAGCGAGGGCGGCATCACCCGGATCGGGGATCACGGCCACATCATGGCCTACGCCCATGTCGCCCACGACAGCCACGTGGGTCACCATGTCATTCTTTCCAATGGCGCCCAGGTGGCTGGTCACGTGGTGGTGGAAGACCGCGCCATTATCAGCGCCATGTCCGGGCTGCACCAGTTCGGCCGCGTCGGCACCCTGAGTTTCGTCGGGGCCTACTGCAAGGTCACCCAGGACGTGCCGCCCTATATGCTGGTGGACGGCTCACCCGCCCGCGTGCCCGCCATCAACGCGGTCGGCCTCAAGCGGGCCGGACTGTCCGATGAGGTGCAGCGCGTGCTCAAGCAGGCGCACCGCTTGTTGTATCGCTCCGACCTGGTCACCTCCGATGCGCTGCGGGAAATCGAGACCACCCTGCCACCCACGGAAGAAATCCAACGCCTGGTCGCCTTCATCCGCAGCTCGGAACGAGGCATCGTGAAATGAAGGCCCGCCTCCTGATGGGTCTGGCCGCGCTGCTGGCCGTTGCCTCGCTGGGCGACACCGCACACGCCGCCACCAACGCACCCGGCGCCAAGGTCAACTTCAGCTTCGAGCAGGCCGAGCTGCGCCTTCTGATCCGGCTGGTGGGCGAAATGACGGGCCGCCGCTTCGTCATGGACGACACCCTCACCGGGAAAGTCACCGTGGTCACCCCGGAGCGTATTCCGGTGGAGGATGTCTACCCGCTGCTGGTGTCCATTCTGGAAGCGTCCGGCTATACCGTTTCCGAGCAGGGCGGCACTCATCGCGTGGTCAAGTTGAGCGAGGCTGGCGTGTCCGCGGCGCCCGTGGTGGTGGGCGAGGCCACGAACGCCGTCAGCCTGGGCCTCATCACAAAAGTCATCCGCGTCCAGAACATCAGCGTGGTCGAGTTGCGCAAACTGCTGGAGCCGCTGGTGCGCGGCGGGAAAAACGGCGCCATTTCCGCTTTTCTGCCCACCAATCATCTGATCATCACCGATACCGCGGAAAACATCCGTCAGATCGAACAGATCCTGGCCGAACTGGACCGCCCCGGCGCCTCCCGCGACATCGAGGTGATTCCGCTCCAACATGCCTCCGCTGCGGATATGGCGCAGCAATTATCGGCCGCCATCAAGGGCCGTGATTCGGCCAATGATCGTGTGGTGGCCCGTCACATCGCCCAGGTGGGCGAAGGCATGGGCAGCCTGCCTGCGGACGTGGTGATTGTTCCGGCGGCGCAAGCCAACAGCCTGGTGGTGGTGGGTACCCCGGTGCAGGTGAGCGACATCAAATCCATTGTGGCCCGGTTGGATGTGGAACCCGTGTCCGGCTATGGCCGCCTGCACGCAGTTTTCCTCAAATACCTTTCTGCCGAGGACGCCGCCAAAAGCTTGAATGCCCTGCTGGCCAAAACGGCGGAGAAAGAGCAGCGGGCGGCCATCGCCCTCGAGCATAGCGTGGCCAACAATGCGCTGATTGTGGACGCCTCCCCCCAGGATTTTGAACACCTGAAAACCCTGGTCGCGCAACTGGACCAGATGCCGCAGCAAGTCCTGGTGGAAGTGCTGATTGTGGAAGTCAGCGAGGAGCGCGCCCTCGATCTGGGCGTGCGATTGGCCACCATTGATCAACCCAAGGACGGTTCGACCACACTGCTGGGCGGTTCTCGACCGGGTGAAGAGGATACCATCATGGATGCCATCCAGAAGGGCATCCTGCCCCAGGGTCTCTCCATCGGGGTGGCCCGGGGCACCTACACCGCCGCCGATGGCACCATCCTGCCCAGTATTCCGCTGGCCGTGCAGGCGCTGGCCCGCAACCGCGACTTGAAGATTCTTTCCAACGTGCCGCTGTGGGCCCAGAACAACTCCGAGGCCAGCGTCAATGTGGTGCAGAACATCCCCATCCTTCGCTCCACGATTGAGGGCGGTTCGGGCACCGCGCGCGATACCATCCAGAATATTGACCGGCTCGACGTGGGCATCAAATTGAAGCTCACGCCCCATGTGAATCCGGATCGCGAAGTGACCTTGAAGTTGAATCCCAGCATCGAGGCTATCATCGACGAGGGGCCCAGCGGCACCACCTTTGCGCCCACCATCGCCAAGCGTGAGGTGTCCACTACGGTTACGGTCAGCAACGAGGCCACCGTCGTCATCAGTGGTCTCATCCGCGAGGACCGGGTCAAGGATGTCTATAAAGTTCCATTGCTGGGTGATATCCCGTTGCTGGGCCTGTTGTTTCGCAGCAAGTCGGAGCGCACCCAGCGAACCAACCTGCTCATCTTCGTCACGCCCCACATCGTCACCGACCGCGAAACGGCCGAACGCCTGCGGGCCCAACTGGAATCGAAGTCGGCCATCACCAATGCAGTCCCGGTGAGCGTGGCGGACCAGCCCGTACCCAGGAACTAATCCCATGCGCCTCGGCGAAATTCTTGTGCGCAAGCGCTTCGCCACCCCGGCCCAGGTGGAGCAGGCCTTGCAGCGTCAAGCCGGCGATGTGCCGCGTCGGCGCCTGGGTGAATTGATGGTCGCCGAGCAGTGGGTGACCGAGGCCATGGTGGCCGAAGCCCTGGCGGAACAATTTGATCTGCGCTGGCTGCCCGAGCTGGCGGATGAACTCCTGGCGCCCGACCTCGTGGCTTCCATCACGGTGGATTGGGCCCGCCAACACGCCATTCTGCCCGTGCGCGAGGGCGGTCAGCTGCTGGTCGCCCTGGCGGACCCCACCGATGTGGGGGCGCTGGACAGCGTTTCCCTGCTGTTGGGTCAGGATCCCAAGCCTCTGGTGGCCCCGCGCGGCGTAATCTTGAAAGCCATCGAGCGCTGTTATGTGCGGCGGCCGGACGCCCGTCGCGAGGCCGGCCGCAGCGCCGGGCTGAAGCCCGCCGTGGAATCCTCCAGTGACGATCTGCTGCGCGAAAGCAGCCAGGCGCCGGTCACCCAGCTGGTCAATGCCATCCTGTTGGAAGCGGTGCGGCAGGGGGCCTCCGACGTGCACGTGGAGCCGTTTGAGAATCGCCTGCAAATCCGCTACCGGGTGGACGGCTTCCTGTACGAACAGTCCGCGCCCACCAAAGACCTCGAGGCCCCGCTGGTGTCCCGCCTGAAGGTCATGGCCCGGCTGGATATCGCGGAGCGACGTCTGCCCCAGGATGGCATGGCCAAGGTCCGGGTGGGCGAGCGGGAGATCGACATTCGTGTTTCCACCGTGCCCGTGGCCGAGGGCGAGCGGGTGGTGCTGCGCTTGCTCAACCGCGAGGCCCTTTTGTTGCCGCTGGAATCGCTGGGTATGCCCGCGTCCATCCAGGATCGCTTCGTCGAAAAGACGCGCTCCCCCAATGGCATCATCCTGGTAACCGGCCCCACCGGCAGCGGCAAAACCACCACCTTGTATGCGGCCCTGCGCGGACTCGATACCGCGCATGTGAATGTGCTGACCATTGAAGACCCCATCGAATATCAGCTGCCCGGCATCGGCCAGATTCAGGTCAAACCCAAGATCGGCCTGACCTTCGCCCAGGGCCTGCGCCATATTCTTCGCCAGGACCCCGACGTGATTTTTGTCGGCGAAATTCGCGACTTGGAAACCGCCGAAATTGCCATTCGCTCCGCGCTCACCGGCCATCTGGTGTTCAGCACGCTGCACACCAATGATGCGGTGTCTGCGATGGTGCGCCTGGTGGACATGGGCATCGAGTCCTACCTGCTCGGTGAGGCGGTTCACGCCGTGCTGGCACAACGTCTGGTGCGCAAGCTCTGTCCGCAGTGCCGCGTGCCCGGGACCTGGACACCATCCGAGCTGGCGGCGCTGGGTCCGGCCGCGCGGGCGCAGGCCAGCCAGCCCGTCTGGCGGGCCCAAGGTTGCCCGGCATGCCTGGGCGGCTATCGTGGGCGAACCGGTATCTATGAGTGGCTTGAATTGAATGGTGCCTTGCGCGAGGCCATCCGGGTCCGGGCTCCCGCGGCCGAGCTGCGCGCCCTGGCGGTGCGGAGCGGTTTCCAGGCCCTGCTGAGCGACGGCGTGGCCCGCGTGGTGGCGGGCCAGACCACGCCGGAGGAAATCATCCGCGTGGTGGGTACGGCGGAGCGAGGCTAGGGGGATGTCCACCTTTCGCTATCGCGGTTTCGAGGCGTCCGGCCGGGTGCGCCAGGGATTTCTGGAAGCGCTGGATCGCAAGGATGCGCGCGAGAAACTTGCGGGACGCGGGGTGCTGGCCGAGTCGGTGGATCCCGTGTCCGAAGAAAGCGGTCTTGCCTCGCGCCGCGCGCGGGCGTCGTTTGGCGTGGGTGTACGGGCTACGTTCTACAGGGAATTGGGCGCTTTGTTGAAGGCGGGGATACCGCTTACCGCCGCCCTGGACTTATTGCTGGAAACGCCCGAACAGGAACGCCAGGCCAGCCGCATCGCGCTGCTTCGCGACCGCATCCGCGAGGGCCAGCCGCTGGCGCGCGGACTCGCCGAAGCCAGCCCCCAGGTATCGCTTTTCGAGCGCGCGGCCCTGGAGGCGGGTGAAAAATCCGGTCATCTGGATGCCACCCTGGACCAGCTGGCGGAGTATCTGGAAGGGCAGGCCCGTTTGCGCGAGAGTCTGACCTCGGCCATGCTGTATCCCTGCCTGGTGGTGGTGCTGGCCTTTCTGGTGGCGGTGGGCCTGCTCGGCTTTGTCCTGCCCATGCTGAGCGGTTTGTTCAAGGAAAGCGGGGCCACGCTGCCCTGGCTCACCCGCGCCCTGCTCGCGGTCAGCCGCAGCTTGCCCATCTGGCTGCCCATCCTGGTGGTCAGTATGGGGCTGGTGGTGGTCTGGATGCGCCGTCGATGGGGACTGAATCTTGAGGTGCAGCGCCAGAGCCTGCGCCGCCTGGACCGCGTGCCGCTCTATCGCCAGGGCGCCCGCACCCTGGTCTCGCTGCGCTTTGCCCGGACCCTGGTATTGCTGTTGCGCGGCGGGGTGAGCGCGGTGGATGCCCTGGAGCTGGCCGGCCTGGCCACGGGTAATGCGTGGGTGGCCGATCTGGTGCGCGAACAAGCCGACGCGGTCAAACACGGCGCCAGCCTGTCGAACGCCATCCGCGCCGTGCCGCCGCTGGAGTCGCTGAGCGGATGGATGAAAGCCGGGGAGGCCTCGGGCGATTTGATTGCGCTGCTCGACAAAGCCGCGGATCGTCTGCAGCAGCGCTGGCAAACCTACCTGACCCGCACCACCAGCCTGCTGGAGCCTGTCTTGATTCTCATGGTCGGCGCCTTCGTGCTGCTCATCGCGCTGGCCATCCTGCTGCCCGTCCTGTCGCTGAACACCGCCGTGCTCTGACCGTCCAGCCATCAACGGCCGCAGGCGGAATTAACCGGGCAGATCTTGCGGCCGCGGTTTGCGCTTCCGGTACACCCAGCTCTGGGTATAGCCCGCCTGCCGGGCCAGCGCGACCGCGTGTTCAAAGCCCGCGCCTACGCGTTCCGGATTATGGGAGTCGGATCCGAAGGTCAATCCCACGCCGCGTTCACAAGCCCAGGTGAGGATGTTGATCGAGGGATAGCACGATTGGCAGGCGTGCTTGAGGCCGGAGGTGTTGATCTCGAGGGCCATGCCCGCGGCGGCCAGCCGGTCCAGCGCGGGCTCCGCATAGATGCGCAACCGGTCTTTGGGCAGCGCATTGCCGAAACGCTTGGGGAGATCAAAGTGTGCGGCGACATCGTACAAACCGGTGTCGGCCAGTTCGCCCATGAGCTCAAAGTAGCGCTTCCATAGCAGCTCCGGGTCCAATCCGCCTGCGAGCGTGCGGCGGGTCGGATCGGTGGACCAGTAGTCGAGGTAGTGCACCGAACCCAGGACCACATCAAACGGATGGCGCTCAATCCACGGCTCCAGGAAACGCTGGCAGCCGGGATAGTAGTCCGCCTCGATCCCGAGCAGCACC
>CAYTVN010000127.1:0-9442 GCA_964441655.1 uncultured Verrucomicrobiota bacterium | reverse complement strand
GGTCCTGGATGTTCAGGCCCTTGACCACCGTGTCTACGGCGCGGGCCAGATTTTGCGTCAATTGCTCGGTAAAACCGTCGGCATCCGCGACCCCGGGACCGGCGTTGTGGCGAATGCGCATCTTGAGCAGAGGCAGCACATCGCTGATCAATACATCGCGCACCACGCCCAGCGATTCCGCGGTCTGGCGGTCCATCCACTGCACGGATGATTTCACCGACCAGGGAGTGGTTCCCCGGCAGCGGTACACGGTGGCCTTGGCCACCGACCAGGTCAGCCAGGTGCAGGTAATGCCCTGGCCCAGATCGTCCACCGCCCGCCCCAGGGGCGCGCTGTTTACGTAGACGCCTTCAAAGAGACGCTGGCCGATGCGGAAGAAGTCGCCGCCGCGGATGGTATGCTGAACATCCAGCAGCACCCGCAGGTATTCGCGCAGGGAGGGCCGGTACAGGTACAGATCGGTGATGGCGGTGACCAGGGTGATCTGGTGATAGAACACGGCCAGCGGGGTGACGATGGGAAAGGGTGGTTCCACGGCATCTTCAATGACACAACGGATCTTTTCCTTGCCCAGGATCATGGCCTGCTGGTCGAGCAGGGCCAGGGCGGGCTCCAGGGTGTCAATTTCAGCCCGGCTGTTGGCGCGGATCAAGTCGTCCAGCAAGGGGTGCGATCCGAGCAGGCCTTCCAGATCGTAGGCCCGCTGGCGCAGTTTCTTGATGCTCTCCGGGGGCAGGCTTTCGCTCAGGGAGAGTCGTTTCAGGCGGTGGATCAGGTAGGCCGTGGTGGCGGTGAGGTCGTCGTGACGGGGCTTCAGGTCGCCCGGCTTGCGGGGGGGCATCAGGGTCTGGCGATCCTGTCGCCACAGATAGAAGCGCACCAGGAGGACCAGGATGATGACCAGGACAAGGCTCGCAAAGGCGCGGCCCAGCCAAAGGTTCATCTCATGGAACAGCTGGTATGCCCGCAGCAACTCCACGCAGATAAAAAAGAGGATCAGCCCCGCGGCCACCAAGGCCATGTGGCGGAGGGCTCGAACCAGCGTGACTCCAGCGGGATAGTTGTAGCGATACATGGTACGCCGAGCCTACTGGGCGGAAGGGGGTTGTAAAGTTGATTGTGCAGGCAACCGGCGGGCCAGCAGGTCGAGCGCGATGGCCCGCCCGGTCAGCGGCTGTTCCAGGTGATGGACCATAAAGAGCCCGAGCAGGCGTTCCACCTCGGCTTGCTGGCGGGCCGTGAGGCGGGTGGTGCGCGCCGAGCGCGAGCTGGGGGCGCGCTGCCAGGATACCAGCAGGGCCAATACATCCGGCAGCATGGGCACGTGTTCGCCGCCGTCGCGCTGGTTGCAATCCGGGCACAACCAGCCGCCGCGGATGTAGGCGAATCCGCCCGCGGCGCGTCCGGGCTGGGGCGCGCAACCGCAGTCCAGACACCGTTGCAGGCGGGGGGCCAGTCCGAGCGCGTGCAACAAACGCAACTCGAACCAGAACAGCAGGGGTGCGCTGGCCCCTTCATCGGCCAGCTCGTCGAGGCACTGGTTGAGCAGGTGATAGAGTTCCGCGTGCACGGCTTCCGGAGGCGTGATGCGTCCCATGAGCCCGCTCAGATACGAGGCCACGCCGCAGGCCCGCCAGTCGGTGCGCAGGCGCTCGCGGGTGCGCAGCGGGGATACCTCGCGGGTGATCATCAGGCCTTCGTGCGGGCGTGCGTAGTAGAGCAGCTCGCAGGTTTGAAACAGGTCGTAGTGGCCGAGGAACGCGCTCTTGGGGCGCTGCGAACCTTTGATGAGGGTGGCCAGCCGCCCGCGGTCCGGGGTCAGCCACGAAACCACCCGCGAGGTTTCGGACACCGGATACCAGCGCAACACCAACGCTTCCGTTTTGGCGATCATGTCCCGGATTTGGAATCGGCCTTGCCGTTCTCGCGTTCCGTGGTCCAGTCGTGCAGGAGATCGAGAAGGGATTTGGGAGCGACCCGGGTGCTGCTGAAATCGCCCGGGAAGACGGCGCCGCCGGACATGATCAGCTTCATGGCCTCGCCGCTGCTCATGGCAAGCTTCGTGGACTGGGAGCGGGGCACGATGCAGAACCAACCCGAGGTGGGATTCGGGGTGGTGGGGATGAATACCGAAATACATTCCTCCACCTGGTGAGCCGGTTCCAGGTAGCTGCGGTAGGAGGCCGGGACCACGGCCGTGACGAAACCGATGGCGTAGACACCGGGCCGCGGGTATTGGATCAGCACCACTTCCTGGAACAGGGTTTGCCGTTGCTGAAACAGGGCCTCGATGACCTGGCGGGTGCCCACGTACAAGCTGTTGACGATGGGGATGCGGCCCAGCAAGCGGTCGCCCAGTTGATACAGGCGTTTGCCCAGTATGTTGCGCACCAGCAGGCCGATGGCAAACATAAGGACCAGCACCAGCACGAGGGAAGCCAACCGCCACAGAATTTCCTGATCGCCCTCCCGATATTGCTTGGGCAGAAAAACCAGCACCCGGTTGGTGATGAAGGTGAACAGCCAGTTCACCACGAAGGTCGTGACCACGATGGGCGTGACCAGCAGCAGTCCCACCAGGATGTTGTTGCGTATGCTTCTTAACATGAGGCCCTCTCTAAAGATGGCCTACTATACCCGCGGAGTGGCGCGAAGGCGAGGCGCGGGTGTGTCGCGGACAAATATAGTGCGCAGGAGTCCTTGGGCCGACGCCCGGCGCAGCCAGGCGCGCTGGATGCGCTGCATGCGGGCTCGCTGGGCGGGCGTGGCGTCGTCCTCGCCGGTCAGATGCAGGCAGCCGTGGGCCAGATACAGCGCCAGCTCCCGGTCGGGCGCCAAGCGGCGGCGCCGGGCTTCCTGGCAGGCGCGCTCCACGTTGAGGACCAGTTCCATCACTGCGCCGGGCGCGCCGGGCAGGGGTTTATAGCGAAAGCTGATGACGTCGGTGGGGCCCTGGTGGCGGACGAATTGTTCGTTGATGGGCGTGATGCCGGCGTCGTCCAGCAAAGCGATGGAGAGGGTGCCCTGAGCCAGGGACGGGTCGCGCTGGGCCGCCTGCTGCATCAGCCAGTCCGCCAACGCGCGCAGGCGGGGCACGGATATCCGGCCCTGGCGGTGCCGACTGGAGATGGCGATGGACAGACCCATGGTGGGCTCAGGTGGCGCGTCCCACGCGGTAGGCCTGAATAATTTTTTGCACCAGGGGATGGCGCACCACATCGGCGTCCGTCAATTCCAGGATGGCGATGCCGTCCACGTTCTGCAACGTGCGGCGGGCTTCCAGCAGGCCGGACGTCTTGTTGGGCGGCAGATCCACCTGGGTGAGATCGCCCGTGATCACGCATTTGGAATCAAACCCCATGCGGGTCAGGAACATCAGCATCTGCTCCGGCGTGGTGTTCTGGGCCTCGTCCAAAATGACGAAGGCGTGGTTCAGGGTGCGCCCCCGCATGTAGGCCAGGGGGGCGATTTCAATGACGCCGCGCTCGGAGTGGCGCTCGATCATCTCCGCGTCCATCATGTCGTAGAGAGCGTCGTAGAGCGGGCGCAGATACGGCAGCACTTTCTGCTGCAGATCGCCCGGCAGGTAGCCCAGATTTTCCCCCGCCTCCACCGCGGGCCGGGTCAGGATGATGCGACTGACCTCGCCTTTAAGCAGGCTGGCCACCGCCATGGCCATGGCCATGTAGGTTTTCCCGGTGCCCGCGGGGCCCAGCCCGAATACAAAGTCATTGGCTTTGATGGCCTCCAGGTAGCGCATCTGCCCGAACGTGCGCGCGAGCAGCGGCGGCTTGCCGGCGGCCACGTCCACCCGGGTGTGGTACAGGCGGGCCAGCTCCTCCTCCTTGCCCTCCACGTAGGCGCGTACCGCAAAGGCCAGCCCGGTGTCCCGCAGGGAAACGCCGTGGTCGCGGGCCATGCGCAGGGTGTCGAAGAAGTGGCAGAAGCGTTCGCTGGCTTCCGCCGGCCCGTCCACCTTCAGCCAGGTGTCGCGCTGGGTGAGGCGGACCCGGAAGGCCTCCTCGTAGCGGGGCAGCCATTCGCCGCGGCGTCCGGTGAGTTCAATGACCTCGCGCGCGCTGTCCAGGTGCAGGGTTCGTTCCATGGTCATGCAAAATGTGGTTTCAGCGCGTCGTACAGTTCGTCGAGGGCCTGGGGAATCACGGTGGTCTTGCCCAGCACGGGCATAAAATTGGTATCGCCGTTCCAGCGCGGCACCACGTGCAAATGCAGGTGGTCCTTGAGCCCGGCCCCCGCGGGCGCCCCCAGGTTGAGGCCGACGTTGAAGCCCTGCGGCTGCATGATTTTCTTCAGGACCACGACGCACCGATTGGCCAGCTCCATCAGTTCCGCGCGCTCCGCGGGCTGGAGCCCCTCCAGGCCATCCACGTGGCGGTAGGGCGCGACCATGAGGTGGCCACCGATATAGGGATAGCGGTTCAGCACCACGGCGCACGTCGGGCCGCGAAACAACAGATGGTTTTCCCGGTCCTGGCTTTCCGCAAACTTGGTGCACAGGAAGCAATCGCCATCCTTCGGACCTAAAATATAATCGATGCGCCACGGCGCCCAAATCTGGTTCATGAAATCCATCCGGCGCGGGGATTTGACGCGCCTGTATAACTGAGGCAGTCTAGAGCCGTGATGCGTGCTGTCAAGGTGACCTCCATGCTGGTGTGCCTGCTCGGTCTGGTACCGGGCCGGGCCCCCGTGTGGGCGTTGGACGCGACCGCGGAGCGCGACAGCTACCGCATCGTCACCTGGTCCAGCCTGTCGGACCGCAATTTTTCCCCGCTGGTTCAGCAGGTGTATGACGCGGAGGGGCGACGCTGGCGGCACGCGGAGTCCACCCGGTTGATCGCCCATGCCGCGAGCGTGGGGGAACTGGCGAACATGGTGGAGGAGGCGCATTACGCGTGGCGGGAGGTCGGACGGCAATTGAGCCTGCCCGAGCCGACGAGGCGGGCCCGCCTGGTCTATATCTACGAGACCGCCACCTGGGACAAACTGGGCGAGCAGTCGGGCATCCGTCCGGACGGACTGGCCCTGCAATCAGGGCGCGACATCCTGCTCAAGGTGGACCGCTCGCAATCCAACCGGCTGGATCGCATCGCCCATGAACTGGTGCATTTCCGTCTGCGCGAGGCCTATGGGAACCGACTCCCACTCTGGCTGGAGGAGGGTCTGGCCACCCTGATGGGCATGAACGTGGCGCGCCGGTTCAATTCCGCGCAGGGACGTGATCTGGCCGGCTCGTGGCCGGCCTTGCCCGCGGCGGCCCTGCTGGAGTCGGATGAATTGCTGAAACGGGATTTCTATCCTTCATCGCCGGCCGCCGCGCAGGCGTATGGCCGGCAGGCCGCGGAGGTGGTGCGGATGCTACAGGAGCGCATCGGCCCGGAGCGGTGGCCCATGGTCGTACGTGAGATTGGGCAGCGCGGAGACTGGCGCAGCGTACTGGCCTCCGGTTATGATGTGGACATGAATGCGTTGAACTCCATGGCCACCATCGCGGCCGATCGCGCGGCCCGGGTGTGGAATTACTGATGGCTACACGTGCCGCCAAAACACCGGCCGCCAAGGCGCCCGCCATCCCGCCGGAACAGGCCACGGTGGTTCTGGTGTGGGGCGGGGATGAATACCGCGTCGCCCAGCGGGCCAAGCAACTGCTGCAGGTATGGTGTCCGCCCGAGCAGCAGGATCTCGGGCTGGAAGTGGTGGACGGGGCGGTGGAAACCATTGATGAAGCGGTGGCCGCCATTCAGCGGGTGCTGGACGGGATCGCCACCGTAGGTTTGTTTGGCGGGGCCAAGGTGGTGTGGCTGCGCGAGGCGATGTTTTTCTCCGAGGCCGTGCCCGGTAAATTCGAGGCGGTCAAGGAGGCGGTGGGCCGCCTGACCGAGGAGATCAAGCGCGGGCTGATGCCGGGGCAGCGTCTGTTGATCACCGCGTCCAAGGTGCACCGGGGTTATGGTTTTTACAAAGCCTGCGTGGCTGCGGGTGCGGTGGTGGAATTTGAAGTGTCGGACAAGCCGAAGGAAATGATGGAGCAGGCGCAGGTCACGGTGCGCGAACTGCTCAAGGCGGAACAGCTCACGGCGTCCGGCACCACGGTGCATCTGCTGGTGGAGAAGGCGGGCTACGATACGCGCCTGCTGCACCAGGAAGTGACCAAGCTGGCCACCTACCTGGGCGATCGGCGGGAGGTGACCGAGGAGGACGTGCGCCTGCTGGTGTCGCCCAGCCGGGAGTCCATCGCCTGGGATCTGGCCGAGGTGCTCAGCCAGCGCGATCTGGCCGCCTGCCTGCGGCTGTTCCGCCAGCTCATGTTTCAGAAGGAAAAACCGTTTGTGCTGCTGATGGGTATCGAAGGCCGCATCCGCGACATGCTGGCCCTGCGCGAACTCATGGAGGCCGGCCATCTGCGCCTGGAACAGTCGGGCAGCGGCTATGCCAGCGTGGTGGTGTCGCAGCAGCCGGAGGCCGTGGAGGCCGCCCAGAGCCTGATCGGCCATCTGCTGAAGGGGCATCCCTATCGCCTGCTCGTGTTGACGCGGGCCGCCTCCACCTTCCGCACGCCGGAACTGCGCCGGTGGTACCGGAAGGCTGTGCAAGCCCACGCCCGTATCACCGAAGGCGGTGTACCGGATGAACTGTTGCTGGAGTGCCTGCTGGTGGACCTGATTCAGGGAGGTTCTCGTGCGGCTGCTTCTTAATCTGCTGTTCTTGCTGTTGGTGGCCGTCGTGCGGGCCCCGGCTCAGGAGCCGGTCACGACCGCGCCGCCGCCGGCCGTGTCCACCACCACCACCACCAACTTCTGGTTCCCGGTGGGCGAGGAGCTGGTGTACCACGCCCATTGGGGTTTGTTCTATGTGGCGGAGTCGCGCACCACGGTCAACTGGACGAACCACGAGGGGCGCGCCCTGCTGGCCGTGCGCATCCGCACTAAGAGCAATGCCGTGATCTCCACCGTCTATCCCGTGGACGATACGGTGGAGACCCTGATCGACCCCGACCGTTTTTTGCCCGTCCGCTTCACCAAGACCCTGAACGAGGGGCGCTACCACACCGATGAAGTCACGGTGTTCGACCACGCGGCCGGCAAGGCCTACTGGCACAACCGTAAAAAGGATGAGCGCAAGGAGTTTGCCATTGATGCGGATACGCGCGATATCGTGACCCTGATGTACTGGCTCCGGCGCGAAACCTTCAAACCCGGCCAGACCCGGGAATTCCGCGTCATGGCGGATGAAAAGTTGTACGATCTGTTTGTGCGCGTGAAGGATCACGAGGAGCTCGAGAACGACACCTACGGAACCCTGGCCACGGTGCGGATGGAGCCGGATGCGGCCTTTCAGGGCTTGTTTGTGCGCAAAGGAAAACTGACCCTGTGGGTGACCCGGAACGAGCAGCGAATCATGGCCAAGGTTATGGCCGAAATCCCGGTGGCCAATGTCCGCATTCACCTGGCCGAAGTGCGGGGTCCGGGCCGCGCGTGGTGGGACAAGAAAAAGGAAAAGAAACCATGACCATTCAACGGGCCCGCGCGCGGCGATTGCTGGCGCGCTTTCCGGAGCAACGCGTGCTGGTGGTGGGTGACCTCATGCTCGACCACTATATCCACGGTTCGGTATCCCGTATTTCCCCCGAGGCGCCGGTGCCGGTGCTGCATGTGAGCCGCGAGAACAGCGTGCCCGGCGGGGCCTCCAATGTGGCGTCCAACATACAGGCCATGGGCGGGACCTCGGATGTGGCCGGGGTGGTGGGCCGCGATGCCCCCGGACGTCAATTAACGCGATTGCTCAGCAAGGCCGGGGTGGGTGTGGATGCCGTGTTGCGTCTGCCGCGCCTGCCCACCACGGTGAAAACCCGCGTGGTGGCGGATCGCCAGCAGGTGGTGCGGGTGGACTGGGAAAAGCGTCAGCCCCTGCAGGGGCCTGCCCTTGACGCCTTTGTGCGGTGGGTCGGAAAAATCAGTGCCCGGGCCAGCGCGGTGGTGATCGAGGATTACAGCAAGGGCGTGGTGCAGCAACCGGTGCTGGACACCGTGCTCAAGGTGGCGGGCCGCCGCGGAATTCCCGTGGCCCTGGACCCCAAGGACAACTACGATCTCAATGTACGCGGCATCACGCTGGCCAAGCCGAATCGCAAGGAGGCGTTTGCCCATGCCGGGATCAAGGACCCCGGCGCAGCCGATCAGCCGTTACAGGATAAAGCCCTGCTGAAAGTCGCGGATTGCCTGATGGAAAAATGGCAGCCGCGAATGCTGATGATTACCCTCGGCGGTCATGGCATGTTGCTGGCGGGCGAAGGGGCCGTTCCGCGCCACGTGCCCACCCGGGCGCGCGAAGTGTTCGATTTGAGCGGCGCCGGGGATACCGTGATCGCCACCTGCATGCTGGCCCTGGCCTCTGGCGCCACGTTTGACGAAGCGGCCGAGCTGGCCAACTACGCCGCGGGCGTGGTGGTCGGCAAGTTGGGCACCGCCACCTGCTCGCGTGATGAACTGCTGGCCTACATGGGTTTCTAAATGAGCGCCTCCACCTCCGTCGTCGCCGTCATCCCGTCGCGCTACGGTTCCACCCGGCTGCCCGGCAAGAGCCTGATCCGCCTGTGCGGCAAGCCGCTGGTGCAATGGGTTTACGAGCGCGCCCGCCAGGCCCGCCGTCTGGACCGCGTGGTGGTGGCCACCGATGACCAGCGCATTGCCGATGCCGTGGCGGCGTTTGGCGGGGAGTGGGTGATGACGCGGGCTGATCACCCCTCCGGCACCGACCGTATTGCCGAGGCGGTGCAGGCGCTGGATGCGGGCGTGGTCATCAATGTACAGGGCGACGAGCCCCTGATCGCACCCGCGCTGATCGACGAACTCGCGGACAAACTTTCCTCGGATGCGGGCTGGGACATGGGTACGGCGGCTACGCCCATTAACCATCCGGTTGACCTGCTCAATCCGGCGGTGGTCAAGGTGGTGTGGGATGCCGCGTATCGCGCGCTCTATTTTTCCCGTTCCGCCATTCCGCACCTGCGCGATGCCGCGCCCGGCACGGTGGCGCAGGGCCTGCACTGGCGACACATCGGACTCTACGGCTACCGCCGTGACTTCCTGCACCGCATGGTGAAGGAGCCGCCGTGTCCGCTGGAACTGGCGGAGAAACTGGAGCAACTGCGCGCCCTTCATCTGGGCGCCCGCATGGTGGTGCTGCGCACGAACGATTTCGGCCTGGGCGTGGACACCCCCGAGGACGTGCCGAAGGCGGAAGCGGCTTTGCGCGCGGCCGGTCTGGCCTAACCCGGATCCTGCCTCACCGCCGAGGCGCAGAGGTCGCAGAGGTCGGATAGGACGGTGCCAAGTGGACGTTCCAAACCGACCCAAACGTATGAAACGGGATTCAGCGTTTCGTACTTCTCTTGCAGGCTTTCTCTGCGTCCTCTGTGCCT
>CAYTVN010000126.1:0-9469 GCA_964441655.1 uncultured Verrucomicrobiota bacterium | reverse complement strand
TTAACCTGCATATTGCATCACCGCAGAGGCGCAGAGTTCGCGGAGAAGAATCCGGATGGGAAGAAGCGGCCCGCCCAAGTTGCCACGTTGTACAACCAAGTTGTCCCCATTGGCATGGCTGTGTCAAAAAGGATGATCGCCCATCTCTTACGATCTTCTCTGCGGCCTCCGCGTCTCCGCGGTGAAATATCCGGGTTAACGCGCCGGCTTCGCGTTCTTCTGGAACCAGTCACGTAACAGTTGATGACGCGCCGTCGTCTCCTTGACCGGCATCACGTTGTTTCGGTCATCGCCGTGCTCGACACTCCATCCGTGCCATTCACGATAGGCGTGAAAGGACCAATCCCACCCGTATTCCTCAAACAACTCGATGCAATCCCGTAGATAGTCCACCGACCCCGGGGCCCATCGAATGGCGCTGAATTCGCCGACGTAGACATGCACGTTGTAAGCCAACTGGAACTCACGCACCGGCTCGAGCACCCTTCGCAGCTGCTCCCGGTTCCACACCCGCCCTTCGATATTGCCCGGATAGGCGATGCGTTTCCATTCGCCCTCAACCCCCTGGTGCGTGAAGGCATGAGGTGTATATAAGTGGACCTGATAGATTACGTTCGGAATATCCACCGGCTCCAGGTCGCGAAAACCTTCCGGCGAATCCGACTCGGCGGCTTCGATAAAAATGGGAACCCGGGCATCGATGGCGCGTATCGCCCGGGCGGTGCGCACCTGCGCGCTCAGGTAATTTGACACGCCGGGCGGCGATGGCACCCGCTGGTAAGGTTCATTGATCAGGTCATACCCCCACAGGGCGGGGTGGTTCCGATAGCGCCGGGCCATGGCCTCCCAGTTGGCCACCCAGTGGTCCTGATACGTTGACTCGTGAAAAATGGCGAGTTCGTGATTCGGATAGCGGCCTCCCGGGGGCGCATGCAGGTCGATGACCACCTTGAGGCCGTATCGGAGACATGCGGCCATCGCATGGTCCAGGTCGTCGAGCCGTTCCATCAGCCAGCGGTCGTATTCAACCAGATCGCGGTCCGAATTATACAACCCCCAGTTTCGGGATAACTGCCAGCGGATCACATTCGCGTTCCACTCTTCCCCCAGCACCCGAAGATCTTCATCGCGCCAGGAGGTGGGCGACATGACCCCGCGGAGACGCGGCAAATCGTGTCCCTTAAACGCCGGCAGGGCGTGCTCCGCCGGGGCGGGTCGGCGGGCCGGCGGCTCCTTGAACACGGTGACCCTAACCTCGTCGAACCACGCCGTGCCGCTGCTTTGCTGGAGCCCGAGGATGAGCTCGCCGTCGCGGGCATCGTCGGCTATGCGCGCGGTAAATTGCAGACGTTTCCAATCAAAGGTGCCGTACACATTCATTTCATTCTGCCAGAGCTCACCCTCCCGCTCGGAGCTGTAGTGCACCATGTATTTGACGCCCAGGTACGGCTGCGGGGGTTTCGTGACCTGGTCGGCTTTGGCCATGCACTCAAACAGCAGCTGGCAGCCGCGATACCTGGTCAGATCCAGCGGGACATGGATCATGTAACCGTCGGCGGACCGCTCGCTCGGTACCGTAATACGTAACGACGCGCTCTCCTGATACCCCTGCGGCCACTCCACGAAGTCCGCCGCCGACCAGGCAGCCTGCTCGGCCGACGTGTTAAATGTCGTTTGAAAAACAAGGTCGCCTGTACGCGGTAACTTCTGGCCCTCTGCGCGCAACGCCAGGGCAACGATCAACAGAACAAGACAGCCCGATCGCTTCATGGCTGTCTCTTCCCGCCTGTGCCCATGTCATACGGTCCAATCAGGTCGACCGGGATGGCGTGCCAGGGAACCAGCAGCGGCTTCACATCATCAAGACGCTCCGCGGTAAACGATGGCTCCCGTTCCACATTGGCGAAAGTCACCGCCCGCTCAACGTCACCCAGAGTACCGGACCCCAGGCGAAGATTATCCGCCAGGTAGTTGTGATTGTCATCGCCGCGAAGCAGATCACGCACCATCGGATACTTGGTGCGCCAGGCCTCGGACTGCCAGTCCGTCTCCGCTAACACCCGCCGCGCGTTGTCGTGTTGGTTCAACCGTTCCTTCCAAGTGTCCCCGCCCAGGGACCGCCCCGAAAACGCCCGGGCCCAGTTGATGATGACATTACCCTCGACGTAGGAGTCCGTTCCCATATTGAACTGAACACTTCCAAATCCCACTGGGGAACCGCCGCGAAAGATATTTTCGCTGATCATAAAGCCGCTGATGAAATCATCGAGGCGGATGGCCGCGGCGCCAAAGCTCGCCCCGCTGGTGTTGATGATGCGGTCGAAATCATTCCAGCGGATGACGTTGCCCCGGTAAAGTGGATTCGCCCACACGTCGATCGCGCCCTGATCGCCGGATTCGTAGACGCAGTTGTGAAAGTAATTGAGCTCGATCAGCGCATCGCACGCTTCCACCCGAATGGCACTGCTGGGGATATTGATGAATGAGGTATGGCGCACCTTGATATCCATACCCTGCAAAAGCAGACCCGGCGTGTAGGTGTGGTCGATGCGCGACAGAGCAGAGATGCGACAATTTTCGATGATGGCATGGCCGGGGATCAACCGCGCCCAGTCGCCGGCCTGCACATCGATGCCACCTCGGCCCATGCTGTCTATCGTGCAGGAGTGGATCAGCGGCCCGGTACCACCGTGGAGCCGGATGCCACTGCCCGAGCAATGCTGGATAGCCACTCCAGCCAGCAACAGGCGCGGACAATCGGCGAAGGTCATGCCATCACCGCGGAGATCAGAAATGCAGAGGTCGCGAACCTGCAAATCTGCGCATTCCGTAGCCGCGATGACCGTGCCGAAATACGAGACCACACACGCCGCGGGATCAAAGTCGTCCGGCGGCAGAAAGTGAATGCGGTTCTTGCTGGTATCCAGATGCCACTCACCGGGGACATCGAGTTCACACAAGGCGTTGAGCGCACATCCCAGACTCAGATCGTGGCCGTAACCATTGGTCGGCTCTGCGAGCACGATCCGGCCAGAGGCTTCAATGCGCTCCACCTTCTCGTAGGCGTCCGCCCAATCCCACTGCCAGTAGCCAAACAGCCACAGATCCCGTTCGCGGGCCCATCGCGCATACCGGGGGTCGGGCTCCAGCGGCGGGGCCGTCACCGGCAGCTTGATCAAGGACTCGTTCGGCCAGCGCGCCATGATTTGTGGAAGGCCCCGGTGGAACAGTTCTGGAATGGGGAAGGCCGTAAAGCGCGACGTGCCCTCCGGTTTTCGCCGACTCGCCACACCACCAAAAACCAATTCGCCCATGTTTGTTATGCCGTGGGCGCCGAGGTCGCAAACCAGGACACGATCCCGGACCGACTCGGGCAACTGTGCCAGCGCCTCCGCGTCCTTCACCTTTTCCCATCGATCAAGCCTGATGCCTCCGGTAAGGGTGGCCGGTTGCCCGCGGTTCTGGGATCGAATGATCAGGCCGGAATCCCCCTGCCCCAGAACGACCGTTTCACGTTGGGTATAAATGCCCGGAGCCAGCACAATCTCGATGCATCCGCCCTCGCCACCCTTCCTGATCTGGCGGGCCTGGACGACCGCATCGGACAACGTGTGATAGGGCCCATCCGCGGCAACGCACAGGCTGGTAGCTACCACCGGCAACGGCGGGATGGGCGTGCGTTGGGTCGCCGGATTTGTGCCCGTGGCGATGGTCGCCAGCAACTCCGACGCCGCCCGCGCGTGGTGCTCCGGGACGTAGTCGAGCGCAGCCAGTCGGCGCAGCGTTTCCCGGCACTGGTCCGTTTTGCCATCAACCCAGGCCGCTTGTGCCAACCGCATGATGACCAGCGAGCGGAACGGCTCGCATTCCTCGGGCAAATGCTCCAGCAGAGATTCGTAAGACGCCAGGGCCAGCGCGGCCGAATTCGTGCGCCACAGTTGATCCGCCGCCGTCAGTGTTTGCTCCGCCGCAGCCCGGTCCCATTTGCTGGTCAGACTGGAGGAAGGCGTTGTTTCGCCCACACAAACCGCCGTCGCCGCAGTCGAGAGAAAGATAATCCCAATCAGCAAATCTTTCGTCATCGTCCACGCGTCCTTTCCGCTGTCTCACCATCAATGAAGGGATAAGGTCGGCTTGTCCACCGTGGCACGCTACCCGCGTTATGAGCAGTCAGTCGTTCATCGACAGGGAGAGAGGTAAAGCCAACGTACGATTTCACCGGGGTCGCGATGCTGCGCAACAGATAAACGTGAAACATGGTGGGCATCCTTCGCTCCGCGCCCGTTTGTTTTCTCTGGATGGCTGCGCAATCCGTAGCTCAATCCCGTCTGCGGGCGAGGAGCGAAGGATGGTGGCCAGACTCGGGATCGAACCGAGGACACCAGCATTTTCAGTGCTGTGCTCTACCAGCTGAGCTATCTGGCCTTAGGAGAGCGGACATACTAGAGTTTCAAACGGCTCTGTCAACGCCGCTCGTGGACAACTTCAGGCAGAAACGACAGGAGGCGCAGGGGGCGGCGGGCCGGGCCGGGCCGAAAATCCAAGCAATTCGGCGACTTCCTGCTGCACCTGGGCCAATTCACCCAGTTTGAGCTGGGGGTCCGGGATGGTGAAGACTTCCCCGGTCTTCTTGTGCTCGTAGATGCGGATGCGCATGCCATCCTCCCGGTCCTGCACATCGCGTTCCACCAGTACGCGCTTGCGCTCCAACATCACGGCGAGGATGTACACCACGTTGATGCGGGAATAATCTTCCTTGCTCAGGAACTGGCGTAACATCGTTTCCGCGGTCTCTTTTTTGACCGTCTCCGCGGTGGGCGGCGGCGGGGCGTGATAGACGGATTTCCAGAAACTCACCACGCCTTGACGGGCCTCCTCGGTCCAGCCCGGCTCGCTGAAATCCTTGCGCACGTAGCCTTCCGGTCCGGCCTGCAAACAGGAATAGATCGACTGCCCGTCGGCAAATGGCGCCCCAGTGCCCGCACACCCGCGTCCGCACGACTTGATTTCCCATTCCTGGCTCATGTGTTCTTTGGCTCTCCTGCTTTTCCTATAGGGGAAACCACGGGCCAAGGCAATGCGATCGTACAGAATCGCACCCGCGCCCCGTTTTTATCCGCCAATCTCGCAAATCTGCTAGCCGACCCAGCCCTCCCGCTGAAACCCAGGTCCCTATTTCGGATGATTTCTGGCCTATTTCGGGGACACCCCTCTTTTTTGCCCCCACGCGAGCAAGTTGGCACGCGGGGTGCTTAAAATGAGCTCAAGGTTGCCATGAACGTACTACCGAAAATGATGGCGGTGATAGGACTGGGGTTGCTGACCGGTTGCGGAACCGTCCAACAGGCCTATAAGCCGGCCCATCTGGGCGATCTCTCGGACAACGAGATTGGCCAGGGTCTTCAGGTGACCTTGGTTCCCGACAAGTATCGGGCCCGCATCGGCGAGCCGGTCACTTTTACGATGGTCATCCGGAATGTGGGCGAGCAGGCGGTATGGATTCCCGGCGACCCCGACCTGCTGTTGACCTGGGTTTATCCGGATGGGCGGCGCGACAACCTCTTGCGAGGCATGCAGGTCAGCCCACCCCAGAATGCCATCCTGCTCAAGCCCGGTCAGGAGCACGTGGAGCATTCGGTGGTTACGACCTACTATTTCAACCGCGAAGGCATTCACGAATTTCGGGCCATATTAACCGCCAGTGCGAGCAGCAAGAACCAGCCCAACTGGTCCGGCCGTGCCATTTCGAACGGATTCGGTGTGATGTTTGAACAAAACTAGAGGAGCCCTTGACTAATATATAACTTCAATAAACAGACGTGCCCGTGTCTTCTGCCCCCCACCCCCCCCTCAGAACACGGGCCGTCTGTTACCTTAACGCCCGGCCGCTGTTTCAGCCCCCCCACCCCCCCCTATGAAGCAGCGGCCGGCGTTCTTTGTCAGGACCACGCCAGCACACGCCAGGAGCGGGCGGCGACCCGGATCGGACCCGCTTCACAACGACGACCCTGCCACAGATCCTTCGCGCCCGGCCGGATTTTCACCGTAAGCGCCTTGTCGGACGCGTTGAGATAGACGGCAATGCGCCGACCCTCCAGGGTCCGCTCATACCCCAGCAACCGGTCGTGTCCGGTGTTTAACCAACGCAGGGCACCGCGTCGCAAAGCCGGTTCGGCGTGCCGCAGGGCTATGGCTTTTTTAACAAATGACATCAGAGCCCGGTCGGGACGCCGGACTTGGCGCGGGACCGGACCCCGGGGCCCCGTCTGCTCCGGCTCGTATGCGATGTCCTCCCACAGCATGGGCTGACGGTCACACGGATCGTTGGCGCCCCACATGCCAGCCTCCGTCCCGTAGTAGAGCATGGGTGCACCCGGGAACGTCATTTGGAACACCAGCGCCTGCCGCAGGGCCTGCCAGGTGCGGGCGGAGGGTTTTCCGGTGCGGAAGTCCGGGGCATGATGGACGCGGGAGAATTCAAAGTAGGCGCCGAATTCCTGGATGGGCTCCCGCACATTTTCCAGCATGGAGGCGATGCGCCCGACATCGTGCGAATCCAGCAGGTTCTGCAGCACGGGCAGACAGGCCGCCGGATAGGCTTTGCGCCAGCCGTCCTGGGTCTGCTGAAATTCGCGCGCGCTGATACCATTCCCGTGGGGGGCGAAAAAGTTCACGGTGGGATACATCCACATGTAGTTCATGACGGCGTCGAACTCGTCGCCCTGCAGGAACTCATCCGCGCGGCCCACGATCTCCGCGGTGAGGTACGCCTCGGGGTTGATGGATTTGACCAGCTTGCGCCACTTTTTCCAGAAGCCATGGGGCACGCAAAACGCCACATCCAGCCGCCAGCCATCCACGCCATCCGCGGGGTTGCCATCGCCATCCGGATCCATCCAGCGGCGGGTGATATCAAAGATGTATTGGCGCACGGGGGCAACCAGGTCGGTTTTGGTGCGGTCCAGTTCGGGCAGGGCCTGGTGGCCGAACCAGCCGTCGTAGTCGAACGTGCCGTCATCGTTCCATTTTTTGATCAGGTACCAGTTACGGTACCGGGAATTCCGACCATTTTGCAGGAGGTCGCGAAAGGCGAAGAAGTCGCGCCCGGTATGATTGAAGACGCCGTCAATGATGACCCGGATTCCGCGGGCATGGGCATCGGCCAGAAAATCCACGAAGTAGCGGTCAGCCGCGGTCCATATCCAGGTTCGTGGATCCTCGTTCTCCCGGGCGGCGGTCAGTGCGCGCAGGTCCCCTGCCCGGTCCGGACCAAAGGTGGGATCAATATGATGGAGCGAGGTGGCGTCGTATTTATGCAGGGACGGCGCGTGAAAAATGGGATTCAGGTACAGGGCGTTGATGCCGAGGTCGCGCAGGTAGCCGAGTTTCTGGCGGATGCCGGCCAGGTCGCCTCCGTAGCGGCGCAGGAAAACCGTTTTCCGGAACTCCTGGCCCTGCTCCCAGCGGTCGCGGGCATACCAGTCCATGCCCCACGGCACGATGCGCCAGCCCGGTATGGCATGGTTGGTAAAATCGCCAGGCTTGGGATCGTTGCGCCGGGTACCGTTGCGGAAGCGCTCGGGGAAAATCTGGTACCAGATGGCGTCCTGCGCCCACGCGGGCACTGTAAAGGGTTTGGGAGTTGGCATAGGCGCCCATTTTCCAGATGTTGGAACGCTTGAAAAGGCCGATTTCCAGGGATTGGAACTTTTGGCCGTCCGGCAGTATCCTTCTCGGCACCGTCGCGGCCAGCCGCTTCTTGACCCTGAGCGGAGCCGGACCTAAGCTATATCGTTTGAAACAACTGGCACGGGAACGGAGTTCACGTCATGGCTGAAGTCGCATTGGAACAAGCACCCCGCAAAGCGCGCGAACACTACGAAAAAGGTATCGCCTCCCTGGAGCGTGGCAATCTGGACTATGCCATGGACATGTTCCTGCTGGCCCTCGATCTATGTCCAGGCCTGCTGCGAGCGCGCAAGTACATGCGGGCGGCGGCCTTGAGGAAGAACAAGGACCAGAAGACCAGCTCGTTCGGGCGCGCCCTGGCCACCCTGGGCGGGTCGGGCACGCTGATGAAGGTCCAATCGCTGATCAAGAAGAAGCCTGAGCAGGCGGTCCGGGAGGCTGAGGAACTGCTGCGCAAGGACCCTTTGAATCCCACCTTCGTCAACACCGCGTGCCAGGCGGCCCTGGCGGCGGAGATGCCGGAGGTGGCCATCCTGAACCTGGAAGTGGTGCGCGACAACGGGGCACGCGACCTGAAGAGCCTGGAATTTCTGGCGGAGTTGTATCAGCAGAACGGCCGCATGCACGATGCGCGCGATACCTACGAAACGCTGGTGCGGCTCAATCCGTCGGAACCGGAATTGATGAAGAAGCTCAAGGACGCCACCGCTCTGGACACCGTACAGCGCGGGAACTGGGAGGGAGCCACCTCCTACCGTGATGTCATGAAGGACTCCAAGGAGGCCATCCTGCTCGAGCAGCAGGCCAAGGCGGTAAAGACCTCGCGCGACGTGGATGCGCTGATGGAGGAGACCCTGGCCAAGATTGAGCGGGAGCCGCAGAACGTGAACTACAAGCGGGCCCTGGCCGATCTCTATATGAAGAGCGACCGCTTCGAGGATGCCCTGGAGGTGCTGGATCAGGCCCAGAAGACCACGGGCGGCGCTGATCCACAGGTTGACCGCATGATCAGCCAGGTCAAGCTGACCCGACTGGAGAAGCAGGCCGCCGCGTTGCAGGCCGCGGGCGATCAGGCGGGCTACGAAGCCAAGATCGCGGAGAAGAACGCATTCGTGTTCAACGACGCGGAAGACCGGGTGCGCCGCTACCCGAATGATTTGCAGCTCAAATACGAATACGGCGTGCTGCTGTTTGAGCGCGGCCAGGTCAACGAAGCCATCCAGCAATTTCAACGTTCTCAGCAGAATCCCCAGCGCCGCCTGCGTTCCTTCTACTACCTGGCCTTGTGCTTCAAGCAGAAGCAGCAACTGGACATTGCGGCGGAGCAGTTGGAGAAGGCCGCGGCCGAACTCAATCTCATGGACGAAACCAAGAAGGACGTGGTGTACGAACTGGCGTCCATCTACGAATCCATGGGCCAGATTCCCAAGGCGGCCGCCCTGTACAAAGACATCTACGCGGTGGACTTCGGCTTCCGCGATGTCGCGACCAAGATCGAGCGCATCTACCAGAAATGACAGCCTCCCGGAACGTAATCGCAGGCGCCTGCCTTTTGGGCCTGCTGGCGGGTACGGCGGTCGCGGGTGCGGCGGATACGTTTTCCCTGATGACGTATAACCTCATGCGATTCAGCTATGAGGACCGCGACAAGGATGGCCAGAAGGATAACTTCAAGCCGGAGGAGCAGATTGCCCCGCTGATGGAGATCCTGAAAAAGGCGGGGCCGGATGTTCTGGCCGTGCAGGAAATTGGCGATGCCGCCTCCTTCACCATCTTCACC
>CAYTVN010000125.1:0-9477 GCA_964441655.1 uncultured Verrucomicrobiota bacterium | reverse complement strand
TGGAGGGGCCGTCCACCGTCTTCTGGGTCGCGGTGTAGCTGTGGATCGTGGTCATCAGGCCGGTCTCGATGCCGAAGCCTTCCTTCAGCAACACGTGGACCACGGGGGCCAGACAGTTGGTGGTGCAGGAGGCGTTGGACACAATGTTGTGCTTGGCGCTGTCGTATTCCTCGTGGTTGACGCCGATGACCAGGGTCTTGACCTCGCCCTTGCCCGGGGCGGAGATGATGACCTTCTTGGCGCCCGCGGCCAGGTGACCCTTGGCCTTCTCGGAATCGGTGAACAAACCGGTGGACTCAATGACGTAATCCACGCCCAGGGCCTTCCACGGCAGCTGGTCGGGGGTCTTGGTGGCCATCACGCACTTGATCTTGTGGCCGTTGACGACCAGGGTGTCCGCCTCTTCCTTGGAAGCGTCGCTCTTCTCCGTGGCCACGGTGTGCTTGAACTTGCCGTGCACGGAATCGTACTTCATCTGGTAGGCGAAATAATCAGCGTCGGTCGAAATGTCGACCACCGCCACCACGTCAATGGACTTGCCCAGCAGACCCTGGTCGCAAATCGCCTGAAACACCATACGGCCGATGCGGCCGAACCCGTTGATACCGACTTTGATCGCCATGTGAACTCTCCGTTTAAGGTTAAGGCTCAAATAGGCCCGTCCGCGTGACAGGCCGCTGTTACTTAAGTCGGGTACGATTACCGCACCAGGGGGGCACCGTCAACTGCAAGTGCAGAAATCAGGGAATACCTGAGGCCGTCGGCCGACCCCCCGGCAAACCCCTTGTTTTAGCGCGCACCCGACTGTACCTTGCCCCCCGAAACAACCTGGCATGAAAATCATCGACCGATATCTGCTCCGCACCTTCCTGGTGCCCTTCTTTTACTGCCTGACCGCGTTCATGATGATGTATGTCATCTTTGACCTGTTCGACAACCTGAACGACTTTGTGGAGGGCAAGACGCCGTTGCTGCTGGTGGTGAAGTACTACCTGATCCTTTTCCCTTCGGTCCTGATCCGCATCGTGCCCATCTCCCTGCTGCTGGCCGTGCTTTACAGCCTGTCCTCCCTGACCAAGAACAACGAACTTACCGCCATGCGGGCCAGCGGGGTCAGCATTATCCGCCTCATGATCCCGTTCCTCGCCGTCGGCCTGCTCTTCACCTTCATCGTGGGCGCCGTCCACGAAACCATCGGGCCGCGCGCTGCCTACTGGTGTTACAACTTCGTGCGCGAACAGAAGAAAAACGATCCCGCCGCCGTCTACATCAAGCAGGATCTGGCCATCAAAAACCAGGCCACCCGCCGCATCTGGCTGGTGGGCGAATTCGACATCCGCGATTACCGCATGAAGCAGATCGAGGTTATCCAACAGCGGGAGGACACTTCGGACGCCAAGAAGATACGGGCCAAGGAAGCCCAATGGCTGGACGGACGCTGGTGGTTCCGCGACCTGGTGGAGCAGATTTACGATCAGGACGGCAATCCCATGGGCCCGCCGCGTTTCGCCCTGACCGAGGAGATGGAGGAACTTACCGAGGCCCCCAGCCTGTTCCTCAACGAATTCAAGGACCCCGAGTTCTTGTCCTCCCTCGAACTCATGGACTACCTGAAAACCCATCAGCACCGCGAACGGCCCGCCCTGGCCCGCATCGAAGCCGACCTACACAGTCGCCTGGCCATGCCCTGGACCTGCTTTATCGTGACCCTGCTGGGCATTCCGTTTGGCTCCCAGACCGGACGCAAAGGTGCCTTTCTGGGCGTGGCCCTCTCCATCGGTCTGTTCTTCGGCTACTACGTCCTGGTGAACGTCGGCCTGGGCGTGGCCAAAAGCATGCTGGTGCCCGCCGTGGTCGGCGGCTGGCTACCCAACCTCATCTTTCTCGCCATCGGACTGGTCATGGTCTACCGCATGCGTTGAGCGCTCCGCCATTTGACGAAACCAACCCCTGCGCTATATTGACCCAGCATGGTTAAGGAAATCCGTATGGCGTCTACCTCCACGGCTGTAAAACCGAAACGGCGCGAAGTAACCGTTATTGTGGATCAGCATCACGCCCACCCCCAGCCCACCACGTTCAATTTGTGCCCACTGGGGGTTCAGTTCTACTCCTCCAAACCCATGGAGGAATTTCACCTGCTGGAACTGGATGTGGATGTTTCGGATGAGCACGGTAAACCCCGCAAAATCACCTGCAAAGGCGCCGTGGTTCGGTGCCAGCGGGAACCCGAGCCCGACCGCTATCGCATCTGGGTGAAATTTATTGACCTGCCCGAAGGGTCGCGGGAATCCATCCGCTGCGCCGCCAAAGACGGCCAGCACCTCTGCTCCTACTGCGAGAATTTCTGATTTTTCCAATCGTTGGAAATGCCTCCGGAGCCTTTTTCCAATCGTTGGAACTTTTCCAGCCGGACGGCCTGCCGGCGGTTGCCCCAGGTTCCGTGCTGTTCGGTAAAGACACCGGGCAGGACCGTGCCACAGGCCTTGCAACGTCCGGCCCCGGCCAGACACCAGGCCGTGATCTCATAACCGTCGCGTCCGATCACCCGCTCGCCACAGCCCGGACAAAACGTGCTGCCGCCCTCCTCATCCCGGATGTTGCCGGTGTAGACAAACCGCAACCCATTGCGCAGGCCCATACGCCGCGCACGCATCAGCGTGGCGGGCGGGGTCGGCGGGTGAGTCAGCATTTTGTAGTCAGGATGAAAGGCCGTGAAATGGAGTGGCACCTCCGGCCCCAGCTCGGTCGCCACCCACCGGGTCAAGGCATCCAGCTCGGTCTCGCTGTCGTTTTCGCCCGGGATCAACAGCGTGGTAATTTCGAACCAGACCTTGGTCTCGCGCTTCAAGTAAATCAGTGTGTCGAGAACGGCGCCCAACTGACCGCCACAAATGTTCCGGTAGAAGCTATCCGTGAAACCCTTGAGGTCCACATTGGCCGCATCCATATGGGTGTAGAACGCCCGCCGCGGTTCGTCGCACATGTAGCCGGCCGTCACCGCCACGGATTTGACACCCACCGCGCGACAGGCCTGCGCAATGTCGATGGCGTATTCCATGAAGATCACGGGGTCGTTGTAGGTGAATGCCACGCTGGGACAGCCCAGCGCACGGGCCGCGCGGGCAATGGTCTCCGGCGAGGCCTCATCGTTCAGGGTCTCCACTTCGCGGGATCGGCTGATGTCCCAATTCTGGCAAAATTTGCAGGCCAGGTTGCAACCCGCCGTGCCAAATGAAAGGACGGGTGTGCCGGGCAAAAAATGATTAAGCGGCTTTTTCTCAATGGGATCCACGCAGAAACCGCTGGACCGCCCATAAGTGGTGAGCACGATGCGCCCACCCTCCGCGCGTCGCACAAAACAGGCGCCCCGCTGCCCCTCGGCCAGCCGACAATGATTGGGGCAAACGTTGCACTGCACACGTCCACCCGTCGCCGGTTCCCAGAATTTGGTGGGGAAACTATCTGTATTCTTCATGTTCCCTTCCCTGAAAAAAGGATACCCTATTCGCAGGAGAAAAGCATGCTGCACGGTATTGTCATCCGCGCGCCCGCCGTGGCCGGATTATTCTATCCGGATGACCGCCGCGAACTGCTGGAAATGGTCCGCGGCTTTCTCGATGCCCCGGCCCTCGTGCTGCCAGCCCCGAAGGCCCTCATCGCGCCCCATGCCGGTTTCCTCTATTCGGGTCCCGTCGCCGGCACCGCCTTTGCCCAGCTCCAGACCGTGCGCGACTCAATCACCCGGGTGGTACTGGTCGGTCCTTCTCATCGGGTGGGATTTCCCGGCCTCGCCCTGGGCAGCGCCCGTGCCTTCGCCACGCCGCTGGGCCAGGTGCCGGTGGATCAGGAAGCCATTGATCTGATCGTAGATTTACCCGGCGTCACGCTCCTCGATATAGCCCACGCCCAGGAGCACAGCCTGGAAACGCATCTGCCTTTCCTGCAAGTCGCGCTGAAACAATTCTCCATCGTGCCGCTGGTGGCGGGCGACACCACCCCGGAGGCCATCGCGGCGGTTTTTGAAAAACTGTGGGGCGGCCCGGAGACGCTGCTCTGCGTGAGTTCTGACTTAAGCCATTACCATCGCGATGAACAGGCCCGCCACATGGATGACGCCACCTCGCGAGCCATCGAGGCGTTGGCGGCGCACGACATTGATGCCAGTCACGCCTGCGGCTGGCTGCCGGTGCGGGGACTTCTGCTGGCCGCGAAAAAGCACGGGTTGCACGCGCGCGCCCTGGACGTGCGCAATTCGGGCGACACCGCCGGATCGCGAGACCAGGTGGTGGGATACGGAGCCTATGTCTTTAGCTGACGCCAGTGCCCAACGCTTGCTGGCCATCGCGCGTGCCTCCATCGAACATGGATTGAACCACGGAACGCCCCTGCCGGTGGACCTGGCCCGCGAACCGCATGAGCTGGGCGCCGTGCGGGCGGCCTTTGTGACCCTGCATCTGCACGGTCAACTGCGCGGCTGTATCGGCTCCATTGAAGCACACCGCCCGCTGGCCGAGGAGGTGGCGGGCCAGGCCTTCGCGGCCGCCTTCGAGGATCCGCGTTTTTCTCCCGTCACGTCCGAGGAGGCGGGCCGACTGGAAATTCATGTCTCCATACTCACCCCGCCCGAGCCCCTGCCCTGTCGCGATGAATCGGATCTGCTCAACCAGCTCCGGCCCGGACGCGACGGATTGATTCTGCAGGACGGACACCGACGCGCCACCTTTCTCCCTTCCGTGTGGGATGAGTTGCCGGCGCCCCGTCAGTTTCTGGACCATCTGAAACGCAAAGCCGGACTGCCGGCCCAGTACTGGAAGAACACCCTGCGTTTCTGGCGATACGAGGCGGAATCGGTCGGTTAGAGCGTAACAACAATGTAGCCGTAGCTTCTCGCAGAGTCGCAGGGGTGGAAATTCGAATGTGCCTTGCTACCTTTTCTTGTTTTTCTCGCCAAGTCGCGAAGAACGCCAAGTATTTTGGTGGGGGTTGGCACCCAAACACCGCGTCTCTGCGCCTTTGCGAGATGAAAATACCGGCTACAGATAAATTAATCTGCTCTACGGCGACAGGCGTTGGGTCTGCCAGCCCGTGGTGGACGGTGAATATACGAACCGGTCGTGCAGCCGGTAGGCGCGTCCCTGCCAGAATTCAAAACGGGACGGGGCGATGCGGAAACCACCCCAATAAGGTGGTAGCGGGACTTCCTGCCCGGCATATTTCCGTTCGAATTCTTTTTCCCGCTGCATCAATTCGTCCCGGCTGGCCAGGGGGCGGCTCTGGTGCGAGGCCCACGCCCCCAGCTGACTCCCCCGCGGGCGCGAATGGAAGTAGCGCTCGGACTCTTCCGGACTGACTTTGCTGATGGAGCCTTCAATGCGCACCTGGCGATGCAACTCCGACCAGAAGAAAAGCATGGCCGCCTTCTGATTGGCCGCCAGCTCGCCACCTTTCCGGCTTTCGTAATTGGTGTAGAAAACAAAGCCCCGCGCATCGAAGCCCTTCAACAAGACCATGCGAGATGACGGCTGGCCATCCGGTGTGGCGGTGGCGATTGAAAACGCGTTGGGCTGATGCAGGCGAGCCTTCCTGGCAAAGGCAAACCACTGTCGAAACATCTCCACCGGATCAGCCTGTAGATCCGATTCCCGCACGCCGCGGGCAACACAACCCAGGCCGAACAACGCAGCTACCAAGTTCATGGACTAACCTTGGATCAAACGCCCAGCTTCTTCAATGCGGATTCCAGGGCGTGCCACGGCATGGTGGCGCATTTCACCCGCAGGGGATACTGACGCACACCGCGAAGAGCCATCAGGTCACCCAGAATTTCATCGCTCATATCCGGACCGCCACGCATCAGGGCGGTAAAGCCCTGGGACAGGTGACGCGCTTCGGCCAGCGGGAGACCCACAACTTTCTCGGCCATCATGGACGCGGAAGCCGTGCAGATGGCACAGCCCTGGCATTCCACCGCGACGTCAGCGACTCGACCACCATCGACCCGGGCTGAGAGTTTGATGTGGTCACCGCAGGTCGGATTTTCCTCATCCACCAGGGTTTCCGTCTCGGCCAGTACCCGGTGATGGCGGGGATGCTTGTAATGATCCAGGATGATTTCCTGGTACAGGTCATCAAGTTCCACGGTGGAAATACTCCCGGGTGCGGATCAAATTGGCGACCAGGGCATCGATTTCCTCGCGGGTATTGTAGAAGTAAAGGCTGGCCCGGCTCAACGCCCCCACCCCGCGCCGCCGCATGAGCGGTTGCGCACACATATGCCCGGCCCGGATGGCGATGCCGTCTTTGTCCGCGAAGTGAGCCACGTCATGCGGATGCACACCCGCCATCTCAAACGAAATGGCGCCACCCCGTTCCGGTGCGGCTCCGTGCACCTTGAGTCCCGGCACTTCCGCCAGACGGCCCAGCGCATAGTGCGTTAATTCGACCTCGTAGGCGTGCAACACGTCCAGGCCCAATCCGCTCAAATACGTCACGGCCACGCCCAGACCAATGGCCCCGGAAATATCCGGGGTGCCGGCTTCGAATTTGTTCGGCAGCCCGGCCCACGTGGCGTGGTCGTCGAAAACTTTGCTGATCATCTCGCCGCCGCCGAGAAATGGGTCCATGGCCTCGAGTATTTCCAGGCGTCCGTACAGAACGCCGATCCCGGTGGGGCCGCACATTTTATGTCCGGAAAAGGCCAGGAAATCACAGTCGAGTTCCGAAACCGACACCGGCAGGTGAGGCACGCTCTGGGCGCCGTCCAGCAGGACTTTCGCCCCGACCGCATGAGCGGCCCGAGTGATTTCGCGCACCGGGTTTACCGTGCCCAAAACGTTCGACATGTGGGTGACGGCCACCAGGCGAGTTTGCGGGCTTAACAGGCTGGAATACGCGGACAGATCCAGCGTCCCGTCTTCAAGCACCGGAATGATTTTCAGCTTGGCGCCACGTCGTTGCGCCAGCATCTGCCAGGGGATCAAATTACTGTGGTGCTCCATCCCGGAGACCATGATTTCGTCGCCCGGCCCCACGTTCGCATCGCCCCAGGCCCGCGCCACCAGGTTGATGCCTTCCGTGGTGCCCCGGGTAAAGATGATGCCCTCGGTGGCCGGGGCGCCAATAAATCTGGCCACGCGCTCCCGGGCCTCCTCGTACGCCTCGGTGGACAATTCGGCCAGCCGATGAATGCCGCGGTGCACATTGGCGTTGATCTCGCGGTAATACGCATTCAGGGCTTCGATCACCACCGCAGGCTTCTGCGCGGTGGCCGCGCTGTCCAGATAGATCAGGGGTTTCCCCGCCCGCACCTGTTGCTGGAGGATGGGAAAGCCGTTGCGTATCGCGGCAACATTTATGGGCAAGGGTGAGGTCATGGCCCGATTTTTATCAGGATTCTGCCCTGATCCACCTTCAGCTCGTAACTGGCCACGGGGCGCACCGCAGGCAGGGAGAGATTGCGCCCGGTGCGCAGGCAAAACTGGGCCCCATGCAACGGGCACTCGATCTTGTGATCCACCACATCGCCATGAAACATGGTGGCCTTCTGGTGACTGCACCACGCATTGATGGCAAAGAAGCCGTCATCGCACTTGAAAATGCCGATTTGCAGCGCCCCACCCAGATCCACCAGCTTGCGATCCGTGCCCGCGAATTCACCCACCGTTGCCACTTCCACCCAGTTGCTCATGTCCTCTAGCTCATTTTCCGCTGCACGTGTTCCCGCACCCGCTCCCGCATGAATTCATAGGGAACCTTGGCGATCACTTCCTCAAAAAAGGCCATGACCAGGGTACGGCGCGCCTCCGCCTGCGAGAAGCCGCGCGACTGCAAATAGAACAGTTGATTCGGATCGAGGTTGCCCATGGTGGAGCCGTGGCTGCACTTCAGGTCGTCCGCATCGATCTCCAGCCCCGGCAGCGAATCCGCCCGGGCCCCGTCGTTCAACACCAGATTGTTATTCATCTGGTAGGCGTCCACCTTGATGGCACCCGGGGCGGCGTCAATGATGCCCTGGTACACCGAGTGTCCCTGGTCCTTTACCGCGCCTTTGTAAAGCAGGTTGCTGTAGGTGTGCGCAGCGGAATGCAGTTGCAGGGTGCGCTGGTCCACATGCTGCTGACCGTCGGCGAAGAACAGGCCGCTCAGGTACGCGTTGGAATTCACATCGTGCACGTCGCAGCCCACCATCATTTTGCTGACCTTGCCGCCCAGCAGCAGGGTAACCCAATCGATCTTGGCATCCCGCTCCACCCGGGCCCAATCCTCCCCGATGTGACAGGTCTGGTGGCCCCACTCCTGCAGGGTGATGAGTTTCAACTGAGCCCCGCGGGCGGCGTACAACTCACGCCCGCTCACCGCCAGCACCGCCACGTCGTCCGGGGATTGATAATGCTCGGCCACCGTCACTTCACTTTGTTCATCCACCACCACCAGCAGACGAGGCAGCAGGGAGCCCGCCCGACGTGGTTCGTAACGAATCAGGATGCCCTTTTCCACCGCCGTCTTCGCCGGCACATGGATGAACAAACCCACATTCCAGAAGGCGTCGTTCAGGGCGGTAAACTTGCGGGCGCCTTTGGACCTGGCGTTGCCTTGCAGGTAGCGTTGCACCAGTTCGGGGTGGCGGTCGGCCGCCTCGGCCAGCGGGCATACGGTGAAGGTGCCCGCCGCCAGCACACCCGTGCGATCCACCACCGCGCAGCCGCGATCATCCACCGATACCACGACATCGAATAGTTCATCCATGGCGCCCGCCGGGCCTGGCGAACAGGACGGCAGCGCCGCCGGGGGTGCGTGCTGGTCAAACGGAAACGAGGCCGGATCGGTGCGACGCCATTCCTCGTGGCGCAGCGTGGGCGTGGGCAACGCGGCATAGGCGGCGAAGCCTTCTTTCCGTTTGGCCAGTAACAGGGATTGACCTTCCGTCACGCGTTCAAACGCGGCTTCGTCATAGCCGGGAAGCAGTTGCAAAGATTCCGTCAGGATTTCGGGGGCGCTACTCATGGTGTTTCCTCGCTCAGCCCACGCTGTGCTCGAGCTTCAATTCCAGCAATTTGATCGCCTCCACGGAGAACTCCAGGGGCAACTCCTTGAACACGTCCTTGCAAAAGCCGTTCACGATGAGGGAGGTGGCGCTCTCTTCATCGATGCCGCGGCTCAGCACATAAAACAGCTGTTCCTCGCTTATTTTGGAGGTGGTGGCCTCGTGCTCGGTGATGGCCGAGCTGTTTTCCACCTCGATCACCGGATAGGTATTAGCCTTGCACTTGCTGCCGATGAGCATGGAGTCGCAGCAGGTGTGGTTGCGGGCGTTGGCCGCTCCGGGCAGGATCTGCACCAGCCCGCGGTAGCTGTTGTCGGATTCACCCGCCGAGATGCCCTTGGAGATGATGGTGCTCTTGGTGTTGGCTCCGATGTGGATCATCTTGGTGCCGGTGTCGGCCTGCATCTTGTGGTTGGTGAAGGCCACCGAAT
>CAYTVN010000124.1:0-9508 GCA_964441655.1 uncultured Verrucomicrobiota bacterium | reverse complement strand
CGCGAATAAAATGCTATCCGCCGCGGGGCACAAGGGCGCAAACGGATCACCGGCGAAATTGCTTTCCGCCAGCTCAGGCCAGATTGCTGCGGTGCGCCCGCTGGCCTTCAAATAAGGCAGAATGGTGTGCCGCGCTCGCCACAGGGGACTGACTGCGATCAAATCGAAGCGGAAGGCCGCCAGGTTCGTGGTGAGTCCAAGCACCTGCTCCTCGCCCATCGGGGTGAACACATTGGGGTTCCCAATTTTTCCCGCCCAATGAATCCACTGCGAAGGCGGCACATAACGCCACAGGTAGCGCGCACTGATGTTGTGACCACCCTGGCCGTGGCGAACATAATAAACGGAGGGCTCGGCGGACCCCGCCCTCGCCCCACCCGCCAAGACCAGGGCCACCGCCAACCAACGATTCAGACGGCCCACCGCGCCCGTCACAACGTCTGTCCCAGAACAATGGGGCTGTACCCGTGCTCCACCAGAACGTCGTTTCTGAACGTAAGCTTCAACGCACGGGAGGGTAACAACACGGCCGGCCGCTCCGGCAGGTAAACCCAGGTTGTGCCATCGCGACTCTTTTCCGCCGGTGAACCCAGCAGGGTGATCACCTCAAACTTCGTCAGGCCAATCCGTAGTTGCTCCGCCCTGCTCTCCACCTGAGCGAAGCGATGCTTCTGACCCTCCCGAGGAATGGTCTGGCCCGTGTTTGGATCTACATTCACACACCCGACCAGCAGCAGGGTAAATAAAAGGATATTTATTCTCATGCGACACACTCCTTATGAAGCGGCCATTCATAGCCGATCCCGCCGCCCGGCGCACTTTTTTACAGGCGTTGGAATTTTTAATCTGGCCTTTTTCCAGCCGTTGGAAATCCTCGGGGCATGGACCAACCCCTGATCATCCGCGGCGGACACATCCTCGATCCCAGTACCGGTCGGGACGGGGTGGCCGACCTTTTTGTGTCAGAGGGACGCCTGGTGGAACACGCGCCCACGGAGGCCCGCATCGTGGAGGCCTCGGGCTGCCTGGTGGTACCCGGCCTGATCGATCTCCACGTTCACCTGCGTGAACCAGGCGGTGAGGAAAACGAAACCATCGCCACCGGATCGCTGGCCGCAGCCCGGGGCGGCTTCACCACCGTGGTCGCCATGCCCAATACCAAACCCGCCCACGACACGGCGGAAACAGTGGCCTACGTCAAACGGCGCGGCGAAGAGACGAGTCTGACCCGCGTCCTGCCCACCGGCGCCATCACCCTGGAACGCAAAGGCAAAACACTTACCGACATGGCCGCGCTGAAGGCCGCCGGCGCGGTGGCGTTTACCGACGACGGCTCCACCGTGCAGGACGATGCGGTGATGGAGGCGGCCATGCGGGAGGCCGCGCGAATGGGCCTGCCGCTGATGGATCACGCACAGGACAACCTGATCGAACGACAGGGCGGCGTCATGCACGAGGGCGCGATGTCGCGAAAATTCGGATTCCCCGGCATCCCCTCCTCCGCCGAGGAACGCATCATCCGCCGCGACATCGAACTGGCCGCACGCACCGGAGCGCGCCTGCACATCCAGCACGTCACCTCCGCGGAAGGCGCGGCAGCCATTCGCGAAGCCCGGGCCCGCGGGCTGCCGGTCACCGGGGAACTCACACCGCACCACCTGGCCCTGTGCGACGAGGATATTGACCCCGGCAATGCCGACTTCAAAATGAACCCGCCCCTGCGCAGCCGGGCCGACCAGACCGCGCTCATCAAGGCCTGCCTGGACGGCAGCCTGTCCTGCTTCGCCACCGACCACGCCCCGCACAGCGCGGAAAAAAAGGCGCGCGGCTTTCTCAAAGGTCCGTTCGGCCTGGTGGGCCTCGAAACCGCCATCGGCATTACCTGGACCGAATTGGTGGAAAAAGGCCTGCTGACCCCGCGCGATTGGCTGGTCCGGTGGACGACGGAACCCGCCCGTATCCTGCGCCTGCCCCCACCCACGCTGGCCGCCGGGGCACCAGCCGACCTGGTGGTCATCGACATTTCCCATCCGTGGACCGTGGACCGGGCCGCCCTGGCCTCCAAATCCAGGAATACCCCCTTCCACGGACGCACCCTGATCGGGCGGGCCGTGGCCACCGTTTACGCCGGACGTTTGATCTGGTTGGACCGGGCACATCGTTGACAGGCGGCGGGGCGGCGTGCCAGACTTCGCCCACCTAGCGGAAGGATACTTTTATGGCTGTGCTGATCGGAATGTCGGGCGACGTCAAGGGCAAGAGCTACCCAATTGATGGCGATGAACTGACGGTCGGACGCAGTTCAGACAACATCGTATCCATCAACAACGCCAGCGTGTCCGGACATCATGCCTCCATCGCGCGCGATGGCGACAATTACGTCCTGCGCGACCTCGGCTCCACCAACGGGACACGCGTCAATTCTCACGACACCAAGGAACATATCCTCAAGCCCAAGGACCTGATTCAATTCGGCTCGGTGGAGTTTCTGTTCAACTCCGAAACCATCTCGGTGGAGGATGCCCAGTCCGCGGTGTTCACCAAAACCGAGGAGACGGAAGCTGACGCCTCCACCGTCCGCCCGGAATCCTTTAACAGCATATCCCCCTTCGGCGCCCGCCGCCGCGAAAACCAGGCCCTGTGGGGTACCATCCTCGTCGTGCTGGGCGTGATCGCCCTGCTGGTGGTTATTTATCTGTTCTTCAAATTGATCACGGTGTGAACCCCGGCGGGTCCGCCCCATGCCTGATCGCGTGCCCCAATCCACCACCTCCCTCCGGCAACGCCACGGCTTTACCCTGGTGGAACTGCTGGTTGCGCTGGTCATCGCGACCCTGATCGCGGTGGCCATCGTGGCCCTCTACGGCACGGCCACCCGCACCGTCACCGACCAGGCCGCCCGGGCACGCGGCCCCCACGCAGCTTCTGCCGCTCTGGATGCGCTGGCGGATGACCTGGCCCGGGCGGTTCTAAATGCTTCCATCAGCAACGAATTCTTCGTGCTGGAGACAGATCCCGTGAGTCGCCCAACCGACGCCTCCGCCCAGCTCTCCTTCTGCACGCTCGACCCGGCGGAAGGCGGCGATCCGGATTGGGCCGGCACCCGTCGCGTGACGTATCGCGTGGAAGGCGACGAGGCCCAGGCCACCGCCCTGGTCCGCATTCACCAGCCCCTGACCGGACCCGGCTCCATCGACGGCGCCCTGACCAATGTACTCGTACCAGGTGCCACGACATTCCGGGTGGAACTTTTTGACGGTCGCGAATGGCGCTCCAACTGGGTGGGCAAGGCGGGCGATGAACTGCGCCCCCGCAGCGCGCGCGTGTCCGTGGGATCCCCGGCCTGGCCCGATCAAACCGCGGAGTTGTTTATCCCCGCGGGTCACAGCGTGACTTCAAGCCTGATCCGGGAAGGCGGCGCGACGACGCCCTGATTTTTGGCGCACCGCCTTACCGGCGCATGACCGTGCCCAGTACCTGCTCCAGCTGATCCATGCAGCGGTCCCAGGCAAAGCGCTCCGAGACCAGCTGGCGGGCCTGCTGCGCCATGCGGGTACGCAGGTCTTCATCCTGCAGCAACAGACTGATATAGCTGGCCATCATGGGCGGCTGGTCGGCCATGAGACAGGTGTCGCCGGGCTGAATGGGAATCCCTTCGGCCCCCAAACTCGTGGTGACCACAGGCACACCGGCCGCCATGGCCTCCAGCACCTTTACCCGCAGCCCCGACCCGATGCGCACCGGGCAGACAAACACCTGGGCCCGGTTCAAGTACGGCCGCAGGTCGTCCACCTCCCCGGTGACCACGATGGAGGGATCGCGCCGGGCCAGATCACGCAACAGCGGCGTCACGCTCGGGCCCACCACATGGAAACGGACCCCGGGATGCTGGACTCGCACCAGCGGCCAGATGCGGGTGGCAAACCACAATACAGCGTCGCGGTTGGCATCCACCTCGTAGTGTCCGCTGAACAGCACAATGGGGTCCCGCGTCACCTCGGGACGGGGCGCAAAATACTCGGTGTCCACTCCCACCGGAATCACCGACAGGCGCAGCCCGGAGCCCTGGCGCAGCAACCCCATGCGCTCCTGGGCGGTCAGCACCAGCACGCGGTCCACGCTGCGATACATCTCCAGCTCAAAGGTGTCCAACCCACGCCACAGGCTGATGGCGGACAGCATGCCGCTGGGCCGATACTTCATGAGATCGGCCACCTGCCGGTAACTGGCGGCCACGCTGTAGTGGCAGGAGATGACCTTGCGCACCGCGGGAAGATAGGGATTTCGATACAGGTATTGGCCCATGGCGGAAAATTCCGCCACCACCACATCGTACTTCGACTGCTGCACCAGGTCCCCCACCCGGCGCATGAAATCCGCCGAACGCAGGGCGTAGTAATAAGTCGGAATGCCGGACCCCAGAAGTCGGGCCACCCGGTGCGCCGCCAACAGATGGCGGGGCGGCGGCAACACCTCCAGATCGCTCAGTCGCGGGCGCAGCTCATCGGCCTGCGCAAGCTCCGCCTCCTCGCCGAAAGTGCACAGGCCCACCTGGTGCCCGCGCTGGAGCAGGCGCCGGATGCGCTGGTAGACAATGACGTGTCCACCCGTGACCGCGCGATGCGGGATGCGCCGGGAAAGAAAGAGTATCTTCATGACAGAGTGGCTACGAAAGCTCGCGGAACAGATCGGTCATTTCCTGCCGCGAAATCTGCTCCAGGGTTTTGCCCCGCTGTTTGATCTTCTCGTTCAGCTTGATGCAGGTTTCCTGCATGCGTTCGTGGGTCGACTCCGAGCCGCCCAGCAGCGAAAAATTATCGCCCGCCGTAATACGGGTGTGCCCGTCCTCATTGTCGAGTCCGAGACCGAGTAAATGACGTTTACGCTGGGAGGAACGTGGCATGGCTGCGTGCTCTACCTGCTCAGGCAACAAATCCGAAATCCCACTTCCGAAATCCGCAATTCAGAGCTATCCCTTGACCGCGCCTTCGGTCATGCCCTTGATGAACAGGCGCTGGGCAAACACGAATAGGATGATGATGGGGATGCTGGCGATGGCATAACCCGCCATCAGCGGTCCCCACAACTTGATGTATTCGCCGGCCATGCGCAGCAGCTGAACCATCACAGGCAGGCGGGCGTGGTCGCGCATGATGATGAGAGGCAGGATGAAGTCGTTCCAGGCCCCGATGAAATGCATGACGCCGATGGTGCCCAGGATGGGACCCGACAGCGGGAGCACTACGTGGCGAATCTGCTGGAAATGATTGGCTCCGTCGATTTCAGCCGCCTCGAACAAGTCCTGCGGGATGTCGGAAATAAAATTGCGCAGCATGAAGATGCCGAAAATCTGGCCGCCCGACACGCCCACAATGATGAGGGCGCTGAGCGTGTTCAGCAGGTTCATGTCACGCAACAGAATGAACAGCGGCACCAGGTTGGCGATGGCCGGCATCATCATGAGCAGCAGAATGGCGTTCCAGATGAAATTGGACAGCGGCACCCGCAGGCGGGCGAAGAAATAGGCGCCACACAGGGCAAAGAACAGGGTGAGAAGCGTGGAGCTGGTGGAGATAAACAGGCTGTTGGCCACGGTGGGGGTAACGGCGTCCCACGCGGTGCGCCAGTTTTCGAAATGCATGGGCTGGGTCACGGTGGCGGGGGCCAGGTAGAACTGCTGGTTGTCCTTCACGCTCACCACGATCATGAGATAAAGAGGCAGGAAGGCGAAGGCCAGCACGAACCAGATGAAGATGTGTTTAAGGGAGCGCAAGCCCAGACTTCCCAGCAGGCGACTGCCCCGGTAGAGCGGATTGGACTCCAAGGCCATGGCCCGGTCCTCCGGCCGCACCCAGTTTTCATCGCGCTGTCGCTCCGGCAACAGGCGGGCGATGGCAGCAAAAATGGCCGGGAACGGAATGGAGCCCACGGCAAAGATCAGGCCCAGCCCGACCAGGTTGGTGGTGCCCTGCCGGTGCGACCAGTACAGGATGCCGAGACCAAGTCCGCCCGTAGCCAGGCGCACCAGCGATTTCTGGCGCGGGCTCAGAGACGTCCAGCCCACCAGCAGGCTGCTCAGCTTCTGCAGGCTCAACACCACGATGGTCAGGATGATGCCGATGGCGCAGGCCGCGCCCATTTCCTGGGTCAGGAAGGCTTTGCGCAGCATGAACAGCGCGGGCACCGTGGCCTTGCCGCCGGGACCGCCTTCCAGCCCGGCCAGGGCCAGGATCATGCCCGCGTCCTTGATGGTGTCGATGATGACAAACACCAGCAGCAGGTAGATGGACCCCATGATCAGCGGCAGCTCAATCTTGGTGAACTTGCTGAACCAGTTGATGCCGTCAATTTCGCCCGCCTCGTACACGTCCTTGCTGATGCCCTGCAATTTGGCCAGATGGGTCAGCACGGCGAAGGAGCCCACCCACGGGAACCCCCACACAATACAGGCGGTCACGATCAACCGCGGATCGCCCAGCCAGGCCGGCATCTGGCCTTCCACAAAAATGCCGCCCCAGTGCAACGCCTGATCCAGATGAACCAGCAGGCCGAAAATACCGGAGTTGATCAGGAACTGGTTAAGGTAGCCGGCCGTGGCCTCGAAGAAAAAGGAGCGCCAGATCAACACCACAATCAGGCCGGGAATCACCATCGGCACCACAAACAGGGTGCGGTACAGAAAGTTCATCCGCTCGCTCTTGCACCGGTGGATGCACACCGCCACAAACAGGGCCGGGATCATCTTGACCACGTTCCACGCACCCAGGATAAAAGCCAGCCGGAAGGAATTCCAGAATTCTGGATTCTTCAGCAGATCGAGATAGTTCAGGAAGCCCACCGGCTCCGCGATGTCGGACCCGTTCCAACGATAGAAGCTGTGAAAAATGCCGCTCGCGGCCGGGTAGTATTGGAACAACCCGATCATGATCAGGGTTGGGATGATAAAGAGATAGATCTCCCAGTGATGTTTGACCTGGTCCCAGCGTATTTTTTTCGGGGTCATGGAAGAATTTCAGATTGCAGATTTCAGATTTCGGCCACGGCTTCGATTTCCACCCGCACATCCTTGGGCAGGCGGGCCACTTCCACCGTGCTGCGCGCGGGCGCCAGCGCTTTGTCGGCAAAGAAGGTTCCGTACACTTCGTTCATGGCGGCGAACTCACCCATGTCCTTGAGAAACACCGTGGTCTTCACCACCCGGTCCAGTCCCGAGCCGGCCGCTTCCAGGATGGCCTTCACATTCTTCAACACCATCTCGGTCTGGGCCTTGATGTCGCCCGACACCACCAGCCCGGAGGCGGGATCAATGGGAATCTGCCCCGAGGTGTAGACCAGATGCCCCGTCACCACGGCCTGGTTGTAGGGGCCAATAGGTGCGGCGGCGTGCGGCGTCAGAATGATGCGTTTCATTTGGCTTGAACCTTCGCTTTGATTTTCGCCAGCACGGCCGGGCTGTATTCGTAAGGTCCCACGGCATCCTTCTCGACGCCCTTCTCCATCAGGTGCATCTGACGGCTGCGATCAATCTCCGCCCACACCTGGCGGTTGGCTGTCAACGCGCGGTAGCGCACCCATTCCGTGTTGGCGTCTGCGCCCTGCCCGAACAGCGCGCGGGCCCGGATGCCGGCCAGGAACAGCTCGTTGCGCTGCATGCCGCGGCGCCAGTCGCGATTCTGTTCCTTGTAATCCATCATCCCGCGCTCGAGATAGAACGGCTTGTAGGTCTTGGCAAATTCCTCGTAGGAAATCTGGTTCACCTGGAACAGCGCCTGCAACTGGCTCCACCGCACCACCGTCTCCCCGCCCAGGGTGAAGTTCATGGCCCCGTAGATGCCCACCATGTTGGGTTCGAAGGCGCGCAACAGCGGGTCGGTATCCGTACCCTGAATGGCGGGAATCCAGCCGATGATGCGATTCAACTGCTCGTTGCCCAGCTTGGAAGCCAGGAAAAGCATGAAGTCGAGGGCCACGTCGGGGTGCGCGCTGGTGCGCGTCACGCCAAATTGGAAGCCGCTCCCCACCTGCTCGCGCGGGCGGGCCGGGGCCACCGGGCCGTAGTAGGGATCGGTGGGCAGCGGGAAGGGATAGCGCATGACGCCCACTTCAAACTGGCCGCGGGCCTGCTCCTGCAGACTGCGTGCGTCCCATGTGCCGGTGGCCATGAACACGGCCTTCTGCTGGGCGAACAGAAACACCGCCTCGTCGCGGGTCAGACCGGTGTAGCCGGATTGGAAATTCTTGCTCATCTCCTCGATCATCTTGAACCGCGCACGGTAGGGCAGAAAATCGAAGTCCAGGCGACCGGTGCGAAAGGCCACAAACTGCTCGTCGTTGCCCACGCTGCCATCGCGGTTGAAGTCCGCCTTGGTGGTGGCCAGGTAGGTCAGCGGCTCCCACATCAGCCCGCCCATCATGCCGAAGTGATAGCCGGAGCCCGCGATGGGGATGTACAACTTGTCAAATTCGTTGGTCTGGCTGCGGATGGTTTCGCACACCTTCAGAAACGCGCGGTATTCGTCGGGCGGCTCCTCCAGCCCGGTCAGCTTGCGCAGCAGGTCGCGGTTGTAGAACACGCGCGAGCCGAATTGGGCCAGCGGGATGCTCATGTACTCCTGCATCTCGTCCACATAGGCCGTCTTCATGCCGTCTTTGTAGGTCTTGCGGAGCGGAACCCCTGCAAGCTCGGTGCCGTCGTTGTGGCGGTTCGGACGCTCCACATACTTGCCCAGCGGTACAAAGAAACGCTGATAGTAGGACAGCCAGATATTGCCAGGCAACATGCTGCCCACCTGCAGGATGTCGGGCGCGGTGCCGCCCATGAGCTGGGTGCTGACCCACTGCCCGTAGGTGCCCTCGGGAATGGCGTCCTGCACGATGTAGACGTTGGGATTGATCTTCTCCCGGTACTCCTTCGCCATCGCATCAATGGCCTGCCGCACGCTGGATTCCAGCTGCCAGTGGCCGAGTCGCAGCACGATGGCGCCCTGCGGCACATGGGCGGCCCGGTAGTTGACGATGGCCGCGGCCGACCACAGAAACGTGGCGGCGACCACGATGAGCGGAAAATAAGCGCGGATAAAGCGGAGGAAACCGGTCATGGCGTCACCTCCCGGCCCTCGCGCAGGGCCTGCTCCACCCGGTCCATACGGGCCAGCGCCTGCTGGGCTGGAAAGGTGCGGATGTCCACCGGATACTCCTGCACCAGCTTCCGATAGTACTGCCGGGCCAGATCAAAATCGCCCACCTCAAACTCCGCAATGGTGGCGATGTTCCAGTAGGCCCAGGCAAATTCATTGAACGGATTCGCGGGATCAATCTCCACGTTCTCGAAGGCCTTGATCTCCGACTCCAATCGTTGCTGCGGCTGCTTCAGCGTGGTGTAGCTCACGGCCAGCAGCGAATAGGCGGGACCGACAAATTCCCGGGTGCCGGTGGCGATGAAGGCGGTCAGGTTCGAGACCGCCTGCTTCGTCAACGTTTCATCCAGGGTGGCGATCAGGGTGGCTCG
>CAYTVN010000123.1:0-9527 GCA_964441655.1 uncultured Verrucomicrobiota bacterium | reverse complement strand
CGGCTCAGATACTGATCGTAGGGCAGAATGGCGTGGCTCTGCGCGCTGAAGAAGTTGTTGTACCAGATGCCCAGCAAACCAAGGATCACGGGCAGGTTCTTCTCGAATGGCGTTTCGGCAAAATGGCGATCCATCTGGTGATAGCCGTCCAGCATCGCGTCAAAATTTTCCGGCCCGATGGCCAGCATTACCGGCAACCCGATGGCCGAGCACAGCGAGTAGCGCCCGCCCACCCAGTCCCAGAAGCCGAACATGTTGGCGGTATCGATGCCGAACGCGCGCACTTTGTCGGCGTTGGTGGACAGGGCCACGAAGTGCTTGGCCACCGCCTTGGGCTCGGTCAGGGCGGACAGCAGCCAGGCCTTGGCGGACTCCGCGTTGGTCATGGTCTCCTGGGTGGTGAAGGTCTTGGAGGCCACGATAAACAGGGTCTCCGCGGGATTCAGATCGCGCACCGCTTCCGCAAAATGCGTCCCGTCCACGTTGGAGACGAAGCGCACGGTCAGACTGCGGTCGCTGTACGGCTTCAATGCTTCATAGGCCATGACCGGCCCGAGGTCGGACCCGCCGATGCCGAGGTTGACGATGTTCTTGATGCGGCGGCCGGTGTAGCCCTGCCACTCGCCCGAGCGGACGCGGCGGGAAAAATCGCGCATGCGTTCCAACACCCCATTCACCTCCGGCATCACGTCCTGCCCGTCCACCAGGATGGGGGTGTTGGACCGGTTGCGCAGGGCCACGTGCAGCACGGCACGATTTTCCGTGGCGTTGATCTTCTGCCCCGAGAACATGGCATCGATGGCGCCCCGCAGGCCGGCCGATTCGGCCAGGGCCAGCAGATACTTCATCGTTCGGCCGGTGATACGATGCTTGGAGTAGTCGAGGAAAAGGTCACCCGCCTGCAACGCGAACTTCTTGGCCCGCTTGGGGTCCTCGGCAAACAGGTCGCGCAGGTGGATTTTCTTGATGGATTTGCTGTGGGAAACCAGTTTTTTCCATTCCGGCCGTTCGTTCAGACGTGTGCTCATTAAAGTTCCAATCGTTGGAAGTGTCATTGGGCCTGTTTTACAGGCGTTGGAAATCGGTAGCGGATTTCGGGCCGGAAGAAAACAATCTTTCTAAACTGGATGATTCACCGCGGAGCCGCAGAGGGCGCAGAGTCATCCATCATTCGTGCTGCAAGCTCGCTCACCCTCGCCAGATCAGTCCTTCGCGTGGGTTCACGCATTCTGTCCTCTGCGATCTTAGCGCCTCTGCGGTACATGCCCGCTTGCAAACTACGGCGCAGCCAACAGGCGCATCAGGGGCTGGTTGATGTACAGTTTGTCCCGCCCCTTTTTCTTTAGCGTCAGCAGCCCGGCCTGGGCCAGATCGTGCAGGTAGCGTGCACAGGTGTGACGATGCCCCAGCCCGCGCGCCTGCAACACGCCGATGCGGCAGTACGGATTGCTGAAGGTGGCCTCGATCAGTTCCTTGGAATAGGTGCGTTTGGGCAGCTTGGCCCGGGCCTGTTCCAGGGTCTGCTCCAGCAGGCGGCGGATGCCCTCCACCTTGACCCGGGTCTGGCCCGCGGTCTGGCTCACCGCCTCCATCATAAACGCCAGCCAGGGACCCCAGGCCCGCCCTGCGTTCACCTCGTACAGACGCTGGTAATAGAGGGCCTTGTGGCGCGCATCGTTGATGTAGCGGCTGAGGAAGAGGACCGGTTCGTCCAGCAGCCCGGCGTGCAGCAGATACAGGATGCACAGGATGCGGCCGGTACGCCCGTTGCCGTCATGAAAGGGATGGATGGCCTCGAACTGGTAATGCAGGACCGCCATCTTGAGCAGCGGGTCCAGCCTGTCGCCATCGTCGTGCATGTAGTGGATCAGGTTGGCGATCAATCCGCGGATGCGTGCCTCGCCTTCCGGCGGCGTGTACAGCACGTGCCCGGCCCGGGTGGCGATGACCGTGCCCGGCTCCGCGCGGAACGGCATGTCCTTCTCCTTGATGATGGACGTCAGTTTGCGCAGCAGTTCCGGGGTGAATTTCTTGCCCTCGCGCAGCGCGCGTGTGCCGTGCCAGAGGGCCTGCCGGTAATGCAGCACCTCCTTGGTGGCGGGATCGGACGCGGCCTCCTGACCTTGCCCCTGCCCTTCGGCCCGGTAGAGCTGGTCCTGGGTGGTGAAGATGTTTTCCACCTCCGAACTGGCCTGGGCCTCCAGCAGCACCAGGTTGTTCAGCAGAATGGCGGGGTTCGGGAGCACGCGCACCATGCCCTTGAGTTCGGCCAGCGCGCGCCCTGCGGCCAGCGCCGCCTTCAACACCTCGGCCGTCTCCAGCGCCTCCTTCGGCGGCAGCCGCGGCAAATCGTTATAGGGCAACTGGGGCTTAAAGGGGGACATGGTGGAAATGATATGTACAATTATTTATGCATTTTGTCCATATGTCATCCGATCTGGAGCAACCTTGTCCATGATGCGACATACGCGACCAGCGGTCGCGTCTACAGTCGCTGACTCTGTAGCCGCGGCCGCTGGCCGCGGAAAAGCGTGTGGGTTACAACCCCTGCATGGACGGCTCGGCCAGCAGGTCGGGGTTGTTGGCGAAAAAGGCGTTGGCCTTTTCGAGGGCTGCTTCCACGGTGGGCGCGTTGTCGATGGCCACCGCGAAGTGATGCCCGAACAGAAAGTTGCGCGCGTAGTAGCGCGAGAACAGCCGGATGCGGCGTAGCGCCTTCTCGGGCGGAAAATCCTCGCACACGTAGCGGTGCAGGCGTCGCCACACCTCGCCGTAATCCACGGCCACCGGCTGATGCCAACCCGCAAAAATCCACGGTCGCGCGATGGCCATGCGGCCGATCATCAAGCCGGAGACGGACGAAAACAGCCCGGCGTTTTCGCGCACCAGCGCGGGCGCGGTGATGTCGCCGTTGGCGATGATGGGCAAGGAGGTCAGTGTGGTGGCCCACTGGAACAATTCATGGCGGGCGCGCCGCTTGAATTTGTCCTCGAAGAAGCGCACGTGCAGGGTGATGGCGTCAATCCCGGCCTCCTCGATGGCGCGAATCCGTTCCACAAAGCGTTCCTCCGCTCCGATGGTCGCGCTGCCCAGGCGAATCTTCGCGGTGAGCGGGCCGATCCAGCTCGCGCGCACCCGGCCCAGCACATCCTTCAGCGCAGGCAGGTTTTCGAACAACCGGCTCCCCGCATCGAGCTTGCGGATGACCGGCGCGTAGCAGGCCAGGTTCAGGTCCACCCCGTCCGGCTCCATGCGTTTGATACGCTCCATGATCTGCTCCACCGGGTCGGTGGGCCGGATCATCAGCTGATAAAACACCCGCTCCTCCTGAGGGCGCCGCTTCACATAGGGCGAGGATTGAGGGTCTTCCTTAAGGATGTGACGGCCGGAAAGCATTTCGGTGAACAACGCGCCGCAGCCCCCGAAGTCGGACACGAGTCGCCGGAAGGCGCTATGGGTCACCTCCGCCAGCGGTGCGCAGAACAGGGCCGGCTGCAGCGTCAGGCCGCGTATGGTGAGGGCGTCAAACATCGCGGGGATTAATGGCAGAACGAAAACCGAAGCGGAATCGGAATCTCAAACGAGCGCGCGATCGTAGCAATGCGGGTGGTGGAACGAGCCGACACATTTTCCCAATCGGTTGGCGTCTGGGCTGTCTACAGCAGTTGATTGGGCGGAAGTGAAGCTAGAGCAAATCAGTAATGCTATAGATGTTTGGTCTCACGAAGAACGCTCGAAACCACCTTTGCGGCCTGACCGAAAGGCAGTTCGCGAATTCGCCGCACAGAACATGAAAACGTCTTGCCTGCTTGATAAAGCGCATCATGGAGGTGCAAAGCTCTTGCGTAAACATTTGAGCGTAATATAAATATTCAATATGATGACGCCGTAATGGCGGAGATCATAGAGGAGGGCGCATACAATGCTTACTCGTTCGATTCAACTGCGTGATGGCGCTTTCACCATTCCCCTTCCCGCGCGCGTCGACTGCTATCTCCTGATTTCCGCGCTGTTTGCGTCCGCCCCAACAGCCCATGCCCTTGACCGCTTCGTGTCGCCCGCAGGCGCCAACCTACCTCCACACACCAATTGGGCCACGGCAGCATGGACCATTCAAGCGGCGCTGGATGAAGCTCAAGTCGGCGATACCGTATGGGTCACCAATGGAGTCTATGACACCGGCGGCGCGGCATTGCCCGGCAGTATGGTCAGCAACCGGGTACTGGTCGGCCCCGCCATCCGCCTCGAAAGCGTGAACGGACCGGACCACACGATCATCGTTGGCGACCAGGAAAATATATTTCAAGGCTCGTGGCCAATCCGTGGAGTGTATCTATCCACCGGCGCGACCGTGGTCGGCTTCACGATCACCAACGGATTTGCGCGTGGCGCATCCATCAACCCGGCCGATGAAATGGGCGGTGGTGTGTATGCTGAAACCGGCACGGTTGAAAACTGTTTGATTACCGGGTGTTCGGCCGGACAGGGCGGCGGCGCTGCCAATGCGGACCTCACGGACTGTCGCATCATCGGGAATACCGCGCAAATGAGTGGCGGCGGAGCGACCCGTGGCACCTTGGTGCGCTGCCGTGTCGAGAACAATACCACCCTGAGCGGGGTCGGCGGCGGCATCGCCCACCCCGACCTCGTCCTGCGGTGCTGGATTCAAGGCAATCAGGCCTCGGGCAGCGGCGGAGGAATCTACGGCGGCATTACCCCGGGTGCGGTACTCCATAGCTTCGTTCTAAACAATGAAGCCCAATACGGTGGTGGGATTTCCGGCGACCACACGTTCAACCGCATCGTTGTCCGCAACTGCACGATCATGAACAACAACGCGCTGTCCTCCGGAGGTGGGTATGAACACGCGGATATCTACGATTCGATTGTGTACTACAACACCGCGCCCAGCGCTCCGAATTATGTGGCCTTGCCCAATGGATCGGTCATCGCGCCGGAAGACGGCCCGTTCGTATTCTCCACGAACGCGCCCGGCATTGTCAGCCTGGCCAATCCGCGCCTGCTCGCATCGTCCATCGCGATTGATGCCGACACGGATCCGACTCTGCCCGCAGTAGACTTCGAAGGCGATGCGCGACCGCAGGGCTCGGCGGAAGACCTCGGCGCGGACGAGTTCACCACGACGTCTCTGACCGGTCCCTTGTCCGTGCAGATCACCCCCAGTGCGAGCAGCGCGCTCACCGGACAACCCATCACTTTCGAGGTCGCCGTGTCCGGCCTGGCGATCGGCTATACTGTTGATCTGGACGACGGGACCACCCTCGCCGACCAGGTGATGTTCTTCCACGCCTACGCCAGCGCCGGGACATATGATGTCGTAGTCACCGCTTCAAACATCTCCGGGGCGGTGGCCGCCACCGCGACGGTCAGCATAGTTGCAGGTGGAACGGGAACTACCTACGTTTCCCCCGTCGGCAGCCATACGCCGCCTTTCACATCATGGGCCACCGCTGCAACCAACATCCAAGACGCGGTGGACGCGGCGCCGCTGGGCGGATTGGTCCTTGTGGCCGACGGCGTATACGACACGGGCAGCCGCGCCGGCGCCGGCGGACTGCTGAATCGAGTGGTCATCGACAAGAATGTCACTGTCAAAAGTGACAACGGCCCCGCCGCCGCAATCATCCGTGGCGCGTGGTCCGGCCCCGGCACCAACCCCGTGCGCGCCGTATATCTGGGCGGCGGTGCAAGTCTCTCCGGCTTCACCATCGAGGGCGGCAGCGTGGACACGGAGGGTTTCGGCCCACCGGCCTCGTTGACCTCCGGCGGCGGCATCTATGCCGCATCATCTTCGCACCTCGTCTCCAATTGCGTGATTCGAAACAACCGCGCGTTCCTCGGCGCTGGCGTGGCCCTCGCCAACCTCGTCCACTGCCGGATTGAATCCAACAGTGCGTCCTATGGCGGCGGGCTCTACGGCGGTACGGCCGACCGCTGCGATCTCGTGAACAACACCGCGGGTATGGAAGGCGGCGGCGCACTGTCACCGAACTCGCTCACCCGATCACGCATCTCCGGCAACATCGCCGGCTGGGCTGGCGGTGGTCTGGTCAGCGCGGACAATGTGATCGGTTGCCTCATCAGCGGAAACTGGTCGCGCCGCGCGGGTGGCACGTTCAATTCCACCTTGGTGCGCTGCACGGTCAGCGGCAACACCGCCCAAAACTTCGCAGGCGGCATGCAGGGCGGAAGCGCGACGGACTCGATCGTCTACCATAACCTCACCACCGTCTCGGCCAATCACATCGGCACCGGCCTTGCGAACTGCTACACCGTCCCCGCACCGACCGGCAATTTCTCAGCCGATCCGATGCTGGTCAGCCCGATCAACGGCCATCTGCTGCCCGGCTCGCCGTGCATGGATGCGGCGGGCGTTTCAGGTTTGGGCACCGATCTCGATGGCGATGCCGTTCCCAGCGGCGCGGCGGAGGACATCGGCGCGGACGAATTCAACGGCGCAGCCACGCCCGGCCCGCTTTCCCTGCGCCTGGCCGTTAGTGCCGTGCAGGCACTGGCCGGAAACGCCCTGACCTTCAACATTGAGGTCGAGGGCATCGCCTCGGGTCTTTCCCTTAATCTGGGCGATGGTCAAACTGTGTCCTCCCAAAGCATAGTGGTTCATGCCTATGGTGGCGCAGGAACGTATATCGCCACGGGCACGGCGACCAACGGCGCTTACAGCGCCTCAGCATCCGTGACCGTGCAGGTCTCGGCTGCGGACACGATTCTGTACGTCGCGCCAGGCGGTGGTCACACTCCCCCCTTCGCCACCTGGGCCAACGCGTCCACGACCATTCAAGCCGCGGTGGACATCGCGCCCGAAGGCGCGACCGTGCTGGTCAGCAACGGCGTGTACGTGTCCGGCGGTCGGAACTATCCCGGCACCGCGCATTCCAACGTGGTGATCGCCACCAACGGCGTCCACATTCGCAGCGTCAACGGGCCGGAAGTCACCGTCATCGGTCGCACCAACCAGGTCTTCGGCCGCGGCGCGTTCCTCGGTGCGGGATCGAGCCTCCAGGGCTTCACCGTACGCAACTTCAAGTCGCGGCCGCCCGGCAGCGATCTCGACCTGGAAATGGCCGGTGGCGGCATCTATTGTTCGGGTCCCGATATTTACGTGCGCAACTGCATCATCCAGGGCAATCGAGCCGAAACCTGGGGCGGTGGAGTAAATGGCGGGATCATTGAAGATTCGTTGATCATCAGCAATACGGCAGGCTACATCGTCACCGGCGGCGGTGGTGGCGCTAACGGAAGCACGCTTCATCGATGCCGAGTGGCCTATAACGAGGCGACCTGGGGCACCTCGGGCGGCGGTCTGAGCGGCAGCGCGGCCTACGACAGCATCATCGAATACAACAAAGCCACCGGCAGCGGAGCGGGCACGGCGCATAGCACGGTGGATCGCTGCATCGTCTGCTACAACCAGGGCAGCGGCACGCATGGTGCTGGTTCGTTGGTGCGCAGCAGCCTCATCCATCACAATACCGGCGCCGGATGCAGCTACGGCTACATCATCAATTCCACCGTCGTGGGGAACCAGGGCGGTGGCGTCTGGTATGGCAATGTGACCAATTCAATCCTCTACCTCAACACACCGTCCAATCATTATGCACTGATCCGGGTCCGCAGTTCCTGCACGACCCCAATGCCCGCGGGCGCCATTGACGTAATCGTCGCCGACCCGCTGTTCCACAATGCAGCGGGCCTGGACTTCCGACTCGCCACCAACTCACCGTGCATCAACGCGGGGACCAATTATACGGGTATAACGGACACGCTGGACCTCGACGGAAACCCGCGCATCCAGCAGGGCACCGTGGACATGGGGGCCTATGAATACCCGTCATATAGCTCGAATGGCGTGCTTAGGGCCTGGCTGCGCAGCCAAGGCTTGCCCGACGACGGGACAGCCGACGAGCTCGACTTCGACGACGATACCTTCAACACCCGCGACGAATGGCTCGCGGGCACTTCAGCCCTCGACGCGCAATCCGCGCTGGCCTTTGGCCTCCATAACTCAGCACCGATAATTACCGAAGAAGGCGTCGTACTGCGCTGGCCAAGCGTGGAAGGACGCACCTACCGAATCATGTGCGCCTCCGACTTGGTTGCCGGTTTCACCCAGGTGGTGGCTACAGGCATCGCGGCCACACCGCCGATGAATTCCTACTCATTCCCCCCAGTGGCTTCACCAAGCGCGATCTATCGAATCGAAGTGGAGTAGGCCAGGTTCAAGTCCACCCCGTCCTGCTCCATGCGTTTGATCCGTTCCATGATCTGCTCCACGGGATCGGTGGGCCGGATTGTAAGCTGATAAAACACCCGCTTCTCTTGCGCGCGGCGTTCACATAGGGCGAGGATTGTGGGTCCTCCTTGAGAATGTGGCGCCCGGAGAGCATCTCGATAAACTTTGCGCCACAGTCCCTAGGTCGAAGACGAGCTGCCGGAGGCGCTATGCGTCATCCGCCGGCGAAGCGCAAAAAGGGCGGGGATTAATCGCACATCGCCATGGGAATCGAAATCGGAATCTCGTATCATCGGCGCCATGATTGACCGCGACGCGCAACGCAGGTACGTTTAAGGGCTTATGAGCAAGCCTGAACTACACTTCCTGGTCACCGGCGGCGCCGGCTACATCGGTTCCGTATTCGTTCCCCAACTGCTGCAGCGCGGCTATGCCGTGACCGTGGTGGATAACTTCCAATTCGGGCAGCCCTCCCTGCTGGACTGCTGCCACTACGAACACCTGAAAATCGTGCGCGGCGACGTGCGCGACGAGAAACTGATGCTGCCCCTGCTGGCCAAAGCGGACGTTATTGTCCCCCTGGCCTGCCTGGTGGGAGCGCCCCTGTGCGCCCAGCGGCCGATGGAAGCCCGCTCCATCAACCTGGACGCCATCACGATGCTGATCAACCACTCCAGCAAACACCAGCGCTTCCTGTCCCCCACCACCAACAGCGGCTACGGCATCGGCGAGGCCGGCATCGAATGCACCGAGGAGACCCCGCTGCGCCCGGTCTCGTTGTACGGCGTGCTGAAGGTGGAGCTGGAAAAACACCTGCTGGATTCCGGGCGCGCCATCTCGTTCCGCCTGGCCACCGCCTTCGGGGTGAGCCCGCGCATGCGGGTGGACCTGCTGGTCAATGATTTCACCTACCGCGCGGTAAACGACCGCTTCGTGGTGCTGTTCGAGGCCCACTTCAAGCGCAATTACATCCACGTGCGCGATGTATCCCGCGCTTTCCTTCACGGCCTCGACCACTGGGACACCATGAAGGCCCAGGCGTATAACGTGGGCCTGAGCGATGCCAACCTGACCAAGATGGAGCTGTGCCTGGAGATCAAAAAGCACCTCCCCGAGTTCACCATAATGGAAGCTCCGGTGGGCAAGGATCCCGACCAGCGCAACTACATGGTCAGCAACGCCAAGCTGGAGGCGACCGGCTATCAGACCACGCACAAGCTGCCCTGGGGCATCGGCGAGTTGATCAAGGCCTATC